>VGRU01000322.1 GCA_016875255.1 Deltaproteobacteria bacterium
ATATGGCGATACCAAGCCCGAAGGGAAGTTCCTTAAAAATCTGCTCAAAATAAGCCTCCATGCTGTTTTATGACCTCCTTCGTCTGCGGTAGTGTCGTGATTCAGTCATTCGTTCGTGGTGAGCCTTGCGACAGCCTCAGGGTGAACGGGTAAGTATAGAAGTGATAGATTCGCTACCATAGGTGATCTGTCGTCTTTTGCTCAAAGACATCTCCTGCATTTACTGCCTACTGCTTTCTTCTATTTCTGCTGTTCACCACCCAATTTCTTTCTCAGCTTTTCATTGATTTTAAGGATCTCGTCCGCATCCGAACCGCTCAGCTCCCAGGAGTAGTTATCTTTTCCATCCCGCTTCAACTTGATCTTTACCTCGGGAGGAAGGGGCTCTGCCTTCTCCACCTTCTCTTTTTCAACAATCACCTTTGGAGCCGGTAAACCTTCCGATATTTTCTGTGAGGAAGATGGTTTGCCATCACAGGCCGCCATGAAGACCAGAAGGACAAAGACCGCCAATAACATTCTCATAGTAGGATGGACCCTCCTTGTAGATGTAACTTCTTCATCCCCCTATTAACCCCTCCCTCTCTCCCCTTAACTTAAGGGGAGGTGAGGTGGGGTTAGACCAAAGACCTTCTAACGGGGCCTACTCCATCTTAATGAGTTGCCTGCACCCTTTTAAAAACTCCTCTTTGGAACTGACTTCCTGGGGATAGGAATACGTTTTGGATTGGACCTCTGTCCCCTTTGGAACATATCCCCCCTGAGTCAACTTCACCTGAATCCTTTCGCCAATCTCTCTGGCCAGTTTCTCATCGATGAATGAGAAGAGGTAAATCAGGCTGTTTGGGAAAGGGACGATGTTGTCGACAGAACGAACCATCTTCTGGATTGCATATCTCACGTCCCCCCAGGAGTCGTGACTCAGCGCCATTTCCCGCTTCATCTTCGGGTCCCAGAACTTGATCCGAACCATCGAAAAAAAGAGCCCATCCTTTTCAGCCTCTTCCAGCATCGGCTGGATGAGAAGCTGGAAGATGTTACTCACGACAAGAAGGGGGAGCGTAAAGACGAAGGAGGTCCCGCTCCCCAGCCTGCTCTCTGCATGGATAAAGCCTTTATGCCCTTCGATGATCTCTTTGGTGATGGCAAGTCCCAGGCCCGATCCCATGGAGATGCTTGTCTGCCCCTGATAGAACCGGTCAAATACTCTGGGCAAGTCTTCCGGTGGAATTCCAATGCCTGTATCGCTCAGCACCACCTTCAGGTAGTCCCGTTTTTCAGTCACCCCTCTCGTATCGATTGTGATCTTTCCTCCGGTTGGAGTGAACTTAATTCCATTGTTGATGAGATTGATCAACACCTCCACCAATCGGTTCCGATCGATCAAGACCTGAGGCATATCCGGGTCGAGTTGGTTCTCAAGGGTAATCCTCTTCTCTTCGAGCGCATGAGCCAGTGTCATCGACGCATCTTCGACCACTTCCATCAGACGGGCGGGTTCAAACTTTAACTGCAACCCCTTTCCGGACTCGATTCTCGAAAAATCCAGAAGTGTATCGATGAGGTTCGTCAGCCGCAAAATGTTTTTGTGGGCGATGCCCAGATACTCCCTCTGGTCTTCGCTGAGAGTCCCTCCGTGTCCTTCAAGCATGAGGGAGATAAACTCTTTGATGACAGTCAGAGGGGTACGGAGTTCATGTGAAACGCTTGAGACGAAAATGGATTTTAGATTATCGAGCCTTTTAAGATCTTCATTCGCCTTTTCCAGTTCGACTGATTTCTGCTTCACATCCCTGAGGAGCCCTTTCTCACGGACCACCCGGTTCAGCTTGGCTGTCATCTCATCAAGGGAAAAAGGTTTGGGGACATAATCCGTTGCTCCGGATTCAACCACATCGGTGAACGTATAGGATGCGCCATGGCCGGTCATGGCAATGATATGGATATCCGGGAATTCAGACCGGACGGCTTTCATCAACTCAAACCCATCCATCTCAGGCATCTTAATGTCGGTGATTAAAATGGTAAAAGGTTCACTTCTTAATCGCTCCAACGCCTCCCTGCCATTTTTGGCTGTCATCGCCTCATAACCGATATGGCTTACATAAGAGGCGACCATGTCCAGAATGATGCTTTCATCATCCACGATTAAAATCCGTTCCGTTTCCACATCCACCATCCCTTGGCTTTTGAGAAAGGATATTCTTTTTATTGAACAATTTCAATAAAAATTAAAAGATTACCGTAATGCCTCAGTTACAAGGGTAATTTCATTTCATTGATAGGCCGAGTCGATAGGCGGGGCCTGCTGCAAGTCTAACCCCGCTTCCCCGATAGGCGGGACAAGAATGTCCCGCCTATCGGGCTGTAATTAAACTTTATCAGGAATGAGGGGACCCCCATAACCGAGGTATTACAGACTACCTGCCCTCCGGTTCCCTCCTCCAGTGATTAAAAAAATTCCAGAATCGTTCCGAGGTCCCGGAAGGCAGATTAAGAAATTGAACGCCGGCAGGAATCGTCTCCTCCGGGAGATGAAGGTTCATCTCTTTGATCTCCTTGTAATAACATCCAATGGCTCTGGCCACCTCCATCAGGGGAAGGGGTTGTCTTAGTTCAATCTGGACCCTTTCCAATTGCAGGGGGTCATAGATCTCCCGATCCTCAAGATGAAACCCGAATTTTCCGGGATCGGAGAGGATGATCTTGGCCACCGCGATCTTATAGACATATCGCTCTGTTTCCATAGGGAGGTCGAGGTAGAAATAGCTCCGCGTTTTCTGGAAGTCGATCTCCCTTCTGATACGGTTTTCTCCCGCATTATAGGCCGCCATCGCCAGGCTCCAGCTTCCGAATTCTTCATAGAGGTTTTTCAGATAGGTCAGTGATCCTTCCGTTGCTTTTAAAAAGTCGAAACGCTCATCAAGAACTTTGCTCCTCCGCATCCCGTATTTTTCTCCCGTGGAAGGAATGAACTGCCAGATCCCTGCCGCTCCTGATGAGGAGACCGCATGAGGCCGCAGACCGCTTTCCGCAATAGCAACATACTTCAGATCATCAGGAAGGTTCAGCTCTTTCAGCCTCTTTTCGATATGGGGGAAGTAGCGCCGCGCCCTTTTCATCCACAAGAGGATCTGAGCATGACTATCCAGGGTCACGATGAATTCCCGGTCCAGATTTTCCCAGACAGTTTTGTCCTCCAAGGGAAATCTCTCTCCGCATAAGGTCACCTCTTTGGGAAGTTTATAGGAGGAAAGAGGCGGACGAGCCTGAATATTTCTGAAATGCTTTTCGAGGAATACGATCTCTGAGCGAAGTTTCGAAATGGACTCTTCAAGTCTTTTAATCCTTTCCGCCAATGCCTCAATCTTCTCTGAGGACTCCCTTTCGATGATGATCATCTGAGGTTCGGATTCTTTTTTGAGGGAAGAGTCGGTGGCACAACCGACAACCCATAAAGAAAACCATAGGATAAATCCGATCATTTCCAGATGCTTCATCTCTCTCTAACCTCTTTCAAAAAACTGCCTTTCCCACAATGAATATCATAATTCTTCTTTAGGTTTCAAGGATCGCTTTCCCTTTCAACTCTTAACGCCGGAGTGTTATAATTGATTTCATGAGACATCCTTTTCTCTGGATCATCATCGCATTTTTTC
>VGRU01000323.1 GCA_016875255.1 Deltaproteobacteria bacterium
ATGGCTCCGAGGCCTTTCGAAAGCTGGTCAAGGAATCTTTCGTTCTCGTCATTACGGATATTCGGATGCCCGGTTTGACAGGATTGGATATTCTTCCCGGAATCAGAAAACTTCAACCCGAAGTCCCCATTATTGTCATCACGGCTTTCGGAAGCGAGGAGATCCGTCAGAGAGCCCTTGAAAGGGGAGCAACGGCCTATTTAGAAAAACCAGTCCATTTCAATACGTTGAGGAATTTGGTTTCCGAGATGGTATATCCATCCTCCACTTCTCTCTCCCCTTAACTCTCTCCCATATTCACATGGCGATTTCCCAGGCCATGAGGAGAGAGAACTCAAACAAATAAAAATCGGAGGACATTTATGGGCGATTTCTTTCAACCTGGATTGATCACAACACTCCATCGGTTTAAAAAAGAGAACTTAGAACGAATGGAGGTGGAGCTGGAATTCTTTTCGAGATACAACCCCATCGCTCTGGTCCTCCCCTCCCTTTATTCCGAACTGAAAGAGAAGGCCCTTAAAACAATCATCTCCGAGATTAAGAGGGTCACCTTCATCAATCAAGTGATTATCACCCTCGGAAGGGCAGACCGAAAAGAGTTCGATCACGCCAGGGAGTTTTTTTCGGTTCTCCCCCAGGAGACGATTATCATCTGGAACGATGGCGAAAGGGTGCGATCCCTTTACGATATCCTGAACAAGAATGATATTTCAGCAGGGGAGGATGGAAAGGGGCGGTCCGCCTGGATGGCTTTTGGCTATGTCTTGGCCAGCGGAAAAAGCGATGTCATCGCGCTCCATGATTGCGATATCATGAGTTACGATCGGGAGTTTTTAGCCCGTCTGTGCTATCCGGTTGTCAATCCCAATTTAGGGTATGAATTCTGTAAGGGATATTATACAAGGGTAACGAACAAAATGCATGGAAGAGTGACCAGACTGTTTGTCACCCCCCTTATTCGATCCCTGGAAAGGTTATTGGGATACCTTCCCTTTTTGGTCTATCTGGACAGTTTTCGATACCCCCTGGCAGGAGAATTTTCGATGATAACGGATCTGGCACGGATCAATCGGATTCCCTGGGATTGGGGACTGGAGGTTGGTGTCCTGTCAGAGGTTTTCCGCAACTGTTCCCTGAGGCGGATCTGTCAGGTCGATTTAACAGACAATTATGAGCATAAACATCAAGAACTTTCTCCGGATGATCCAAGCAAAGGGCTTTTGAGAATGTCAACGGATATTGCAAAGAACCTCTTCCGGAATCTCGCCAGTGAGGGAATCGATCTTTCAGAAAGTCTACTTAAAACATTAAAGGCGACCTATATAAGAACGGCTCAGGAAGCCATTACGAAATACCATGACGATGCGGCCATTAATGGTCTCGATTTTGACCGCCATGAGGAGGGGGTTGCCGTGGAGACCTTTACCAAAGGCATTGAACTGGCCACCAGGGCCTTTGTGGAGGATCCTCTCAGCATTCCTCTTATCCCAAACTGGAGCCGGGTCACCTCTGCTATCCCTGATTTTTTGGAGAGGTTTAAAAATGCCGTCGACGACGACAACACCTAAACCCATCATTTTTACGGACCTCGATGGGACTTTGCTCGACCGGCAGACTTATACCTATGAACCTGCCTTACCAGCGCTTCGGATCCTTCAGGAAAAGAGTATTCCTCTCATCCTTTCAAGCAGCAAAACCCGGGACGAGATTTCACTTTATCGAGCAAAGCTTGAAAACAATCACCCCTTCATTTCAGAAAACGGGGGCGCTGTATTTGCTCCTAAAAATTATTTCTCTTTTCCATTTCCTTATGATAGAGAATCGGATAAGTATTTCGTTTTAGAGTTAGGGGTTTTTTATCCGGTGATCCTTGAGATTTTGGAGTCCATTAAAAAAGAGACCGGGATTAAGATCACGGGGTTCTCTGACCTGACGGAAGAAGAGCTGAGTTCCCTGACCGGATTGAGTCTAAAAGAAGCCCTTTTTGCCAAGAGAAGGGAGTATGATGAGGCGTTCATCATTGAGGGCGGGGAGAAAGAAGTTGAGAGAGTCAAAAACAAGATCAAAGAAAAGGGGATGAACTATGTCTGGGGAGGGAAATTTCACCATATATTGGGTAAAAACGATAAAGGGAAGGCTGTGGAGATATTGAAGGAGTTATACGAGAACGAGTTTTTCTCTATCTCGACCTTGGGCATTGGAGACAGTCTGAATGACATCCCCATGTTATTAGCTGTGGATCATCCGATTTTTCTCAAAGAAAAAGAAGGTATTTCCCCTGAGATACCATCTAAAAATCTGGTATGTTTTGAGGGAACAGGACCTCAAGCCTGGAACGAAGCAATTCTCAATATATTAAGCGAGTTGCAATTTTAAATCAGGAGGAAACCTATGCAATTCTTTTACTGGTTAATATTAGTCATCGTCATTGGGGTTGCCATTTTTGCTGTTCAGAATTCATCAGTTCCTCTCGTCACAATAAAATTTATCGTATGGAAATTTGAAACCTCTCTGATCTATACCATCTTAGGATCAATGGGTGCAGGGATTCTAATGACACTTTTCTTCTGGATCCCCAAGGCTATTAAATCTTCCATTCGATCGAAAGAATTGAAGAAGCAGATTGAAAACCTCGAAACCGTTTACCATGGGCCTGCTTCTGTCAAAGCAAAAGATGAATAAGACCCCAATTGAGTGAAAAATTATTGCTTGATTGAGCTGCAAACATGATAGCGAGACTATTTAAAGGTTTGTTAAACCCTATATTAAAATCCCCCTTATTCCCCCTTTTCCAAAGGGGGATAATAATAAGTCCTCCCCTTTGGCAAAGGGGAGTTAGAGGGGATTTTGTCAAAATATTTTCACTCGATTGGAGTAAGAAGAGCAATGAATAAAGCCATCATCATTCCCGTCTATCTCCGATTAAACCGCCCGGAAGAATTACCCGATTCAGAGGGGCTCGCTCTGACCAGAAGGGCAATCGAAAGTCTAAAGATATTAGAAGATCAGGATTTTACCCTCATTCTTCCTGTCTGTTTTGATCTGGTTGGAGGAGACGAAGAAGGCTCGTGGATTGAAATGGATGGGTTTCTCAGACAAGCATTGCAGAATCTCCGGGCAAGAAAAATATTTCTCTTTTCCTCTTATCGCCTGAAAACCTTGAGAAAATATCTGGATCAAAAAGGTTTCAAAAACCTCTCTCCTCTTATTGATCTTAAAGGATTTTCAAAAATTCGTAATACAGGTCTCCTTCTTGCTCAGGCCCTCTCGATGGACGTGGCAATCTTCGTGGACAACGACGAGGTCGTGGAAGACCCTCACTATTTAAAAATCGCCTGTGAATATTTGAACCAGAGGTGGAATGGGAAACTGGTCACCGGAAAAGGGGGATTTTATGTCAATCCGGATGGAACGATTCTTCTTCCTCCTCAGCCTTTCTGGTGGAGGTTTTTATGGGATAAGACCAAATGGATGAATCGAGTTTGGGAGAAGATTCTCTCCTCAAAGGATAGACTCATCCCTTCTCCCTTGCTTCTGGGGGGAAACCTCATTCTCCACCAGTCTCTTTTTTCCAGGGTTCCCTTCGATCCTTACATCCCGAGAGGAGAAGATACGGACTATCTCATCAATGCCAGCCAACAGGGGT
>VGRU01000324.1 GCA_016875255.1 Deltaproteobacteria bacterium
AGCAGGCGCCTGCCGTGGGCAAAGCCCTTTCGGAATGGATACGCCTCAGGCGTTATGAGACTTTGGATGTCAGCCCGCTGGGCTATGAGCGGATTCTTGAAGGCAGAAAGGTGCTGGAGGAGGAAGTCATTTAAACGAAAAACAGTGAACGATGGACAATGGACTTTGAACGATGAACGACCTAACTTTTTGGGTTAAGGTTACGGTGACGAAGCCCGTATCGTTCATAAAAGGTTACGTTGATCGTCTTTTAATTATTTTTCCTAACCGTTACCGATAACCGAAACGGGCCTCGTTGCCCTAACCGTTAGACGTTGATTATATAAGGAGTGAAACAAGCCTATGCTCGTACTGAACAAAAAAGACCTGGAAGAACTTCTGCCGATGGAGGAAGTTCTAAATGTTTTAGCGATGGGGTTTCGGGAGGTAAAAGAGGGACGGTGTGTCGTTCCTGTTCGGTTTCATCTCAGCGTTGAGGAACACCAGGGGCAGTTTCTCTATATGCCTGCCTTTCTCCCCGGATTGAAACAGAGCGGAACGAAGATCGTCTCTGTCTTTCCACAGAACACTTCGAAAGGAAAACCGACCATCTATGCGACTTACTTGTTAAGCGATCCCACCACAGGAGAATTGCTGGCCCTTATGGAGGGGGCCACGCTTACAGGCATCCGGACCGGAGGAACCTCCGGCCTGGCCACACGCTACTTAGCGAGAAAGGATGCAAAGGTTCTTGGAGTGATCGGAACAGGCTTTCAGTCTTTCTTCCAGGTCAGGGCCATTCAGGCAGTCAGGCCGATCAAGGAGGTCCGGGTTTACGATGTCGACCCGAAGAGGCTTCAGGATTTCTGTCAGAGGGTGTCGCCTTTTATTAAGGTTCATCCCGTATCAAATCCATCTGAAGCAGTGAGCCCAAGCGATATTTTGGTCACCTCAACCACATCCAAGACCCCTGTCTTCTCAGGGAAGGATCTGAAACCCGGCGCCCATATCAATGCCATCGGAGCTTTTCGGCCAGATATGCGCGAGGTGGATGACGAGACCATCCTTCGATCCAAAATCGTGGTCGATACCTTTGAGGGCTGTCTCAGCGAGGCAGGAGACCTGCTCATTCCAATGGGCGAAGGGAAACTGAAGAAGGAAGCGATCTGTGGCGACCTCGGAGATCTGGTCACAGGCCGGAAGATGGTGAGGGAATCTAATGAAGAGATCACCTTCTTCAAATCGGTAGGATTCGCCATGGAAGATGTGGTGACAGCCCACCATGCTTACGAAAAAGCCATCCGGGAAGGCAGAGGGCAGTTGGTCAGGATGTCCTGATTTGGCATGGATGGAACTCAATAGGGTTCGGAGTTGAAAAATCCGAAATCCGAATATCGAAATCCGAAACAAATTCGAATTTTCAAAATTCAAATTTTTTAAACTCTTTTGTTTGGAACATTTACCATTTGGTCATTTGAGATTGTTTCGAATTTCGGATTTCGTGCTTCGGATTTAAACCCCCTTTACGGTGAATCGCTTTGTTGCCATTTGGCGCACAATTTTATTCATAAGGTGATATTAATAAACAATCAGAGGGAGGTTAGCGATGAATGGGTATGCGGGGAAGTTATTGAGAGTGAATCTTTCTGACAGAAAGATTTCCAAAGAAGAGATTTCAGAATCGTTGAAGAAGGATTTTTTAGGAGGGAGAGGATTTGCCATCAAACTTTTATGGGATGAGGTCAAGCACGTCGATCCGCTCTCCGAAAAGAACAAGATCATTTTTTCTACAGGCCCATTGAGCGGACAGTTGCTGCCGAGTGCGGGGAAGATGGTGATCGCCTCCAAGAGCCCCCTGACCGGCGGTTACGGGGATGGAAACATCGGGACGATGGCATCTGTCCATCTGAGAAAAGCAGGCTATGATGCCGTAGTGGTTGAAGGAAAATCCGAGAAACCCTGCACCCTGCTCATCGAGGATGAAAACGTAAAGATCGTTGGATCTTCCGAGCTATGGGGGAAAGATACCTTTGAGGCCCAGGACCTCCTTGAGAAAAAGTATGGGAAGAATTCCGGGATCCTTCTCATCGGGCCCGGAGGAGAAAATCTCATCCCCATTTCGACGGTGATGTCCCAACGAGGAAGGGCAGGGGGACGGCCCGGCATGGGCGCGGTGATGGGGTCAAAGCATTTGAAAGCCATCGTCATCAAAGGGACCGGAAATATTTCCAACTTCGACGATCCCAAACTTCGAGAGCTTGGGAAAAAGGGGTATGAAGAGATTAAGACGAAGGAGAGTCTTGACTTCTGGATGCGTCAGGGGACGATGCAGGCGTTTGATTGGTGCAATGAGAATGGCTGCCTCCCGACTTACAATTTCAAGGAAGGGGTTTTCGAATTTTCAAAAGAGATGGATGGTTATATCTTGGAAAAGCTCCATGTTGACCGGAAAGGGTGTCCCATGTGCAGCATGCAATGCGGCCATGTGATCAAGGATTCCGAGAACCAACGGGCAGAATTGGATTACGAAAATGTCGGAATGCTTGGCCCCAATATCGGCTTAAAAAGCCTTCCCCAAGTGGCTTTGCTAAACCGGATGGCGGACGAATGGGGCATGGATACGATTTCTCTGGGAAGCGGCATCGGTTTTCTTATGGAAGCCTCGGAGAGAGGACTGATCAAGGAGAAGATCGGATGGGGAGATTTTGAGACGGCCCGAAAACTCCTTCAAGAAATTGGAAAGGGAGAAGGAATAGGAGCCCTGGTGTCGAAGGGGGTGAAGGCGGCTTCGGAGGCGATTGGAAAGGGTTCACATCGCTGGGCCATGCATGTAAAGGGCTTGGAGATCTCGGCTTATAACTGCCACGGCTGTCCGGGAATGGCGCTCTCTTTTGGAACATCTCCCATCGGCGCTGCCCACAAGGACGCCTGGATCATTGCCTGGGAAATATCGACGGATCGATTTTCTTATAGCAAAGAGAAGGTTCAGAAACTCATTGAATTTCAGAGGATCCGGGGAGGGTTTTTTGAATCGGCCACGGTCTGCCGGCTTCCATGGGTCGAGGTGAGTTTCGGCCTTCACTGGTATCCGGAGTATCTCGAAGCCATCACGGGGAATCGCATGACCTGGGAAGACCTTTATCAAATTGGGGATCGTATCTATAACCTGATTCGGGCTTACTGGAAAAGAGAGATTCCTCAATTCGGCCGGACATGGGATCGTCCTCCTGATCGCTGGTTTGAAGAACCCCATTCTCAGGGGAAGATGAAAGGGGTGAAGATCGACAGAGAAAAATATGAAGAGATGCTTTCCTACTATTATGAGCTCCGTGGCTGGGACGAGAATGGGATTCCTCTCAGGGAAACACTCGACGCTTTCGGATTAAAGGGAGTGGCAAAGGAGATGATGGGTTCATAAGGAGAGCATTATATTATTTGCTTTTTAGAATAGGTGTATCACTTTAGCATTTTGAAAAAAAGAGTTTTACGAGTCAATTGACCAAAAGATTCATCATAAAATCCCCCTTAATCCCCCTTTTCCAAACTTAACATGTCCCATAAGTTGGGGGGCTGGACACAAGTAGGGATCGTACAATTAGTGTGATTGGGGTTTAGGATACCCCACCCCCACCCTAACCCTCCCCCTGAAGAGACTGTGTCGTAATAGG
>VGRU01000325.1 GCA_016875255.1 Deltaproteobacteria bacterium
GAGAGAGTCATATCCCCTACCTCATCGAGGAGGATTGTTCCCTTATTGCATTGTTCGAACTTCCCGATGCGTTTTTTGCTGGCCCCCGTAAATGCCCCTTTTTCATGCCCGAAGAGCTCGCTCTCCAGCAGAGTCTCTGGGATCGCTGCGCAATTGATGGCAAGGAAAGGGCCTTCTTTTCTTCGACTGTACTGGTAGATCGCCCTCGCTACCAGCTCCTTACCAGTTCCGCTTTCTCCCCGAATCAATACGGTGACATCGCTTTCCGCTACCTGACCAATCAGTTTATAAACTTCCTGCATGGCCTTGCTTTTGCCGATAATTTGATCTGAATCCTCACTTTTTTGGGAAAGAGCGGGAATGGCTACAGCCCTCTTCATCAAGTTATGGGCTTCCAATCCTTTGGTGACCAGTTCGGAAATCTCCTCCAGTTCAAATGGCTTAAGGATATAGTCAAAAGCTCCAAGGCGCATAGCCTCAATGGCGGTTTCGGTTGTCCCAAAAGCGGTCATAATGATGACCGGCACCTTGGGGTGATTTTTTTTGATCTCCTGGAGGACATCCAGACCTGTCCGATCCGGCAGTTTATTGTCAAGCAGGATAAGATCGGCCTCTTGCTCATAAGTGATCCCAAGAGCCTCTTTCCCGTTGTGGCAGGTGACGACCTGATAACCTTTTTGAGACAGAGTTTTCTTTAAGAAATGGCATAAGCTCAGGTCGTCATCGACGACGACAATTCTTTCCATGTTCCCTCCTTATGGACAGGCAACGAGAGGATAAACGAGGAGCCTTTTGCCAATTCACTCTCCACCTCAATCTGGCCATTATGCTTCTGAACAATCGAATAAACGATAGAGAGTCCTAACCCCGTCCCTCCCTCTTTTGTGGTGAAGAAGGGGTCAAAGAGATAAGGTCTATCCTTTTCAGGGATTCCGCCTGCTGTGTCCTGGAAAACAAGCTGAAGAATTTTTTCCTGACTCTCCGGGATGGCCTTCAGCATCGAACGAATCGTCAACGTCCCCCCTTTGGGCATCGCCTCGATGGCATTAAGGATGAGATTGAGAAAGACCTGGCTTAATTGCTTGGTATCCCCCTCCACCGGCGGGGGATTCTCTAACAAGGAGATTTTCAAATGGATACCGCTCGTTTTTATCTTGGCAGTCAATAGGGTCAGGGCATCCATCACCAAGGCATTGACGTCGGCCTGTTGGAATATCGGATCCTCCGGCCTGGCGAAATTCAGAAAACGTGTGACATTTTCGTTAATCCGATCGATCTCTTTTTTGATGATTCTAAAATCTTCCTTCTGATTTTTATCCAAATCTATTTCTTTCTCTAAAGACTGAATAAAGATTTTGATGGAAGTGAGAGGGGTTCGGATTTCATGGGCAATACCTGCGGAGAGTTGTCCAAGAGCAGCCATCTTTTCTGAACGAATAAGTTGCTCCTGCCTCTGTTTGAGAATATGATAGGCCTTCTCCAATTCCCCATTAGAGGTCTTGACCTTCCCTTCCAGCTCCGCGTAGGCCTTCTTCAACCAATCGGCCATTGTATTGAACCCCTCAATCAACTTTCCAATCTCGTCCTTTCTATTTGTATTTGTCACTAGGGTTTTTTTAAAATTACCGTCCGCAAATGCAGTAACAGTCCTGCTCAGAAGTTTAATAGGGTTTGTCACTGTCCCGATGGCCCAGTAGGATAAAACAAGGATCAATAGGGTTGAGATGATAAAAATGATGAAAGCCTTTTTAACTAAAATGTTGGTCTGATAAAAAGCTTCTTTCACATCTTGTTCGGCGATGAGGTAACACTGGAGGCTCGGAATCCATTTCCACGATCCTAAAACCTCATTGTTTTTGTAGTCCCTGTAAATTGCAGTATAGGTGAGTGTGATTTGAGGATTTTCGAAATAAGGGACTTTCGACATCCCTTTCTCTGAAAGTTCCATTAACATTTTATGGAGGACGAAATTCCCTCTGGAGTCAACCAAATAGAGTTCCCCTGTTTCGCCCAATTTAGATTCAGAAATTAATTCAGCAACATAGGCCATGTCCACCAATTCTTTGAGGACTCCGATAGGACGACCGTCCCTGTCCTTTATGATGACTGAAATGGCGATGGTTGGCTGAAGGGAGGGTTTGTGGAATTTAGGGCTTGAAATAAATAATCCTTTATTAATAGCCTCTTGGAACCAATCCTCTTGTTCGTAAGAAAATTCAGAGATATTCTCTGCCACTCTTCGTCCTCTTAGATTCACAACCCAGAGTTCTCGATAGGCCCGATAAAACTGCTTTACCAGAGTTAAATAGGGTTCTATCCTCATTGGGTCTAATGATTTAATCTCCTGGCTTTCCGAAATTGCCTTTCCGTCTCCGATCCTCTCTTTAAGCCATTGATCAATTGCCATCTTTTTTACTTCAACAAGGTTTTGCAAATGTGAGATCGTGCTCTGTCCTAACATTCCCTTGCTCATTGAGACAGAAAGGAAGGTCAGCAAACCAAAAGGGATAAAGAAGAAGATAAGAAAGAGAAGTGCGAATTTTGTTCGGAGGCTGTGAATCTTCATTAAAAACTCCACACCGATAAATTCATTTTAGGTTTTCTCGGAAGCTATTTCAAGTCGCATGAAAGATCAAAGGAGTGGGGCTTTAGAGAGATCGAACAGGGACTTCTTATCGATGGGGTTTTACCCCAGGGTCTTCTTTAGGTTTGATTCCTTGAATGTAGATTTCGATCAGGGTGAGCGAGAGGGTCATGATCAGCGGGCCCGCGACCAGCCCGATCATCCCGAAGGCCTGGATACCGCCCAGAACAGAGAAGAAGAGAAGAAGAGGATGGATGTTTGTTCGAGAGCTGACGAATAAGGGCCTCAGAAAATTGTCCACCATACCGATGAGTAAAATTCCCAAACCCAGAAGAACGATCCCTTTCAGAAAAGCTCCCTGAATGAATAAGAAGATGGCCGCCGGACCCCAGATGAGGGCTGTTCCGCCCATTGGGATAAAGGAGAGGAAAGCCATGGCTGTCCCCCAAAAGATCGGAGAAGCAAGCCCTAAAACCCAGAACGATAACCCGCCCAGGATCCCCTGAATGATTGCAATCAATATTCCTCCGTAGATCGTGGCAGAGACCATCTCTTTGAATCTTTGAATGATCAGTTCACTCTCCCTTGCAGGAAGAGGGAGAGTCTCTTTGAGGCTTTTCAGGAGACGGTCTCCGTCTTTGAACAGGTAGTAAAGGGAGAGGAGGGTAAAAAAGAAGCTGACGACAAAGGTTGAGATGGATTTGAAAAGGTTGGAGGTCTGGTTGAAGAGAAAAGCGCTGATCTGTTGAACATTTTTTAACAAAAAATTGAACGGGTCTGCCTGTGAGAGATCCACATATTGCTTCAGCCTTTCAAGAGCCCCTTTGAGCAGGGGGAGCTCCCCGATCCGGTTCAAATAGGATTGCAAACGGCCCGTTTTAATCATCTCTTCGAGACTGTGGTAAAAATCGATCACCTCATTGGCCAGGGAGATGATCAGGAGACCGGCTGGAAGAACGATCGCCAGGACCACGAAGAGCGTCATTGTCAGGGCCGAGAGAACCTTCTTTTTCTTTAAAAGACGCTGGAGTCTCAGAAAAAGGGGGTAGAAG
>VGRU01000326.1 GCA_016875255.1 Deltaproteobacteria bacterium
GGGGTTCAATGTCTTTCTTAATTGCGAGATAGAGGAGAAGGCAACCCAAACCGATCATGACCGGATTTGACCAGTGGAGGCTGGTAAATCCTGCAATCAGTCCGTATAATCCGTTTCCAATAGCTTCTAACATATCTCATCCCCCTTTAATCATTATTTCCCCTCTTCCTCTTTTTTGTAAGGAAAAGCCTTTCTCAATAGTCCCATCAATAAACTGAGGACCCACATGGTTAAAATGGTCCCTCCCATTCCGACAACAACCATCGTAATTCCGAATGTCCAGTTATCCATTTCAGTTTTCCTCCTGAAATTTTAAACCTTTCCTTTATACCACCCTGAAAAAAGAATTACAATAGAAAAGTGATTTTTTTAACAAGCATGGGGGAAAGAAAAATATTCTTTTAATATCAACTAATTAAACCTTTTTGTTCTTTCTGCTCTGAAACCCTTTGGCCTGGTGCATGAAGGCTTCGAGGCGGGTTAGAGTATTGGTCTGCTCCTGTCCATCGTAGGCCATATTGAGGATGGGAATATTGTTATTCTCCTCCCGATATCTTTTTAGAAGGGCGCTGACAATCGTCCCGGGCATGCACGTAAAGGGCATGATATTGACAATTCCACTTGCGCCCCTTTTGGCAAAGTCGATCGATTTCCCGATGGAGAGGATCGCCTCTCCTTCAAAGGTGGAGTCAATATAAGGCCTGGCTTTTTTCAAGATCGATCTGGTCTTGGGTTCGCCAAAGTTTCTGCGTTGGCACTTAAATACCTTTTCCAGATGGTGTTCATCCTTCTTCTGGTAGTGGTCGGTGAGATAGACTTTTAGGAGGTTCGAAAACGACTTCCTCCTGAGACTTCTCTTCTTGGAGATGGTGTTGACATAGAGAATCCATTCGGTCATGGGAGCCATCCATGCCTCGCCTCCGAACTGCTCGATCTTCCGGATCACATCCTCGTTGCTGAACCGGTTGAGCCGGACATAGACCTCTCCCACGATTCCGATCAGGGGTTTTGTCCCGGGTCGATCCACCTCAACCCGTCCGAAACCTTCCAGGCTTTTGTGAAGGGCTTCCTTGAGATTGGTTCCCTTCTGGATCGCTTCACAAACCCTGTTTAATGATTCCTCATAAATCCGATCGGCCTTCCCTTTTTCCTTCTCGTAGGGACGGGTCTCCAGGAGCTTCTTCATCAGAAGGTCCACCGCAACGATTCCCTGCCATGCCAGACGGGCGAATTGAGAGCCCATGATGCCCAGGTCATTGTATAGCGTCTCGTCCTGATTGGGTGCGTAGACGGGGACATGTCCAAAACCCAGGTCATCTAAAACAAGGCGATGGAAACGATGGTACTGCCCGAATCGGCAGGGCCCGTTTCCGGAAGGCATGAAAAAGGCCGCTCTCTCATGATCGAAGTTTGGAGCCTTGACTGTCTTTACCATATCTCCGGTGGTGAGGATGCAGGGATAACACTCTTTTCCCGAGGTAAGCTTTCTTCCCCAGTAAAGGGTCTCCTCATCCGATTCGGGAAAGACTTCGGCTTCCACCCCGCATGCTTCAAAGGCCGCCTTTACGGCAAAGGCGCCATCATACATGTAGGGGATGTAAATCTTTTTTGTCCGGTCGGTGATCAGCTTCTGCCGTTTCGGAGAAACGGTCTTTGTCAGCTTCACATTCTTAAGGCTATCGAGAAAAGCTTCGCAACGTGTGATGGCGCCCGCATCTGCGCTGTGTTCATCGATCTCTAATTGAAGATAGGGCTTCCCTTTGGAGAGATCCCTGTAGAAATGAATGATGAAGGAGTCCGGACCGCAACCGAAATTGGTGATATAGACCGCGTAGAGTCTCGGATCTTCATTGATGATCTTCCCGGCAGAGAGGATTTTCTGTCCGTATCGCCAGTACATCTCCTGGATATCTTCGGTCGGTTTGACTGAATCGAGAGGAAGGAAATCCATGGGGATGGCAAGGACTCCCATATCTCTCAATTTTTTCGGTATCTCAAGATTAACCCCGGGATCGCAGGAGTTATAAGGCCTTCCCACAATGACCATCACCTTTTCATCGGGCCCGATCCCATTCAGAATCTCTTTTCCCCTGTTGAGGAGCGATTGGTAGAAGAGGGCCTGAAACCTCTCTGCCTTAACGAAGGCCCTCTTCACCTGCTTCGATCCCCGGTGGAGTGATTTTCCAAAATCGATCAGTTCCTTCTCTAAATGATCCCTTCCGAACCGGAAATGGAAGACGGGCTGAAGGACCTCCACATGATCCTTTTTAAAATCGATGGAGGAATGGACCGCATAGGGAAAGGCCTGGGCGTAAGGGCAGGCCACGCTGATTGGAATTTCAGGGTGGGGCGACTTGAGGTTGACAATGCTCGGCAAAAAGATCCTCTTCACCCCTTTCTCAAGAAGGTTCAGCACATGGCCATGACTCACTTTGATCGGATAGCAGGTCTCTGCAACGACATTCTCCACTCCTTTTCGGATCAACTCTTTATTCGTCGCATCGGAGAGAACGGCGCGATAACCCAGCTCCGCAAAGAAGGCTTTCCAGAATGGCATCATCTCGTGGAGATAGAGAATTCTTGGGATTCCGATCTCAGGAGCATCGTCCGGAAGGTCTTCCTCCCTTTCATAAGAGGCGAAAAGCATCCTCTCCCTCTCCTCGAAGAGGTCAGGGAGGTCTGATCCCTTGGTCCGTTTGATCACATCATACTTCTCGCAACGGCTCCCGTAGAAGAGGGGCTTCTCGCTTTCCACGTTCACCTTTCGGATGAGGCAGAGATTGGGACAACCTTTGCATTCAAAGGAGGTCTGCTCATAACGGCGCTGGCTGAGATCGAACCCTTTAAAGCCTGAACGCTCCCAGGTCCTTTCCTCCTTGGCCAGAATGGCGACACCGATGGCTCCGGTCACATCGTGATTTTCAGGGACGATGATCTCTTTTTTGAGGACGCCTTCAAAGGCGGCCACCACCCCCTTGTTAAAAGCCGTGCCTCCCTGGAAGAAGATCCGGTCTCCGATGCGGCGGTCTCCGACCACCCGGTTCAGATAGTTTTGAACAATGGAATAGCTGAGGCCGGCTACGAGGTTATCCTTGGGAGCGCCCCTCTGCTGGTGATGGACGAGATCCGATTCGATGAAGACCGTGCACCGCTCTCCCATCCTCACCGGCTCTCCGGCAGAGAGGGCAAGGTTTCCAAACTCCTCTTTGATCGAGATGTCCAGTTTTTCCGCCTGCTCCTCTAAAAAAGAGCCTGTCCCAGCGGCGCAGACCTTGTTCATCTCGAAATCGACGACCACCCTATTATCGAGGCTGATATACTTTGAGTCCTGTCCCCCGATCTCAAAGATCGTATCCACAGCCGGATCGATGTGAACTGCGGCCGTGGCTTGGGCTGTAATCTCGTTTCGAACCAGATCCGCACCCACAAAATCTGCGGTCAGATAACGACCGGAACCGGTCGTTCCCACACCCTTGATCTCAACCCGGTCGCCGATCTCCTCACCGATCTCTTGAAGGCCGATGCGAACCGCTTCAATGGGCCGGCCTGCAGTCATCAGATATCGCTTTGAAAGAACCTTCTTATTGTTGTCAATCAACACAAGATTGGTGCTGATCGAACCCACATC
>VGRU01000327.1 GCA_016875255.1 Deltaproteobacteria bacterium
GAAACTTCTTGGTCTTTCTTCTGATAAAATTGTTCCACCTCCCAAACTAATCATTTCAGAACCACCAATCCTATATACTGCCACAAACAATATAGTCACTAACCACTCCCCGGTAGAGGAGCAGATTGCTCTTTTCCGTTCTTTGTTCCGCGGGCGGGAAGATGTCTATCCAGCCAGGTGGGAAGGAAAATATGGAAATTCCGGATATTCTCCTGCATGTGCAAACGAATGGAAGCGTCCCTTATGCGGTAAACCCAAAACAAAATGTGCAGATTGTGAAAACCGGGATCTCTTGCCAGTAACGGATGAAGTCATTAGAGGCCATCTAATCGGGAAACGTATTATCGGGGTCTACCCACTTTTATTGGATGAAACCTGTTGGTTTCTTGCCATAGATTTCGATAAAAAGACCTGGCAGGAGGATGTAACCGCTTTTCTTGAAGTCTGCAGAGAGATGGGTATATCTGCGGCGCTTGAACGTTCTCGGTCAGGGCAGGGCGGTCATGTTTGGATGTTCTTTGACCGACCGGTTGAGGCTTCAATGGCCCGGAAATTTGGCTGCACAATCCTTACCCATGCCATGGAGCAGAGGCATCAAATAGGTTTGGATTCCTATGATCGGTTTTTCCCAAGCCAGGATACTCTCCCCAAAGGTGGGTTTGGGAACCTCATTGCCCTTCCCCTGCAATTTGCTCCTCAAAAGAAAAGCAATAGCGTTTTTATAGACGAGTGTTTCGAAGCCTACCCTGATCAGTGGCGATTCCTTTCGACAATCAAGAGAATCCAATGGGACAACGTAGAGTCTATTGTTCGTGAGGCGTCGAGAAATGGAGCTATCATTGCCGTTCGCATAAGTCTAACTGATGGGGAAACTTCTGAAGACCCCTGGACTTTACCGCCCTCAAAGAAGAGAACTGAAAAACCCATTCAAGGCCCCTTTCCCCAAACCGTTCATTTGGTCCAAGGCAACCTGATCTATATTGAGAAAAAGGGGCTACCCCAGGCTATGCTAAACAGGTTAATTCGTATTGCCGCTTTCCAGAACCCTGATTTTTACAGGGCTCAGGCCATGCGGCTCTCCACGTTTGGCAAGCCACGAGTCATCGGTTGCGCTGAAGATTTTACAGACCATATCGGTCTTCCAAGAGGCTGTCTCGACGAAGCCCTATCAATGTTTAAAGCCCATAACATCAAAACCGAAGTTGAAAACAAATGTTTTGATGGTTCCTTAATAGACGCAACCTTTTGTGGCGAACTTCATCCTTCTCAGCAAGAGGCGGGCGAGAAGATGTTAGCTTATGACAATGGCATTTTGTCTGCTCCTACTGCTTTTGGTAAGACAGTGGTAGCGGCATGGCTTATTGCTCAAAGAAAAGTGAATACCCTAATCTTAGTGCATCGCAGACAACTCATGGACCAGTGGAGAGAACGGTTATCGCTGTTTCTTGATAAACCCATAGAAGATTTTGGTCAGATAGGTGGGGGCAAGACGAAGGTGACCGGTCATATCGATGTTGGTTTAATACAGAGCCTCATCCGAAAGGGGGAGGTCAAGGACATGGTGGCTGAATACGGTCAGATCATCGTTGATGAATGCCACCATATCCCCGCTTTTACTTTTGAGCAAGTCCTAAAACAGGTGAAGGCGAGGTATATCGTCGGCCTTACTGCAACCCCTGTTCGTAAGGATGGTCATCACCCGATCATCATGATGCAGTGTGGGCCGATTCGTTACAGGGAAAGCGCGAAGAAACAAACAGCAACAAGCCCTTTTGAACACGCGGTCTTATCAAGGTTCACAGATTTCAGATTACCTGCTGAATTAACCGATCCCAAAATACAGGATATCTATTCAGCCCTCGTGAAGGATCGCCATCGCAATGAAATAATCTTTGACGATTTATTAAAGGCGTTAGAAATGGGAAGATCGCCCCTGCTGCTTACCGAGCGGACGGAGCATTTAGAATGGTTTGCAGAACATCTTAAGGGCTTTGCCCAGAATATCATTATTCTGAGGGGCGGCATGGGTGCAAAACAACGGAAGGCGCTTGCCGATCAGATCAAAGCGGTTCCCGATTCAAAAGAGAGGGTCATCATTGCTACAGGACGGTATATCGGCGAGGGGTTTGACGATTCCAGGCTTGACACATTGTTTTTAGCGATGCCTATCTCCTGGCGGGGCACGCTCCAGCAATATGTGGGGCGCCTGCATCGGCTTCATGATAATAAGCAGGTGGTGCAGGTTTACGATTATGTGGATATCCATGTCCCAACCCTAATGCGTATGTATAAGAAACGGCTTAAGGGTTACGAAGCAATCGGCTATACGATTCAAAGGGAGGATAGAGACTCAAAACAGCAGCAAATTGAATATGAATATGTTCAAAGCTTGGACCTATAGGAAGTCATTCTTCTTGCTTTGCATCAACTTATCCCTGTAGTCGCTTTAGCAGCCTTAGCCGATAATTGACAGGCTTTAATAAAAGATGTAGATTCTAATTGGAAATGCGAAATGCCTGAGTATAACGGGAGCAAGTAGGGGGACTAATAATTCAAAATAAAAGAAGACATTTTCTGCTTCCTTGGAGTAATGGGACTCATGGTCAAAGGGAACCTGCAGGTAAATTTTCAAGTTAGCCGATGATGATATGGACAAACCATACGAAACTTGAATTTCAAATTGGTACTAATGCCAGATATGAATAGGACTTTCGAACTCATACTTGATCTGATTGATCGAAAAGAGGTATTAATTTCGGACCATGGCTATGATGAATTGGCAGAGGATGATATCTTAGTAAGGGAAGTCTTGAATGGTGTTTCTTCGGCAATTTTGGTTGAGGACTATCCTGATTACCCTAAAGGACCTTGTATTCTTGTACTACAGAAGGATTCTCAGGGTAACCCGATCCACGTCGTGCGGGGTATTCCAAGGGAGAAGTATCCCCCGCTGTCCTCGTCACAGCGTATAGGCCTAATCCAGAGAGATGGTCAAATAATTTTACCAGGAGAAAAGAATGAAGAAGAGAAAGCACACGAAGTTGGTTTACGAGGGAGAATATGTAGCCAAAGTTGATGTTGAGCTGATCGATACAGATAGTGGGTGGTCTCCCTACTTGCTTCTCGAAGATGTTCAGAAACTCGATGATGTACGGGAGGCACTGCGCAAAAGGGACTTGAAAGCAGCCAGTCGAATTGCACGCATCTATACCCTCAAACCAGTTGACTCTATGGCCTCTGCCAGATAACTCAGGAATTGATGTTGATGAGAATTACGAAAAGAAATGGGGGACGAAAGGAAGGACGAGGAATGAGGGACGTAGGTGAAAATACAACTTGACATGGTAGTCACGGCCTCCTTGGTTAATCGGTATGCTGCCACAAGCGATCTTCTCGATAAATGACGGAGGTATGCTTAGGTTGCATTTGAACCAACGTCCCCAAATTTTTTCAGAGCATGGAACAGGATATATGATCGCCCTTATCGGAATGAAAAAGCTTGAAGGCAAGAGTTGAAGTTATTCCTTTATTAACATCCCCTTCTATCCAACTTTTACCTTGACTTATTATAATTAATAGGTTAT
>VGRU01000328.1 GCA_016875255.1 Deltaproteobacteria bacterium
TCCTAAATTGAAAAAAAGATCAAGAAGGTAAATAACACGATTGATGATCTCGTAAAAAGTTCCAATTCTGTCATCCTGAACTCGTTTCAGGATCTCACCCTCCAGACAAAACGAGATGCTGAACCAAGTTCAGCATGACACTTTCCCGGTTTTTTAGACTTTTTACGATTTCAATACGATTGATGATTCACAATAATGAGTCGTCTCTTTCATTAGGAGGCGAGTTTAATGAGGAGGAATGTAGATGCGGTATTCGAAATATCTCCTTCCCACCTTGAAGGAGGTCCCTTCCGAGGCGGAAGTCCCGAGCCATCAGTTGATGCTCCGGGCAGGGATGATCCGTAAACTGACCTCAGGCATCTATTCTTATTTGCCTTTTGGCCTGCGATCCATCCGAAAGGTGGAGGCGATCATCCGCGAAGAGATGAATCGGGCCGGAGCCATCGAGGTCCTGCTTCCCATGGTCCAGCCTGCAGAGCTCTGGCAGGAAAGCCACCGGTGGGAGGAATATGGAAAAGAATTGGGAAGGTTCAAAGACCGCCACAATCGGGACTCCTGCCTCGGACCGACTCATGAGGAGGTCATCACCGACATTGCGCGCAGGGAGATCCGTTCCTACCGCCAGATGCCCATCAACCTCTATCAGATTCAAACCAAGTTCAGGGATGAGATCCGGCCCCGTTTCGGGGTGATGCGTGCTCGTGAATTCATCATGAAAGATGCCTACAGTTTCGATGCGGATGATAAAGGTGAAGAAATTAGCTATCGCAAGATGGTCGATGCCTATAACCGAATCTTTACGAGGTGCGGGTTGAAATTCAGGGTTGTCGAAGCTGAATCCGGCCTCATCGGCGGAACCTATTCTCACGAATTTATGGTTCTTGCGGAGACCGGAGAGGAGACGATCGTAAGCTGCGCCAAATGTTCATATGCCGCAAACATTGAAAGGGCGGAGTTCAAGCGATCGAAAACAGAAACTCCTTCTCCTGATCCAAAAACCTTCAAGCAAATTCAAAAGGTGTTAACCCCGGATCAGCGAACCGTGGAAGAGGTCGCTCAATTTCTTAATGTCTCAGCCGCTGATCTCGTAAAAACGCTCATCTTTGTTTCGGATAAGGGCCCGGTGGCCGCCCTGGTCCGGGGGGACCATGAGATGAGCGAGAAGAAACTGAAAATCGCTCTTGGAACGGGTGAACTTCAATTAGCCGATGAGGAGACCGTGGAGAAGGTCTCCCGTTCCCCAAAAGGGTTTGCCGGTCCGATGGGTCTTTCCATCTCCATCTTTGCCGATTTCGACATCCGGGCCATGGCCGATTTTGTGACCGGCGCAAATGAGAAAGACTGCCATTTCATCCAGGTTAATACGGGCAGGGATTTTCAGGTCACCCGCTTCGTCGATCTGAGGAGATTTGCTCCCGGAGACCTCTGCCCTCTCTGCGGAGAAGAGACCCGGCTGGATAAGGGCATTGAGGTGGGTCATACCTTCAAACTCGGCACAAAGTATAGCAAGGTTTTAGGCGCAACCTATCTCGATGATAAAGGGGTGGAAAAAGAGATTGTCATGGGATGTTACGGCATCGGCGTCGGAAGGACAGTGGCTTCCGCCATCGAGCAATATTATGATGAAAATGGAATCATCTTCCCCATGCCCATCGCCCCCTTCCAGGTCATAGTCCTTCCAGTGAATATGAAGGTTGATCTCATCCGGGAGACGGCTGAAGAACTCTACCAGACCCTCCTGGACCGGGGAGTCGAAGTCCTTTTTGATGACAGGGAAGAAACCCCTGGCGTGAAGTTTAAAGATGCTGATCTGATCGGAATTCCGTTGAGGGTAACTCTCGGGGAGAAGAATTTGAAGAAAGGGTTGGTCGAGATCAAGAAAAGGAAGACAGGGGAAATCCTCCTGGTGAAGAAAGAGGAGGCTGTCTCTAAGATTGAGGAGATGATCAAGGCGGAGATGGCCCCTCACCCTTCCCCTCTCCCCTGAAAGACTGTGTCATAATGGGTAGTCGCACCCTTTAGGTTGCGGGCGGTTTCAATAAAATCAATGAGTTGAACGCAGGCTAAAGCCTTTTAATGGGTGCGGCTACCATCAAAATAGGATTACGATACAGCCTCTGAGGGAGAGGGAAGAGATGTTCTGAACCTCGCCTCGATGACCCTCTGAAACCTCGGCCGGTAGATCAATTCAAAGGCCAACTCTTTTCCGGGAAAAAGGTTCAGGGCCGCCCTCTTCGCCTCTTCCACTAATTCCAACGCCTCTTCGAGCGAGAGGTCGTTCTCTTGAATGGACTGAATGGAAAGGTCAACCAAAAACCTTAAAAACCGAATCCTTCGATTTTCTTCCCTGATGTCCTGATTTTCCATCTCTCGGTTATTCACATTAAGGGGAGCATTATATTTTGCATCTATGAAATTAGGGAACGTAGCGCAGGCCTTTAGGCCTGCTTAAAGCAAGGCTGAAGCCTTGCGCTACAAAAAGCAAACTATTAAATGCTTTGGATAATACCAGAGAAGGAACTGCTTGTAAAGAAAAACCGAATGTGATAGATTTCAAACTATAAGGAAGCATGAGATGAATCCAATAACCCCGGCCAGCCCCAAAGACAGAATCATCTTTGCCCTTGATGTGGAGCATTTCCATGAGGCCCAGCATTGGGTCGCCCTTCTAAAAGACCGCGTGGGCATCTTTAAGGTGGGAAAACAGCTCTTCACCCACTCCGGGCCAAAAGTGATTGATATGATCTGCCAGAAGGGACAGAAGGTCTTTCTCGATCTCAAATATCATGATATTCCAAATACTGTGGCAAAGGCAGGAGAGGAGGCTACGAAGCACCAGGTGGCTATGTTCAACCTCCATGCCCTGGGAGGTTTTGAGATGATGAGAAAGACCGTTGAGGCTTCCAGAGCGGTGGCAAAAAGCCTTGCCATCCCGAGGCCCATCATCCTTGCGGTGACGATCCTCACCAGCATGGATGAGGAAACTTTGAAGGAGGTGGGAGTTCAGGGCCCGATTGGAGATGAGGTGGGGCGCCTTGCCTCCCTTGCGCAGAAGGCGGGAATTGATGGAGTCGTGGCTTCTCCTCAAGAAATAGGGATCATCCGCCAGCAATGCGGGGGCAAGTTTCTGATCGTCACGCCGGGCATTCGTCACCCTTCTGACAAAAAAGATGACCAGAAGAGAACGCTCACTCCGAGAGAAGCGATCGAAGCCGGAGCAGATTACCTTGTGATCGGCCGCCCCATCAAGGAAGCCAAAGACCCCATCGAAGCCGTCCAAAGGATTGTTGAAGATATCTCTTAAATATGAAATCTCTAAACTCTTTTGTTTGGAACATTTGAAATTTGGTCATTTGAAATTGTTTCGTGCTTCGGATTTCGTGCTTCGAATTTTTCTTTAAATTATGTCCCCAATCATTTACGGCATCCATCCTGTCAGGGAAGCTTTAACATCATCCTCCTTTCGCTTTCAGAGGATTTTGGTTTCTTCCCGGAACCCCTCCCCTTCCCTCCAGACGATTCTCGATCTTGCTCAAAAAA
>VGRU01000329.1 GCA_016875255.1 Deltaproteobacteria bacterium
CTGATCTTGATATCAAAATCGAATCCCGATCCGAGGATGTTTTTCCCCAGAAGCCCCAATTCCCGGGCCTGCCGGATGGCAATCCCGATATTTTCAAGCGCCAGCGGGTATTCATGCCGGACAAAGATGTAGCCCTCATGAGAGCCGATGGCAAATGCGCCGATGATCATTCCTTCGAGAACGCTATGCGGATTTCCCTCAAGAAGGCTCCGGTCCATATAGGCGCCCGGGTCTCCCTCGTCCGCGTTGCAGATCAAATACTTGATCTCGCCAGGAGCGTTTCGGCACTGCTCCCATTTTAAACCCGCAGGGAATCCCCCGCCTCCCCGTCCCCTCAGATTGGCTTTCTTCACTTCCCGGATGATCTCCTCGGGTTTCATCAAGAGGGCTTTGGCCAATGCCTGATAGCCTCCCACCGCAAGATAGTCTTCGATCCGGGTCGGATCAATGCTTCCGTTATTTCCGAAGATGATCCGTTTCTGTTTCCGGTAGAATGGCACTTCTTCTTCGAAGGTAATCTTTTCTCCAGTAACCGGATGATCATAAAGAAGGTCTCCAAGGATGTTACCGTTAAGGACCGTCTCTTCAAAGATGGTCGGAACATCTTCGGGCTTGACCTTTTGATAAAAAACTTTTTTCGGATGGATGACGACCAATGGCCCCCGTTCACAGAAACCATGACAGCCCGTTACCCGCAGGCCGATTCCATTGCCTGAGGCCTTCTCCTGAAGAACCTTTTTGAAGGCATCCACCACTGCATGACATCCCGAGGCGTGACATCCTGTTCCGCCACAGACCGTGATCAAGGGCTGGTCAGGATTTCTTTTGCTGAGGATTTCCTTCCTGTATTTTTCCAGCTCCTGAGGAGAATTAAGCCTTACCATTGGCCCCCTCCTTCTTCTTGTCAGAACGAAATTTTTTCAGAGTCCCGTCGACCTTTCCAGAACTCATCTTTCCGAAGTATTGACCGTCGATGGATACCACCGGCCCCGCGGCGCAGACGCCCAGGCAGTTGACCGTCTCCAGCGTGAAATTCCGGTCCTTTGTCGTCTCACCCGGCCGGAGGCCCAACTCTATCTTCAACTGATCGATAATTCGTTGCGCCCCGCGGACATGGCAGGCGGTCCCCACGCAGACGCAGACCTCATGTTTTCCTCTGGGCATCAGGCTGAGGGCCCTGTAAAAAGTGGCAATCCTGTAGATCTTGTTAATGGGAATGCCAAGTTTCTCACCGAGGTGCTCCAGGGCTTCCCTGGGAAGATATTTTTCCTTCGCCTGGATATCCTGAAGGATCGAAAGAATGGCCGATTCCCTGCTTTCGTATTGTTCGATGATGGTTTCGATCTCTGAATGTGTCATGTTAAAATCCCCTTTTTGCTCTTTCTCTTAACACCTCATATTCCCGTTGAATTCGGTTCTGGATCTCTTCGATCATCTCTTCTGTCAGGTGTCGGAATCTTCCCTGAAGTTTGATGTATTCCTTAATCGGCTTCAACTTCGGGAAATCGATGCTTAAATGATACCTGCCGTGCTCCACCTCATAAAGAGGAAACGTGCCTGTCTCCACCGCCATCCTGCCTAATTTGATCGAGAGGTCGGGCGCGGACCTCCACCCCGTCGGACAGACGGAGAGGATATGAATATAGGCCGCACCTTTGATGTCCGCCGCCTTCTTCACCTTCTGAATCAGGTCGATGGGATAACTCGGGCAGGCAGTGGCTACATAAGGGATATTATGGGCTGCTGCAATCGCGGCCATATTTTTCTTCCAGGTGATCTGGCCCATCGCCGTTTTTCCGGCAGGCGAGGTGGTGGTTGAGGCGCCAAAAGGCGTGGAGGACGATCGCTGGATGCCGGTGTTCATGTAAGCCTCGTTGTCCGTGCAGACATAAATGAAGTCATGTCCCCTCTCAAGGGCTCCGGAGAGCGCCTGGAGCCCGATATCCGCAGTCCCTCCATCACCCGCCATCCCTACGGTGACGATCTTCTTCTGAGGGATTCTTCCCTTTCGCATCAATACCTTTAATCCCACCTCAATCCCGGAGGCCACAGCGGCCGTATTTTCAAAGGCGCAATGAAACCAGGGAACCCTCCATGACGTATAAGGAAGTGGAGACGAAACGATCTCCATGCATCCCGTGGCAGACGCAATGATGATATTTCTCCCCAGGGCCTTGCAGACCAGCCTGACGGCCAGGGCTTCCGCGCATCCCTGGCAGGAGCGGTGGCCGGGCGCGAAATATTCCTTCTGGGTCAATGTTCTAACGGCAAAGACATTCAGATTTTCAATCATTCTCTCACCCCATAGATTTCATAACCATCTTTTCTGCCTTCTTCGATCTCGATTTCAGCCTTATCCACCATCTTGATGAAGTCAATGGGAGCCACATCTCTTCCTGAAATTCCCGCAACAAAATTATAAATCGAAGGCCGCAAAGGCTCTCCATAGATGGCGGCCTTCACTTCGGAGGCAACCGGACCCCCCGGCCCCCCAACAGAGACTGCACGATCAATCACCACAAGGTTTTTCGCATGAAGGGTGGCCTGTTTTAACGCCTCAAAGGGAAAGGGACGCCACAGGCGAATCTTCACCAACCCCACGGATCTCCCTTGCTCTCTCATCTTATCAATGGCGACTGAGGCTGTCTCTCCGATGCTTCCCATGGTGACCAGCAGGGTCTCTGCATCCTCCGCCTTATACGTCTCAACAGGCTGGTAATACCTGCCTGTCATATCGCCGAAGGCTTTCCAGACCTCCAAAATTTTGGGCATGGAACCTCTCAGGGCCACTTCCTGGGCTTTCTTCGTTTCAGCAAAAATTGCAGGAAGGGCAAAGGCTCCCATGGTAATGGGTTTATCGGGATGCAATTGATGGAGAGGTTGATAGGGAGGCAGGAACTGATCGATCTTTTCCTGTTCGATCAACTCGATCGGCTCAATCACATGGCTTAAGATGAAACCATCCATATTGATGATGACCGGAAAGAGAACCTTCCGATCCTCCCCCAACCGGTAGGAGATGAAGACATGGTCATAAACTTCCTGGCCGTTCTCCACAAAATATTGCACCCATCCGCAGTCCCGGATCATCATGGCATCGCTATGATCGTTCCAGATGCTGAGGGGCGCGGAGAGTGTCCGATTCGCAACGATCATGAGGATGGGAAGCCTGAGACCGGAGGCAATATAGGTCATCTCGGCCATCAAGGCTAACCCCTGGGCGCTGGTGCAGGTAAAGGATCTTGCGCCTGTCGCCTCGCTTCCGATGCAGATGCTCATTGCGGAGTGTTCCGATTCCACACAGAAGAACTCTGCATCCATTTCTCCATTGGCCACGATTTCGGAGAGGTGTTCGACGATGTGGGTCTGCGGAGTGATGGGATAAGCGGAAATCACATCCACATTGGCCTGCTTCACTGCTTCGGCGGCCGCAATCGAGACCTCCATTCCAACCCTTTTTGCCATGATTATTCCTCCTCCACCACCATCGTGATCGCTCTGGTGGGACACTCTTTCGAACAGATGCCGCA
>VGRU01000330.1 GCA_016875255.1 Deltaproteobacteria bacterium
GGGGGGCGGGAGACCTGCGAAATGGTCATCATGCAGCCCTTTGATCTGACCGGGACCAGGAATCAATTCGATGTGAGAGCCAATGTCCATGGGGGTGGCATCGCCGGTCAATCCGAGGCTGTCCGTCATGGGATATCGAAAGCCCTGCTTCAGGTCAATGCGGAGTTCAAGGATGCCCTAAAAAAGGCTGGCCTTTTGACAAGAGATTCAAGGATCAAAGAGCGAAAAAAGTACGGACTGCGTGGAGCCCGGCGCAGGCCGCAGTTCTCTAAACGGTAATTCCATGATCCAATTGATCTGAATTGAAAGGGGAGGTCCCATGACCTCCCCTTTTTTGTTTAAATCAAATGTGATGAATTCGTGAAAATTCCCTTTGGCTCTGGTTTCGTCATTCCGGCAAAAGCCGGAATCCAGTGTTTTTAATTGGTTAAGAATTCTCTGGATTCCCGTTCCCCAATCGTTGTCGAGGACAAGTTTCACGGTAAAGATTCCATCAAATATAACGCCCCCATTTATTGCCTGCCTGCGGTAGGCAGAGGGGCGAATAATCTCAGCAATACCTACCTGCAAATAGACAGAAATGCCAGCAATGTTTTTTATTCCATTCCAGATTTAGCCCCCGGCATATTCATTTCTCTTTCATCCCGACGGAGTTGTCATTTCAAGGTTAACCGGAGAAATGGTCAGAAATCCTTGACTTCTTTCCTTAAATTTTAATACACTCTTTAGGGTATCTCTAATAATCCTCAGTTCCTCACTCCCGCGCAGGCGGGAGTCCAGTGATTTCAAAACCTTCTGGATTCCTGCTTCCGCAGGAAAGACATTTTTAGAGGAACCCTTTAATAGAGGTGAAACACTATGGCCGAAGCGATAAAAGTTTGGTACGACAAAGAAGGAGACTACCTTGAAGTTCTCTTTGAAAGAAAGGCCGGTTATTTCAAAGAGACCGAGAACGATGCAGTGATGGAAAAAGTCGATGGTGAAGGGAACATTATAGGTTTCTCCATATTGAAAGTCAGCGCGCTAAAGGAGCAGAAACCGCTCTCAATTGAATTGAAAAGACACGTCGCCTAACACCGGCCAAAAGATTCATATCCAAATGCTGTCACACTTCTTTTGGTCTTGAACGTTAGCCGCTCCCTAAATTTGGAGTACGATTCGACGAGTATAAGAGAAGGAGGAGAAATGAAGATGAATCCGCTTCTACAACGTATTTCCATTGACCCAAATGTCTGCTTCGGCAAACCCTGTATTCGTGGCACTCGAATCTGGGTATCCCTACTTCTTGACTTTCTGGCCAACGGGATGGGGATTGAGGAGATTCTCGCAGAATATCCTCAACTGACGGAGGAGGATGTTCGGGCTGCCATCGCCTACGGAGCCGAGATGGCTCGAGAACGATATGTTGAACTCCCAGGCGAGGCGACAGGATGAAGTTCAAACTCGATGAAAACTTTGGAACCCGAACTCAGCAACTTTTCCGCGCTGCCGGACATGACGTTCAAACGATCCGTGACCAAAGGCTACAGGGATGTTCAGACCAGCATCTCTATGAAGCGTGTTGTGCTGAACGGCGATGTCTGGTAACAATGGACTTACATTTCGCAGATGTGACCCGTTTTCCGCCAGCTCAGGCGAGCGGCATGGTTGTTATTCGGGTTCCCAGGAATTCAAGCCTGACTTTACTGGAGCAACTGGTTCGACAGTTTCTACAAGCATCCACTCAAATGACAATAGAGAAGAAACTGTGGATTGTAGAAATTGGTCGAATCCGAATACATCAGTCAGAACCGGAGGAGGGGCCGTGATTGTTTTTGAACACAAAGGGACAATGACGACTAACACAACATTGGCGCTTCTGCCCTTCGGGAAACAGCCGGCCTCTATCATCGGTTTATTTGATCCTGGTGCGGCTGTTTCGCTAATGGAAAACGTTATCTGCCAGGTAGCACAGGTCGGGTTTAACAACAGCTCACATGGGCTTTAAACCCCTTGTGCGCTCCAAAAGGCCTCTGGCCTGGAAGGTCTCCGGCCCGGAGGGAATTTTATCTTTATCCTCGCTGCAAGCCCTGCACCGCGTGGTGTACAGGGCAAGCAGCGGGGCTTTCTAACGGGGTAAAGAGGATGGAGGTGTAAAGATGATAGATTTAGAATATTCATTAACGATTGAGGCGACCAAGGAACCTGATTTTTTTGGATTCTATTCCCATGACTTGCCAGGTTTTTCAGGCATAGGGCATTCCGTTGAGGATTGCCTTTATAAAGCGAAATGGGGGATGATTGAACATATAAATCTATTAAGAGAACAGGGGTTGCCTATTCCACCCAAAAATGTGAATCCAAAAATTATTATCCAAAACGAGGAGTCTTTAAAAGCCGCTTGAGAATTGGTCATACGCCCGCTAACACAGACTGTGTTGTTTCCGAAGAGGCCGAGGACAATGGAATTCTTGAATGCGCTGTGGAAGCCGGAGCGAATTACATTATTACCGGAGATATTCATCTATTGAAGTCAGGGGGGTATCGGGATATAAAGATTCTCAATGCAGTTGCTTTTTTAGAGGAAATCTTATCAGGGACATAGGAAAGGAAGACCGATGAAGACGAAAGTTGGGATTATTGGAGCGACAGGGTATACGGGAGTGGAACTTCTGCGCCTTCTTATCCATCACCCTGAGGTGGAGGTGACCGCGCTGACCTCACAAAAATATGCGGGGGTTCCGATTGGCCAGGTCTTTCCTTCACTGTTGAAGCACCTCGAGATAATATGTGAAGAACTCTCCGTGGAACAGATTTCAAAAAAGACAGATTTTGTCTTTACGGCGCTTCCCCATAAGACTGCCATGGAGACGGTCCCCCTGTTTTACCGTTCGGGCAAGAGAGTGGTCGATCTGAGCGCCGATTTCCGGTTGAAAGATTCTGCGGTTTATGAACGGTGGTACCAGAAGCATACGGCTTCTGATCTTCTTGGCGAATCTGTCTATGGGCTTCCGGAACTCCACCGGGATAAGATTCGAAACGCAAAGATCGTCGGGAATCCGGGTTGCTATCCGACAGGGGCATTGATCGGCTTGATCCCCCTGATCAAAAAAGGACTCATTTCCCTTGAGGGGATTGTCGTTGATTCCAAATCGGGTGTCAGCGGCGCAGGCCGGGATGTGATCCTGGAATCGCTCTTCTGCGAGGTGAATGAAGGGGTCAAAGCTTACAAGATTTTTGCGCACCGACACACCCCTGAGATCGAACAGGAGGCGAGCCTGCTGGCTCAGAAAAATATTGCCGTCACCTTCGTTCCCCATCTCATTCCAATGGACCGGGGAATCTTATCCACTCTTTATGTCCACCTGCTAAAAAAGATGAAAACAGAGGAACTCTTAAATGCTTTTCAGGAATGTTATGAAGGAGAACCCTTTGTCCGGATTTATCCGAAGGGGAAACTCCCCAACACAAAAGATGTCAGAGGCTCTAATTTCTGCGATATCGGCGCGGTGGTGAGTGAGGCCGATAGCCGGGCCGTTGTGGTGGT
>VGRU01000331.1 GCA_016875255.1 Deltaproteobacteria bacterium
TTCCATTCTGATTCGATCCCATCTGGCACGGAGATAAGTTTTGCCCGTACCCCCTCCACCTCCTTCTCTCCCTCATAAACAGCCTCACAGAAGGAAACCTCTCTTCTGACGGCGAGAGGATGCGAAATTTCAGTCATGCAAATCCTGAAATGGGACTGGCGAAGCCGATGGGCCACGCCGCTGGCCATCTCTCCCGCCCCCCTGATTAAGACAATCAGCTCAGATAGTTTTTTGCTCGATCCCATTCTTGCCCCTCTTATCTTTTGTATTAAGATTCTCAAAATTGAATTGCCATAGGCATTAGAAAATCTCCCCTCGCCCCTCTTTGCCCTCCGGGCCAGAGGCCCTATGGGCCGGCGGCCAAAGAGGGGTAATTCCTCCCTTTGGAAGGGAGGGTAGGAGGGATTTTACGAATCGATGTCGTTACTATTTTGAGAACATTAATAATTCTCAACTCTAAACTCTTAACTCCTCATTCTTAACTCTTTCTTATAGTCTCTCCACGTATCAATATCCCTGAGGACCCCTTCTGATTTGACTGGAATCATACGAACGTCCTCAGGATGTTTCATGATGATGGTTTTCCCTCCTTCATCCCCTCTCAATCTTAACAGTTCTTCTTCGCATTTTCGATGAAAGATGACCGGATGTCCCCTCCTCCCTCTGAATGAAGGGACAATGATCTTCTCCTCCGCCTTCCTAAAAGCTCCGATCAAAGCATTGATCGTCCGTGTCTTAATAAAAGGCTGGTCTCCGAGTGAAATGAGGATGCCGTCGCTCTTAGGGTCTAAAACTTTAAGTCCACACCGGATGGAACTGCTCATCCCTTTTCTGTAATCTGGATTGACCACTACTTTAACTCTATTTTTACTCCAATGACGGACGATCATCTCGTTCCGGTCATTGACGACCAGGATCACCTCTTTCACGCTGGAGCGAAGAAGGGTTTGAAGACAATGCTCAAGGATTGTCCTCTTTCCCCACAGGAGGGAAAGTTTTTCCCTCCCCATCCTCTTGGATTCGCCTGCCCCTAAAAGAATCGCAGAAATATTTAACATCTTCCATTTTCGATTAAACTTTGTTAAATTGTAACAGTATAGCGCTTTAAAATTGGCCAATGACCTTTGTGCGGGAAAATACGGGCATCAGATGACCAGGATATCAGGGTGCAGAATACCAGGGTACCAGGATCTCAGATAAAGAATAACAGCTTTTTGGTTTGACCTGATATCCCAATATCCTGATATCCATTTCCTGGTCACCTGATCTTCTGATAACCGCTCCAAAGGGCTAAAGTGCTGCGTTAAATTTAATCCGTATCTTCAATCCATGTCAAGGAGGCACTCATGGCTCACAGCACCCTAACATCCGGTTCGACCTACTGGCCTTTTAAGAAATACTTTGAAGTCTATAACCGTTCCATCAAAGACCCTGAAGGTTTCTGGACCGAAGAGGCCCGGAAACTCGATTGGTTTAAAACATGGGACAAAGTCCTGGACTGGCAGCCTCCTTATGCCAAATGGTTTGTGGGTGGAGAACTAAACGCCTCTTTTCTCTGTGTGGACCGCCATGTCAAAACATGGCGAAGAAGCAAGGTCGCCATCTACTGGGAAGGAGAACCCGGAGACACACGTGTTCTCAGTTACTCCACCCTTTACCGTGAGGTAAACAAATTTGCCTCTGTTCTTCTCAATCTCGGGATCAAAAAAGGGGATCGGATCGCCCTCTACCTTCCGATGATCCCAGAACTGCCCATTGCAATGTTAGCCTGCGCCAGAATCGGCGCCACCCATACGGTTATCTTCTCCGGCTTCAGCGCCCAGGCGCTGGCAGACAGGGTCAATGATACGGGAGCAAAGCTCCTGATCACGGCTGACGCAGGTTTCAGAAGGGGAAAACCCGTGGCATTGAAGCGGATTGCCGATGAAGCGCTCGAGATGACCCCCTCGGTCGAGAAGATGCTCGTTGTGAGAAGGGCGAACATCCCCGTGGCGATGAAACACGGAAGGGATGTCTGGCTTCACGACCAGATGGAGGAAGCCAGCCTCTTTGTCAATCCTGATCCGATCGATTCCTCCCACCCTCTCTACATCCTCTATACGTCGGGGACGACCGGAAAACCGAAGGGCATCGTGCACGGGACCGGAGGCTACCTTACCTATAACCATTCGGCCTATAAGTGGGTTTTCGATATCAAAGAGGAGTCGGTCTACTGGTGCACCGCAGATGTGGGATGGGTGACCGGCCATAGTTCGATCGTCTATGCACCGTTGATGCACGGAGCCGCCATCGTCCTTTATGAAGGGGCTCCTGACTATCCCTCGATCGATCGATGGTGGGATATTATTGAAAAGTATGGCGTCACCATCTTCTACACCTCTCCCACAGCCATCCGGATGCTGATGAGACACGGAGAAAAGGAGATTGATCAGCATGATTTAAGCAGTCTCGAACTTCTTGGAAGCGTAGGGGAACCCATCAATCCAGAGGCATGGACCTGGTATTATAAGCATATCGGGAAAGAAAAGTGTCCTATTGTGGATACCTGGTGGCAGACCGAGACAGGCGGGATCATGATCTCTCCGGCTCCGGCCATCGAATGTCCTCCGCTCAAACCCGGCTCAGCCACCTTTCCCCTTCCTGGAATTCTGGCCGATGTCGTGGATGAGAAGGGTCAGAGCATGCCCCCTGAAGAGAGAGGCCTTCTGGTGATCAAAGCGCCCTGGCCCGGAATGTTGCTGGGAGTTTTTGGAGATCCTAAACGGTATGAGCAAAGTTACTGGTCGAAGTTTCCCTGCATTTACTACACCGGCGACTATGCAATCAGGGATAAGGATGGTTACTACTGGATCCTGGGCAGGGCTGACGAAGTGCTTAAGATTGCGGGCCACAGAATCGGAACCGTGGAAATTGAAGATGCCGTAGTCTCTCACCCGGCTGTTGCCGAAGCAGGAGTAGCAAGCATTCCGGACCCGATCAAAGGAGAGGCGATTGTGGTCTTTACCATCTTAAAAGAAGGCTTCTTCCCTTCTCCTGAAATTAAGGCTGAGCTGAAGGATCTGATTCGAAAGTCGATCGGCCCGGTAGCCAGTCCGGACCAGATCTATTTCGTTTCAAAACTTCCAAAGACGCGAAGCGGAAAGATCATGAGGCGAATTCTTAAGGCGGTCGCCACCAGCGCCAGCATCGGCGACCTCACCACCCTCGAGGATGAATCCTCCGTCGAAGAGGTGAAGAAAGTCTACGAAGAGCTGAAGAAGGAGATATGAAAACAATGAAAAACCCGATCACTTTCATCCTTTTTTTGAGCGTTTTGGCGCCGGCTTTTCTCTTTGCCCAGCCAGCAGGCAAAAAACCAGCCGCGCCCCCGGTCAGCCAGGAGACTTCGGCCTGTCTTGATTGCCACAAGGTTTACACTCCCGGGATTGTTGAGGACTGGTTGAAGAGCCGCCATTCGAAGACCCTGCCCTCTTCC
>VGRU01000332.1 GCA_016875255.1 Deltaproteobacteria bacterium
TCAAAGAAGAGATCCTCCCCATTGAAGCCGAACAGGCAGACGGAAAGGTTCTCATCGTGGATCAAGACCAGAATGTCCGGGATGACGCCACCCTGGAGGGAATGAAAGACCTCAAGCCCGCTTTTAAACCGGATGGGGTCATCACGGCTGGAAATTCTTCTCCCTTGAATGCCGCCGCAGCCTCTATGATCCTGATGTCCAAGGAGACTGCGAAGAAAAAGGGGGTTCTCCCTATGGCTACTATTCGTTCTATTGGGTTGGCCGGAGTGGACCCCACGATCATGGGAGCAGGTCCTGTCCCTGCCAGCCGTATAGCCCTTGAGAGGGTTGGTTTGGAGGTTAAGGATATCGATTACTGGGAAATCAACGAGGCCTTCGCCATCGTCGCCCTCAACTGCATCAAGGAATTGGGGATCGATCCGGAGAGGGTCAACGTAATGGGAGGAGGCACAGCCATTGGGCATGCTCTTGGAGCTACCGGAACCCGCCTCGTGGGCACGCTCGCCCGGATCTTGAAAGTCAGAAATGGACGCTATGGCCTTGCCAATGCCTGTGTCGGCGGTGGGCAGGGGGTGGCTACGGTGATTGAGAGAGAAATATAAATCTAACCAGAAATATTTGAAATTTTTCTGACTTGTCATCCTGAACCCTGCCCTGAACTCGTTTCATGGGTCGTTTCAGGATCTCACTTTAAAGCCAGGCAAAACGAGATGCTGAACCAAGTTCAGCATGACACTTTTTGTTTTCAAATGTTAGAGATAAATTCTCAGACCTTAATATGTAAGAATCTTAAGACGGGGTGAACTCATGAAATCAGACTATCGGACAATAAAAGTTGAACTGAATCAAGGGGTGGTTATTCTAAAGTTAAATAATCCACCCGTAAACCAGCTCTCCAAACCATTTGTGGAGGAGATCAAGGACGGGCTGATGGCTGCCTTCGGAGACGATGGGGTCAAGGCCGTGATCCTCACCGGCACAGAAAAGAATTTCATTGCAGGAGCAGATATCACTGAGATCCAGCAGTTTAAAGAAAAAAATGCCATTCTCCCCTTTGTCATGGAGAACAACCGGCTCCTCAATTCCATCGAACAGGGGCCCAAGCCTGTGATTGCGGCTCTGAATGGAAACTGCCTCGGAGGCGGATTGGAAATCGCCATGTCCTGCCATTACCGGATTGCAGCAAAAGGAATTCAAGTGGGCCAGCCCGAGGTTCAGATCGGTTTGATCCCCGGAGCAGGCGGAACACAGAGGCTTCCCCGGTTGGTGGGACTTCCCGATGGACTGCAGATGATCGCAACTGGCCTGGCCATCCCTGCTGAGGAGGGACTGGTGAAGGGATGTATCGATGAGGTCGTGCCTCCGGAGTCTCTTCTGGGAAAAGCCCTTGAGGCGGCACAGCGCTTCATATCCGGCGCATTGAACCATAAGGATCGGATGACCCGCTTTCGCAAAGATAAACTTCCGAACTTCATCATGAAAAAGGGGATCATCTCTTTTGCCAAAGCTGAAGCTGAAAAGAAAGGCAAAGGCTATATTGCGCCCTTTAAAGCCATCGAGGCCATGGAGCGAGGGCTTTCCGACGATTTTGAGGCTGACCTTAAAATCGAAGCCGAACTCTTCAGTGATTGCGCTGTCTCGGATGTGGCTAAGAACCTGATCGGAATTTTCCTCAATACAAGGGCAGCAGGAAGACTCCCAAAAATCAAAGGCATCGAGCCGCAAAAGATCAAAACCGTTGCCATGCTTGGCGGAGGAGCCATGGGCTCGGGTATTTGTAATCTCCTTCTCAGCAACGGATTCCATACGATCCTCTGGGACATCAATGACGAAGCCATCCAAAAAGGGCTATCCGCCATCCGTAAGACCTATGATTACCCGATCAAGAAGGGAAAAATGTCAAAAGAGGATCTGGACCGAATGCTGAACGAGCGGTTGATCACTACGGTCTCTCTTGAGGATCTGGGCCGCTCAGATTTGATCATCGAGGCCGTCCTGGAGGACATGAAGATCAAACAGGGAATCTGGAAACAATTAGAAGGGATTTGCCGGCCGGAGGTGATCTTCGGCACGAATACCTCCGCCCTTCCAATTACGGAGATGGCTTCGGTACTGCAAGACCCGGGCCGAATGATCGGGCTCCACTTTTTTAATCCTGCGGAGCGGATGCAACTGCTCGAGATCATCTGCGGGAAAAAGACTTCGGATCAAACATTAGCAACGAGCGTGGCTTTTGGACGGGCGATCCGCAAGGTTCCTATCGTGGTAAACGACGGCCCTGGCTTCTATGTATCGAGACAGCTCGGAGCCCTCCTGGGAGAATCGACGTTCATGGTGGGCGAGGGAGTTGACCCGGCTCTGATTGAGGAAGCCGTCCTCGATTTCGGATTGCCCATGGGGCCGGCAACCCTCGGCGACCTCACCGGCCTCGACATCAACTATCACGTTATCAAAAATTTTGAGAGATCGCTTGGAGAGCGCTGGGGCATTTCACCTATCTACGAACTTGTTTACCGGACCGGATGTTACGGTCGCAAAACCGGAGCGGGCTGGTATGATTACAGCGGCGAGAAACCCGTCCCCAACCCAAAAGTGGAGGAGGTGATTAAAAAATATCTGAAAGAAAACGGGATAAAACCTAAAAAGTTTTCTTCCAGAGAGGTCATCGATCGGATGCTTGCCCGGGCCATCAACGAGGCGGCGCTCATGATCGAGGAGGGCATTTGCGATAGACCTCAGGATATGGATCTGGCCGTAATCTATGGACTTGGATTTCCTCCTTACCGGGGCGGCATCCTCCGTTATGCGGATGCCTGGGGGATACGCAATGTTTATGAACATCTTTTGAAACTGGAGCAGGCATATGGAGTCCGCTTCAAGCCCGCCTCCCTGCTCAAGGAAATGGCGGAGTCAGGGCGCACGTTTTACGGGAGTTAATGACAAATCCCAAGTAAGGGCCGCGTACCATTGCGTCATTCCGGCGGAAGCCGGAATCCAGTATTTATAAAAAGAAACTGGATGCCGGATCAAGTCCGGCATGACAGCGAGAAGATGGATAGACTCTAACTAAAACAGAAAGGAGGACGTCAAAATGGGAAGATGTGAGAAAGGAGTTTTAATTTTGGTTATGGTTTTCTTATTCGCAGTATTATCTTTTTCAGTTGCCTCCGGACAGGATACGATTAAGATCGGCGTGATCGGCCCGATGAAATTTGTTCAGGGCATCGGCCACTGGAATGGGGCAACCATGGCCGCCGAGGAGATCAATGCCAAAGGAGGTATTCAGGTTGGCGCAAAAAAGATGAGACTTGAACTGGTTCAGGCCGATTCGAACGAATTTCTCAGTATCACAGACGCTACTACAGCCATGGAGCGGATCATTGCCAAGGACAAAGTCCATTTCATCGTTGGCGGTTTCCGGACAGAGGCTGTCCTGCCCATGCAGGACATTGCCATGGAGAACAAGAAGATCT
>VGRU01000333.1 GCA_016875255.1 Deltaproteobacteria bacterium
CTCCGCGATCCAGAGCCCTTTTCAACTGCGAGCCTATAATCCCCTCCTCGTTCGTCTGAAAGAGGTTGCTTCCCCAGACCAAAACGCAGGCCGGAGGGTGAGCAAAGTCAGGAACCGGAAAGAAGCCACAGGTAAGCGTGGAGGCGGTTTCCCTTGGCATATGGCAGATGTTGCCAGGCGTGGAGATATTCGGGATGCGGAGAAGGTTTGCCAGCCGAATCAGCAAGAAGAGTTCCAGGCCCTTGGGCGTTCCCTGTGCAAAAGCAATGGCTTCCGGACCTGAGCGTTCGATGCTCTCATTGATCTTATTGACGATCGTCTCAAGCGCCTCGTCCCAGGAGATGCGGGCCCATTTCCCCTCTCCCCTGTTGCCCATCCTCTTCATAGGATACGTGAGTCGGTCGGGGTGGTTCAGCCTTTCGATCTGTGCAACGCCTTTGGCGCAGATCGTTCCCCGGTTGAGGGTACAATCCGGGTCGCCTTCGATCTTTTGAACCCTTCCGCCCTCGACATGAGCAAGAATCCCGCACCCCCCATGATCCATCCTCGCACAATAGGTTTTAACGATCATCTTTCATCCTCCTGGCATATGGTTTTTACCCAAATTGAGCGATTTTTTCACCCTTCACAAGGGGGGCGGGGAGGCCGAAAAGCCTTTTAGAGCGATCTCCCTTGATTGTTTGAATCAACCATGGGGATAGTTCAATGATCACCTGTTTGGTGAAGCTAATGGTCAATTGCCCAAACGTTGAATGTATCGCATTCTAAAAGGGTTTGAGGCGTCTCTGCCTCCCTTGTGAAATAGGGTGAATCGCTCAATTTAGGTTTTATTAACATTCCAAAGGCTGATTTACAATATGAAGCGGCCGCGCAGATTCAATTTTTAAAAAGAATGGAGTTTCAAATTGGGGATTTGGGTGAAGTGGTTGTCGAGGGTGTAGATGGAAAGGTCATTTTCAACGGCGATGGTGGCAATAAAAATATCGGACAGGGGCAGACTGACACCATGCTTTTTCAGCGAGAGAGAAACCTCTGCAGCGCTTCGCCATAGTTTTTGGGTCATCTCAAAATACGGAAGGGTTGCCAGGATGCTTAAGATTTTATTTTTTTCACCTTCTGACTTTATCCCCTGGAGGAGCTCGAACATTACCACTCCGCATGTACAGACGGCATTTTCTGTAAGGAGCATTTCAATGAGGTCTGCAACTTTTGACTTTCCCCTGAAAAATTCAATCCAGACGGTTGTGTCAGCTAATGTTCTATTTTCCAAGGAGCTTCTCCCTCTTTTTTTGGGCTTTCATTTCAAGTTCTTCCTCTTTTTCCCAGTCGTAGTCAATCTGAATCTTGCCTTTGAGGGCGATCAATTCTTTAATTTTTTTCTGCCTTATGAATTCTTCCATAGCGATAATGATGGCCTTTGTCTTTGATTTTTCACCAGAAATTTTTTGCACCTCTTGAAGGAGATCGTCAGGTATGTTTAATGTCGCACGCATTTAATGCACCTCCTTTGTATGCATTATATATATGCTATTTCTCAAAATATGTCAAGAGGAAAAGTTGTGAATTTTTCTCCCTGATATAGAGAATGAGTTATTTTAAAAATCGTAATTGATTTCATCATCGTCTTGCAGGGCAAGGGGAAAATTAACTATTCGGTCAATTGTGTTAAAAATTTTCTTGTCTTACATCGGGTTCAGTGTTATAAAAATAAGAGAAAACATCAAAGATAAAAAGGAGGACGTATGAGCAAGAAGGTGATTGATCTATTGAATGCGGCGCGATCCAGAGAGATAACCGCCATCACTCAGTATATGGCCCAGCACTACGAACTCGAAGACCAGGACCTTGGAAAACTGGCTTCCAAGTTCAAGGAGATTGCGATCGCAGAGATGAAGCATGCGGAAAAATTGGCAGAAAGGATTCTTTTTCTGAAAGGAGAGCCGACCTCCAAGCCCGATAGCGTTGCAAAAAAAGGACAGGGAATTATAGAGATGCTGAAGACGAATATTGGGCTTGAGGGCACAGCGATGAAGATGTATAACGACGCCTCTGTGGTCTGTGCAGCAGAAAAAGATCAGATCTCAAAAGAGATATTTGAAGAACTTCTCAAGGACGAGGAAGAACATTTCAACTACTTTGAGAATGTGAAAGATCATATCGACAAGCTCGGAGCCGCCTATTTAGCCACCCTGGTAGGCTAAAATGAAAAAAATCTCCCTCCCTTTTACCGAAGGGAGGGAGATTTTTAATTAACCTTGCTTGCCTTATTTTTTCACAGTCTCTTTTTTCCCAAAACAAACAACATTGTGATCATTGCAGCCCAGATAACAATGATGACGATCCAGTGATTAATCCCGAACAGAGCAGGAATACTCAGTTTTCCATAATCTCCCCACTTTAGAAAACTATCCTTAAGAAAGGGATAAACCTCGGCAAAGATTCCCGCTCCAACCAGCATTCCAAGGACGCCGCCCCAGAAGGCATCCCATCTTCCTTCACCGGTTGCGCCGACGGCTGTTCCAGGGCAGTATCCAAGCATACCCCATCCTAATCCAAAGATGAGGCCGCCGATGATATTGGCGCCCAGGACGGTGGGTTTCAGACTCAGTTTTCCCCATCCCATATCCACAAAGAAATAGATTCCGACCATTCCGACAAGAATGGCGGTAACCATCAACTTCAGGATGGTGAAGTCTTTGAACCTGAGCATGCCGATCTGCCTATCATATCTTAATGCCTGTCCCTTCTGGAGAAAGAAGCCGAAGAAGATGCCGGTGATGAGTCCCAGAATAAGAGTTCTCATCCTATTCACCCCCTTTCCCGTAGAGGAGGCGAGCCATGAGGATGCCTCCGGCGAAGAAGCAGAGAAGGGAGATCCAACCACTTACGGCTAATTGCAGCGAACCGCTGATCCCGTGGCCGCTCGGTCAGCCATCAGCCATCCGGGCTCCAAACATCAGAATGATTCCGCCAAGAAAGGCCACAAACCATCGTTTAAAACGGTCAGGCCCGAACCTTTTCTCCCACATCGGCGGAACAAATTTACCCTTCAACTTTCCCGAGAGCCTTGCCGCTATAAAAGCGCCGATGAGGATTCCAAGGACCTCCATCCACTGCCAGTCGATGATTGGTTTTTCTTTGATAAAATAGGGAAGGGTGGCTACGTGTTCCGGGGCAAAAAGGCTTTCAATCATCCCTATTGTCCGGACAAAGGTGGTGGAGACGCCGAGATATTTGCCGGCAGTGAGAACGGCAAACCAGCTCACCACTCCGATCAGCGCTCCAGCCACATAGGGCGACCATTGAGGTTTTTTAAGGATGTTCATAAAAAGCGCCTCCTTTCTTTTCCTCATTTCTCCCCCCACTCCCCATGAGACTGTGTCGCAAAAGAGGAAATTATAAAATTGTCATGCCGAACTTGTTTCGGCATCTCATAGAATCAAATAGTTACGAGACCCTGAACCAAGTTC
>VGRU01000334.1 GCA_016875255.1 Deltaproteobacteria bacterium
TTCCACTCGAATATAGTTCCAATTTTTATCAAGATATAAAATGAGATAGTGAAAAGTATCTTTTAAAATTGTTATTTGAAAGGTTACGTCGGTGAGCAAAAATGAACCATCAATGTTTCAGGAAGAACTAATTTATTTTATCTTTCAATAGATTTTCTCAGGGGAGAAAAGAAGGAGGGAACACTTAAAATTATTTTGCCTTGTTTAATCCGTTGGCTTATGGTAAGTTCCATTTAAATTCTTGGGAGAATTGATTATGAAGATCGAAAAGTTATGGGGGGGGCGGTTTGAGGAGCTTCCACCGGCAGAGATCGTTGAGTTTCTCTCAGGGCGAGATGTAAGAGGAATCCCTCCCTGCGATGAGCGTTTGATCCCCTACGACCTATGGGGAAATTGCGCCCACCTGTTGATGCTCTGCCGACAGGGAATTATCTCAAAGCAGGATGGTAAAAAGATCCTTAAGGGATTGAGGGAGCTGGAATCTCTCTACCAGAAAGGGAAGTTTAAATTGGATCCCTCCAAGGAGGATGTGCACTCCAACATCGAAAGTTTTCTCATCGACAGGGTGGGAATGGAACACGGAGGAAGGATCCACACCGGCAGAAGCCGCAACGACCAGATCGCCCTCGATATGCGCCTCTACCTTCGGGATCAGGTGATGGAATTTATTGAGGGGTTGATCGGGCTCATCGAATCGCTTCTCGATAAAGCCAGAGAGCATCGTTTGACGGTCATGCCAGGATATACCCATCACCAGCATGCAATCCCTACCACTTTTGGCCATCTATTGCTCTCATTTGCCGAAGCTCTCGGTCGGGATATCGAGCGATTTACTCACTGGTTTACCCTGTTCAATAAAAATCCTTTGGGGGCAGCCGCTGGTTATGGCACTTCTTTTCCGCTTGATCGGGAGTTGACTGCCAAACTTCTCGGGTTTGATGGACCAACGGAGAATGTCACCGATCCCATCACGCAGAGATGGGAACCGGAGACAGAGTTGGGATACGCCATTGCGGTGACGATGAACCATCTCTCCACGATGGCACAGACGTTGATCCTTCTGTCAACCAGCGAATTCAATATGGTCCGTTTGAGCGATCAGCATAGCACGGGAAGTTCCATCATGCCTCAGAAGCGGAACCCCTGTTCACTGGAGGCGATCAAGGCCAAAACGGCATTCGCTCATGGAATGCTGGTGAACCTTCTCTCTGTGGGCAAGGGACTCTTTGTGGGGTACAACCGGGACACCCAGTGGACAAAGTACTGGGTCATGGATCTGGTGGAGGAGACAAAACCAGCGCTCCCGGTAATGACCGATGTGATACGGCTCCTTCAGGTTCATAAAACACAGATGTTAAAACAGGCCGAAGAGGGGTTTGCCGGAGCCACTCCTTTGATGGAGTGGATGGTTACTTCATACAGGATTCCTCTGCGAAAAGCGAAGGGGGTGATGGAGAAGGCGGTGAAATATTCGGAGAAAGAAGGAAAGGAGGAGGTGACCTTTCAGAGCTTGAAGAAAGCCCTCCGAGAGATGAAGATCGATCTATCTTTTAAAGAGCAGGATATCAGAAAGATTCAGAGGCCGGAGAGAATCCTCTCTCAAAATCTCGCGGTCGGGATGCCTTCTGCGAATAGGGTAAGGGAGAACTTCGCATCGCTTCGGGAAAAGGTGAAACAGAGCAAAGCCTGGTTAGCCCTGAGGAGAGGAAAAATCGAGAAAGCAATAGAACTGATGGATAAGATGGAAAGACAAATCAGGAGTTGAAAGGAGATAACGATGGGAAAGGTGGAAGCGATCATCAAGTCTGAAATCGTGCGTCTGGCGAAGAGGGAGATGAGGAAGGTGGCTGCTCCATTAAGGAGGGACGTTAGAACTTTGAAGAGCGCCGTCTCACAACTTCGAAAGACGGTTATTAGTCTGGAACGATTCATTGCACTTCAGAAAAAAGAATGGGGGGAAAAGACCCCTCTGAAGGCAGCCCCGGAGGAGGTGGAGACGTCCCGTCTCTCTCCGAGACTGATTAGGAGTCTCCGGAGACGTCTGGGTTTATCCCAGAGGGATTTGGCCCGGCTTGCCGGAGTGACTCCTCTGGCCGTATACCAGTGGGAGAGCGGGGCTTTTAAGCCGAAAAAAGAGAAGAAAGGGGTGCTGGTCGCCCTTCGCAAACTCGGTCGCCGTGATGCGAAAAAACTCCTTGAAGAGATGAAAGCAGAGAAGAAGAAAGTCCCAGGTCCAAAGAGAAAGGCTAAACGGAGATCATCAAAGAAATAAAAATCCCTGGTTTAAGGGCTAAGGCTAACCTGCCTGCCGGTAGTCAGGGATGCCAGTCTTGTCAAATTGAAATTGACGTTTGTCGTTGTCGAAGCTCGTATCGAGACTTGTGAATTGAATCTGGATGCTCGAGTTTCGTTTGTCGAGTTTCTTGCTTCGATACGAGCATCGTCACCGATAATCGTTTGACTATCAACCCCCATTGGCTTCCTAACCATAGCCTTTACCTAAAATCAACTTTCATTGTTCGAGCCTGTCCCGTATAAACGGGAGACGACGTTCCGTCACGAAGCATTACGGAGGCATTATGGACTTAAGAGTGTTTGAGAAGATGGATACCCAACAGCTTCGGAGCTACATCCAATTTTTACTCTGGCACTACCGTGTGATCGATGCCTTCTGGTTTCTCTATGTGGCCGAGCGTTTCGACCAGCCCACAGCCGAACGGCTCAACGAGCAGGTCTGGGGGAGGGTTGCTGGGATGGCCGGCAAAGACCTCCTCCAGCGTTTTAATATCGAAGAGAAAGGGCTTAAAGGGTTCGTTAAAGCTTTAAGATATTTCACCTGGACCATTCTGGTGGGTTACGAGATAGAAGAGAAAGAGAATGAGGTCATCATCACGGTTCCCAATTGTCCCACCCAGGAAGCGCGCCTCAAAAGGGGATTGGAAGAATTTGTCTGCAAAGAGATGCACCGGGGTGAGTTCGAAAGCTTTGCCAGGGAGATCGACGATCGCATCCAAGTAGAATGCCTCTTCGCCCCACCCGACCCCCATCCCAAGAACCTGTTTTGCAAGTGGAGATTTACTTTGAGAAATTAGGGACACTAACCTATTTTTTTTTGCCATTTTCCGGCACTTTCTTTCAAAACCAATTCTGACATCTAACTCCCGAACTTTTTCTTAAACCTGATACTGTTCAGTTAAGCCGTTCGTCCTGAGGTTCTCGAAGGATGAACAGCTTGCTCAGCCTCCGGCTCAGAGAGCCTCTGGCTCGGAGAGGACAGGCTTGTCTAAGCATGAACGGCTCAGCAACGCCCCCTTCGACAAGCTCAGGGTGGACGGTGCCAGCCGAACCGAACAGCATTGTCCTTAAACCGGGAACTTTTTTGTGTTCCGGTTGTCTATTAAACCATAAGAAGATTAAAAAGGAGGTCATGTTATGAAACGGAACGCTTTATTAATGGTGTTGTTT
>VGRU01000335.1 GCA_016875255.1 Deltaproteobacteria bacterium
TGATGAGTTTGGCGATCAATTCCACGGAGTTAATTCCGCGGCTTGACATCTCGCCAAAGGTCTCCCCGTCTTTAAGAATTTCTGAGCCCAATTCATTCACATTCTCTATCAGCCCTGCCACGACAATGGCGAAATTGCCGAACCTGGATGCGATGATCAGGGGCTGGGGATCCCTATCGCTGATCACCCCAATCCCCATAGGGCCTTTCATCGTTTTATAGTCATCATAAAACTTGGATTTGAACTGACTCTTACTGATGTCATGGATGGAGCGGTGGAACTGTCTGCCCATGACTGCCATGCCTCCGTATTCGGTCCCCATGTGGGAATGATAATCAATCCCGTAAAGGAGCATGTCAGCGCAGTTTTTTTTCGAGACGACACCAAAAATTCCGCTCATAGATCCTCCTGTGTGTTCAATTTTCCATAAACCCAATAACAGAGAGTCCCACTCTTGTCAATGTGACTTGGAGATATCTGATGACATCGATGAGAGACCGATTACACAGATTAGACATACATTGATCAATGAAGAACAATCGGTGTCATTAGGCTCTCCCGGAGATGGAGGGCGTCCATTGAATAATGAGGGCATCCTCGTTCCCGTAATAATTCGGGACGGCGCCGACGATCCGGAATCCCATGCGTAAGTAAAAAGCCTGTGCTCCGAGATTGCTTCTTCTCACTTCCGCCTGCAACCCTTTCAGACGAGGAGTCTCCATGGCCTTCTGGAGAAGTTCTTTCCCGACCCCCTTTTTTCTCTGAGGGGGAAGAACGGCAAGAGAGATGATATGTCCCTCCGGAGAGAAGATGATGTAACCCCAGATCCGGTCCTCTTTGTCACCGGTGGTTCCGGTATAGACAAGAAAATGTTCAGGATAAAGGGAGTGGAGGTGGACGAAGGTCATCCGGTCGTAGGGGGATTTCGGGAAGGACTCTCGTTCGATTTTGAGAATAGCGTTCAGGTCTGAGAGAGAGAAGGGCCGGATCATCACTCTTTTTTTATTCCGGATATAATGGAGGCAACCCCTCCTGTCAGCGGCCGGGAGTGCACGTTGGTCAATCCGGATTTCCTCATCAATTCCTCATATTCTTCGGCATATCGAAAATGGAGGACGGATTCGGGAAGGTAAGCATAGGCGCTTCTGTCACCAGAGATCATCCCGCCAATCCGGGGAAGAATCTTTTTAAAATAGATGGGGTAGAGCTTTTTCATCAGCCCTTTCTGTGGAAAGGTAAATTCAAGGATCACGACCTTTCCGCCTGGTCCCACCACACGGACCATCTCGGAGAGAGACTGCTGTTTGTCCACAATATTTCTCAACCCAAAAGCGATCATCGAACCGCTGAAGGTGTTTTCCCTGAAAGGAAGGGATAAGGCATCTCCAAGTCCGAGACCGACTTTTTTAAGAAGTCCCTTCCTCGAAAGTTTTTCCCGGGCTCTTATGATCATTGATTCTGAGAAGTCTATTCCGAAGACCTTTCGTTCGCTATCCACCTGCCGGATCATTTCAATCAAAACATCTCCTGTGCCAGTAGCAACGTCAAGCATCCAGCCATTGCATTCTTTGAATTCCAGGACCGCCATCTTTCTCCAGTAGAAGTCTCTCCGGAGGCTGAGAAGGTGATTGAGAAGATCGTAAGTGGGAGCGATGTTGTTAAAGAGGTTTCGAATAGATTCGGGATGGAGCGAGTAGGTTTTCATTTAAAAAAATTATAGCAGAAGAGTTTAAAGACGGCAATTGACATCTCTTTTTATAGAAAGTAAAATATTTTTAACGGTTAGGAAAATGAAAGCAAAAGGCTTTATCCCCTCCCTCGTCATTTTAATTCTATTGGTCACCCCCTGCTACGGAGAAATGTATAAGTGGGTGGATGAGAAGGGGACGCTCCATTTTGCCGATGATCTTTCAAAGGTTCCGGAGAAATACCGTTCCGATGCTGAGATGCGAAAGGCTCCAAAGGAGATGAGAGAGCCCTCTGCGCCAGAGACTCAGGGGAGGCCCAAGGCATCTCCCGGCATCACTTCTCTTCCAGGGACGGCCGACACTCAGGGATATGAGGTGAATCTCTTCAGGAGACATGAACTATGGCTGACAGAGGTTATCCTGAACGGAAGGTCGAAGCAATATTTTATTGTGGATACAGGGGCAAGCTTTACTCTCATCAGCCGGCAAATAGCCAATGAATTAAGCATCCCGATTAACGAAACCACCCCTTTTATTCGTGTGGCAAGTGCCAGCGATGTTATGCTCACTCCACTGGTGACCTTGAGATCGGTCCAGGTGGGAAAGGCGGAGGTGGAAAATGTGGATACCCTCGTCTATAACATGCCTTCCTATTCCGGCCTTCTGGGAAACTCCTTTCTGAATAAATTCAAGGTCGTGATCGATTCCCTCAACGGAAAGATGACGCTCTTTTCCATGCAGGGAACACCGTCACCCGACCGGCCCGGCGGATATAGCCGGGATTACTGGATCGGTCAGTTCAGGTTTTATAACCGGAATCTGGAAGAGTTAAGAAGGCTAAAGGCAAATTATGAAAGCCGGGGGTCGCGGGCGGAACTGAACCGGATTAATAATGCGATCCGATATTTTGAGGGTCAATTGAGTGAATTGGAACGGAAGGCCTCTTTCGCAGGCGTCCCCAGGAACTGGAGAGAATAATACTATTGCGGATTGCGGATTGGCGATTGCGGAATAAAAAAGAATTTTTAATCCGAATTCCGCATTCCGAAATCCGAAATCGGATCATGGTGTATACAGCACCACCAGGAGTTTGGCCTCGTCATCTCCGAGATTGCGGAGTTTGTGGGGAATGCCTGAATCGAAATGGAGGGTCTCCCCTTTCTTGAGATGATTCTGATTTTCGCCCACCCTGACCTCGACCTCTCCTTTTAAGACATAGACAAATTCCTCTCCCTCATGACGGTAGTCAACCATCCGATGGTCCTGCCGGGGGTCGATGGTGACGAGAAAAGCCTTCATGTGTTTAGACTCTGCATCGGGAGTGAGAGTCTTGTATGAGTAAGTCTGGGTCCGTTTGTAAAAACTTTCTCTCCTTTTTTTGGCTAAGGCTTCCTGTTCCTCGGCAGAGAGGAAAGAACCGGAGTCGATTGAAAGGGCTTTCGATATCTGAATGACCGCTGCAACGGGAGGGATGGTTTTTCCCTCTTCAATCTCACGGAGATAACGGTGTGAAAGCCCGGTTTTATTGGCAAGGGTTTCAAACGAAAGCTTTCTCAGTTGCCGGAGCTGTTTCATCTTCGCCCCAAAAGATTTTTCATCCACCTTCTTCGTGACCATATCGCCTCCCTGCTACCGGATTGGATTTATACTCTTCCATTATAATCTCAATTATACATTTTTCAACTGAATTTTTCATGCCACCTGAGGTATAAAAGAAAAAATAAAAAAATATG
>VGRU01000336.1 GCA_016875255.1 Deltaproteobacteria bacterium
GTCTCATGCCTTAACCGATCGGAACGACATTTGGAGCAGGATCGGGGTCCCTCTTTTGCCACGATCACCTCGCCGCATGCCTCACAATACCAGGCGGGAATACGATGGCCCCACCAGATCTGACGGGAGATGCACCAATCCTTTATATTTTCCATCCATTCGAAATAGGTCTTTTCCCAGACCTCAGGGACAATCCGTGTGCGGCCTGTCCGAACCGCCTCTATGGCTGTTTCAGCCAATGGTTTGGTACGGACAAACCATTGAAGGGAGAGATTGGGCTCCACGATCGTCTTGCAACGGTAGCAGTGGCCGACCTTGTGGTGATAATCCTCTGTCTTAACCAGCACCCCTTCCCTTCTAAAATCGCCGACGATCCTCTCCCGGCACTCAAACCGATCCATCCCCTGATAAGGCCCGGCATGCTCATTCATCCTGCCTGCCTCATCGATCACCTTGACCTGATCAAGCCTATGTTTCAGTCCGATCTCAAAATCATTAAAATCGTGGGCAGGAGTGATCTTAAGACAGCCGGTCCCGAACTCGATATCCACATAAGGATCGCCGATCATCGGAATCTCCCTGCCGAGGACAGGGAGGATGACTCTTTTCCCAATATCCCGCTGGTAGCGTTCGTCTTCCGGGTGAACGGCGACAGCCGTGTCGCCCAACACCGTCTCCGGTCGTGTGGTCGCCACGACCACGAAACGGTTCCCTTCTCTGAAGGAATACCGGAGGTGGTAGAGCTTCCCTGAAATCTCATGGTGTTCGACTTCGAGATCGGAGAGCGCTGTCTGGCATCTGGGGCACCAGTTGATAATATAATGGCTGCGGTAGATCAGCCCATCCTGATAGAGGCGGATAAAAACCTCCCTGACCGCTTCGGAGAGACCCTCGTCCATGGTAAAGCGTTCCCTGGACCAGTCGCAGGAAGCTCCCAATTTCTTCAACTGGCTGATGATCGTTCCGCCCGATTGTTCCTTCCATTTCCAGACACGTTCGATGAATTGATCCCTTCCCAGAGCATGTCGGTCGAGGCCCTCCTCCATGAGCTGCCGTTCCACCACATTCTGGGTGGCAATGCCCGCATGATCCGTCCCCGGCATCCAGAGCGCATTGAAGCCTTCCATTCTTTTAAACCTGATGAGAATGTCTTGCAGGGTATTGTTCAGGGCGTGTCCGATATGAAGGACACCGGTGACATTGGGAGGTGGGATGACAATGGAATAGGCCTGATGATTTGAACGTTCATCTGCCCGGAAATAATTCCGGTCCATCCAGAAACGGTACCATTTTTCTTCCACCCGGTGGGGATCGTACGATTTATCCAAGACTTTTGAAACCATCGTTGCAACCTTCTGCCTCCTTAATGAGAGCTCTGAAAAATTACTTTTCGCACTCTGTAATCAGGGATTTCTATACTTTTTCAGAAATCTCTTAATCCTTTTCTCCCTTCTGAAGCCGCTGGATTTCTTCCTGAATCGCCTTCTCTGCAAGGTCGGGGACGACTTCCTTGACCATCGTTTCGATTCGCTCCATGGTAAGGGTGATCATCTGCGTGGCCATCTCAGGCATGACTTTGGTCACAAAATCCTGCATCATCTCCTGCACCCCTTTCGCGATCACTTCTTCGATCTTTCGGTCCATGCGCAGGACAGGAGGAGGAATCTCTTCCAAAGAAATCTTCGGAATTTCTATGGCAGGCGCTCCAACCTCTGCCCCCTTAAGCTCCTCCACTGGAGCTAACTCCTCTATGGAGGCTATCTCTTCCACAGGAGGGTGTTTCTCCACACGAAACACATCTTCTAACGCCTGTTCCCGGGGTTGAATCTCTTCTCCAAAAAGTTCTGAAATCTCTTCTTCTGGGGATAGCTCTTTCACGGGAGGTAGCTCCTCCACACGGACTATCTCTTCTAACGCCTTTTCCGGAAACTGAATCTCTTCCCCAAAAAGTTCTGAAATCTCTTCCTCTTCGGTCGTTTCCGCCTCTACCTCCACGGTTGTCTCTTCGGGCATTAACTCCTCTTCTTTAAGTTTTTCAAGTTCTTCTGCAAGCTCCTCCAGAAATATCTCCGGGAATTCTTCCTCCGTAAGTTCCTGGAGCTCCAATTCCGCAGGGGCCTTTTCGGGGGTTGCCAATCCCGGAGCTTCTTGCTTCGTATCTTCGATGAAAAATGGCTGGAATGCTTCTTTCACTTGCTCGGTATTCACTTCGCCCCTGAGGGCGGCCTCGAACTCATCAAGACCCGTGTATCTATCTCCTGCCTCCTGAGGGGGGGGTGAGATCTTTTCCGGAGTCTTCTCGGGAATCTTTTCCTCCTTCTCGACAGGCCACTCCTTTTCAATGGAGGGTTGAAGTCTCTCCATTTTTTGAAGAATCTCTTCCAGTTCGATCTTCTCAAAGAGTTCATCTTCAGGAGAGGCTTTTTTCTCTACAACCTCTTTCTCTATCCTCAGGGAGGTCTCTTCGATCTCCGCTTCTTCCTCCTCCGGAACAAGGATAAACTCTTTTTCTAAACCTACCCCTTCTCTTTCTGGCTTTTCCCAGGATTCAATCGGAGCGATCTCTCCAATCAACTCTTCTTTTTGCTCGAGGGAAAAATCATCGATGCTCATTCTCGATTCAGGTTCCTCCACCACATCCACCAGTTCGATGACCTCTTCTTCTGTCTCCCCCAGTTCATCCAGAGAAAACTCCTCCTTTTTTTCTGTCCCCGCCTTCTCGAGATCAGCGAAGGATTTCCAATCCAGATCATTTTCGGAAACAGCCATCTCCCCGCCCTCTTCCTTAACTCCTTGGTCTAAATGGCTCACCATACTGAGAATCTCATCCTTATTGAGCGGCCTCGAGAACGTCCCGTCCGCCCGGAGGAGTTTTCGCTCCCTGTCAGAAAGATCCTCAAACATATCGAGAAGAATAAAGAAAGGGATACCTTCCAGTTCCCGGTCAGATCTGACCGCCTTGCACAGATCCTTTCCTCCGATGATGAGATCGGGCTTAAAGAGCTTTCCCCTAAGAAGAGCTTCCTCCTCGTTGGTCGTGAAAAAGAGACGGTGATCGGTCGCTTCAAAGACTCGTTCAAACTCCTCTTGAACCATCTTGTCTGAATCAACGATGAGAATCTCTTTTGCCATTTTTAAACTCTCCTTTAATTGGAGTGCACCCTGTTAGAAGCAATGGGAGTTGTTTTTAAAAATTATTCAGGCGAGGGACTCAACTCCTCCTGGAACTTCTAACGGATTAATTTTCATCATTAATTTTAGGTAATTATCATAAGCAAAGCCCAATGTCAACCTTTGGGGTCATTTTTTCAGAATTGTTTTGCCCCTTAAAAAGTCCTCGATGACAGGCTCAAGGGCAATGTCAAAATCGTATTTTACCCTCACGGCGGGTTGGTGAATCTCTATTTTC
>VGRU01000337.1 GCA_016875255.1 Deltaproteobacteria bacterium
TTTATTGTAGGCGAAGGCTTTAGCCTGCGGTTTCCTCTCACCCGTTGGGTGAGAATTCGTTTCGGATAAAATCACGCAACCTAAAGGGTGCGGCTACATTTAAGATAATAAATCGCTCAATTTAGGTCCGAATAAAACGAATGGCATCAAAATAAACAAAAGCTAAATGAATGGTATTGTTCGGTATGATTCGTTATCATGCGAGTAATTCGTACATAGCAAAAGGTGTTCTTGACAGGAAGCAACGGGAAGTATAATATTTTGACACTATGGAAAATATCATCCAGAAGAGATTCAAGGAAAGCACTGAGGTTAAAAACCGTTTTTTAAAGGAGAACCTCTCACGGCTCCTCGATGCGGTTAAACTGATCTCCCATTGTTTCGAGATGGGCAACAAACTCTTTTTCTTCGGAAACGGAGGAAGCGCTGCTGACGCCCAGCATCTCGCCGCAGAATTTGTTAATCGCTATATCATGGACCGCCCCCCTCTTCCTGCCATCGCCCTGACCACGGATGCCTCTATCCTCACCAGCGTTTCCAACGATTTCTCCTTTAGCGAGGTTTTTGCCAAACAACTCAAGGCCCTCGGCAAAGAAGGGGATGTCGCCATCGGCATCAGCACCAGTGGAACCTCGCCGAATATCATCAAAGCTTTCGAAGTGGCCAAAGAGATGGGGATGAAAACGATCGCTCTGACCGGAAACGATGGCGGCTCTCTGGCAAAGATCGCCGATTTCTCTCTCATCGTCCCCTCCTCCAGCACACCCCGTATTCAGGAAGTTCACATTCTCATCGGACATATTCTCTGTGAACTCGTGGAACACTATCTCTTTCTGAATAACTCTCCTGTCTATAGCGGAGAGGGTCCCCGATAAGTAAGGTTTGGAGAGGATGATGATGAAACATAAAAAAAAGCCTCTGGATCTTAACCGCGTCACATTTGCCTCCCTGAAGCGAAAGAGACATAAGGTCGGGGAAACCCTCTTTTCCACCCCCTGGAGGAAGAGGGGGACGCTGACCGACTTTCTTAACTCCCTTCCCGGAATTCTCGCCGGAAAAGAGTTCAAGGAGGTCGTGGAGAGAATTGCAAAGGCGGTCCGGCAAAAGAAGATGATCCTTCTTGGAATGGGAGCGCACCCCATCAAGGTCGGGCTCAATCCCATCCTCATCGACTGGATGGAAAAAGGCGTTTTGAAAGGGATTGCGATGAATGGCGCCTGCCTGGTTCATGATGTGGAGATTGCCATGGCCGGCCACACCTCCGAGGAGGTCGATGACGAGCTCTCCAATGGAACCTTCGGAATGGTCAAAGAGACCCACGAGACCATCAATTACGCCATCCGGGAGGGAGTCAGAAAAGGATGGGGCGTCGGCGAATCCATAGGCCGGAAAATCCTCTCAGAAAACTTTCCTTATAAACACCTCTCCTTGCTTGCGGCCGGACAGAGATTAAAAATTCCGATCACGGCACATATCGCCATTGGCACGGATATCAATCACATGGGGCCCTCTGCAGACGGGTCTGCCATCGGACAGGGAAGCCTCCAGGATTTTCGCACCTTCGCATCTCTTGTCTCCCGGCTGGAGAAAGGGGTTTTCATCAATCTTGGTTCGGCTGTCATTCTTCCCGAGGTCTTTTTAAAGGCTCTCGCTCTTGCGAGGAATCTGGGGCATCCCCTCGTCAACCTCACCACGGTGAATATGGACTTCATTCACCATTACCGACCTTCTGTCAATGTGGTCAGGAGACCGACGCTGAAAGGGGGAAAGGGCTACACTCTGATCGGTCATCATGAATTGATGGTCCCGCTTCTGGCCGCCGCTGTGATAGAAAAGTTAGAGGGTTTGAGGAATCAAGGGGTCAAGGGGTCGAGTAAAAAAAGTTTTGAGTAATCATTCTTTGACTGGAACCCTCGAACCCTGGAATCCTTGAACCCTCCTTGTTGCGCCTAAAAAGGGAGGAGATTAAAAGATGTTGGAATGCAATATCAAACAGAACACATTACGGTGCACCTGCACCTACGAACCCTGTGACCGGAAGGGAAAGTGTTGTGAATGCATTACTTATCACTGGAAAATGAAACAACTCCCGGGCTGTTTCTTCACTTCCGAAGGGGAGAGAACTTACGACCGCTCCATCCGGAGATTCATCGCAGAGAATAAGTAAAAGTCACGAATGACACGAATTTTTTATTCGATTCATTCGTTAACATTCGTGGTATTCGTTTGAGTAAAAAATGGAAATCAAATTCGAGCGATACCATCTTCAGTCCGACTTTCTTTCGCCCCTCAACGGGTTTGGGTCAGTCTCGGTCCCCACGGAAGTCCGGATCGATCCACTGACGAAAAGAAGAAGCCGGATCATCACCTGGTCCCTTCCTGAAAAAGGCAAATTTGATTTTTCTCAGATGATCGAGGAGTCGAAGGGATGTATCTTCTGCCCGGAGAATGTCCTCCTGAAGACGCCTAAATTCTTAAAAGAGATCGCACCGGAAGGAAGGCTTTCAATGGGGCGGGCAGTTGGCTTTCCGAATCTCTTTCCCGCAGGAACCTACGGGAATGTCGTTGTCCTCTCCCCGGACCATTTTCTCAATCTCCACGAATTTACGCCTGAGACCTATGAAGAGGGATTATCCGTTGCTGTTGAAATCATCCGGAAGACGATGTCCTACGATCCCAATGCCCGCTTCTGGCAGATCAGTCAAAATTTTCTCCTTCCTGGGGGAAGCAGCATCCTCCATCCCCACCTTCAGGTCATTGGAGATCCCATTCCGACCAATGAGATGGAATGGTTGATCGACGCGGGCTCCGCCTATTACGATAGAAATAAGTCCCTTTATTGGAACGATCTCATCAGGATAGAAGAGGAATTAGGTGAAAGGTCCATTGCCACTTCAGGGAGAGTCCACTGGTTTGTTTCCTTTGCCCCCGTCGGATTTAACGAGGTCTGCGCTATGGTCGAGGACTATTCGTCCCTCTTCACGCTCGGTCGGAAGGAAATCTCCTCTCTGGCTAAAGGAATCGTCTCCACCCTGAAGTATTACTATGATAAAAACCTCAATAGCTTCAATTTCGCCATCTACTCCATCTCCGGGGAGCCCTCTCACTGGCTTCTTATCCGGATCATCTCCCGAACCCCCATTCAACCCTATTATATGAACGACTGGACCTCCTTCGAAGTCCTCCAGTCTGAACTCACATCCAACATCACCCCTGAGGTGCTCTGCCGTGAAATCCGCCCCTACTTCTCCTGAAAGAGTGGCCTCCATCGACATCGGAACGAATACCATCCTCTTGCTCATTACGGAAGTGCAACGGGGAGAGTTGAAAACCCTTTTTGATACGGAGACGATCGTTCGGCTGGGTGAAGGGGTCCAGAAAAATG
>VGRU01000338.1 GCA_016875255.1 Deltaproteobacteria bacterium
ATATTCAATTTCGACTTGAGTGAGACCGGACATCCCCCTGTGCACTTTCCGCATTGATAACAGCCATATAGGTCAAATTTGCCGGCAAAGGTTTGTTCCGATACTTCCATCTGATCAGCTCCTTAAAGGTCTTTTTGAGATATTATTCACAATGTTATTCCTAACAGAATTCCTTTAAGCTTGCAATAGTTTTTTTCAGTTTTTTTATCCTTGATGGTCTCGTAAAAAGTCGTCACTCCGGTGAAAACCGGAGTCCAGGCAATACCTAACCAATTGAAAACACTGGATGTGCTCGCTCGCTTCGCTCACTCCGCCTCCCTTCGGTCGCCCGGCTGGAGTTTACCCCGTACTTGATACGGGGCCGGAATGACAAAACCTGGCCTAAAGAGACTTTTTACGAGACCATCATCCTTGGAGTATCTCCCTTGAGATGACGATCCGCTGAACTTCGGAGGTTCCTTCATAGAGGGTTGTTCCGATGATATCCCTGAGGTATCGTTCAACAGGATAATCTTTGGTGTATCCGTATCCCCCTAACATTTGAATGGCACGAATGGCCACATTTCGTGCGGTTTCTGTGGCGAAAAGTTTTGCCATGGAGGCCTCTTTTGTAAACGGGAGTTTATTTTCTTTCAGGTAAGCCGCCCGGAGGACCAGGAGTTGAGCTGCTTCCAGCCCGGTATAGGAATCGGCAATCATCCACTGAATGGCCTCGAAGCTCGAGAGAGGTTTGCCGAAGGCCTCTCTCTCCTTAACATACTGGGTCGCAAAATCAATGGCGGCAAATCCCACGCCAATTGAAAGAGATCCAATGCCGATTCGGCCGCCATCGAGCTCCATCATGGCGATCTTGAACCCTTCGCTTTCTTTTCCCAGAAGGCAGTTGGCCGGGACGACGCAGTCTTCAAAGATCAGTTCATTGAGCGCCGAAGCCCGGTGGCCCATCTTTTCCTCAGCTTTTCCAACTTTAAAGCCGGGCGATCCCTTTTCAACCAGGAAAGCGGATATTCCCTTTCCTTTTCTTGAATTTCGCTCGGTCACGGCCCAGACCACGGTTACGCCTGAAACCTCTCCGCTGGTAATGAACGCCTTGGTGCCATTGAGGATGTAAGTGTCGTTGCGCCGCACGGCAGAGGTCCGGATATTGGCCGCATCAGAGCCGGCATGAGGTTCGGTAAGGGCAAAAGACCCTGCCGGGTATTCGCCATTGCATAACTTAGGAAGGTGTTTTCTTTTTATTTCATCCTGACCGAATTCATGGATCACCTCTGCCACCATATTGGTGACGGAGGTGGTGACAGCATGGGAGGCACATCCTTTTGCAATCTCTGTGATGGCGAGGCTATAGGCAATCACCCCGACCTCTGACCCTCCGTATTCGATGGGAATATTCATTCCCATCAGGCCCAGGTCGGCCATCCTCTTGATGTTCTGATAGGGGAAATGTTTTTCCTCGTCATGGAGGGCGGCCACGGGTTTGATGTTCTTCTCCGTGAAGTCCCTCACCATATCCCGTATCATCTCTTGTTCCGGCGTAAGTTTGAAATCCATCGGCTTTCAATTGCGGATTTCGGATTGCAGATTTCGGAATTTTTATTCCGCATTCCGCAATCCGCATTCCGAATTAGTATTGGTAAAATCCTTTTCCTGTTTTCCTGCCCAGGTAGCCTGCGTCCACGTACTTCTTGAGAAGAGGGCAGGGGCGATATTTTGAATCCCCAAAACCTTTGTAGAGCACCTCCATAATGGCCAGACAGGTGTCGAGACCGATGAGGTCAGCAAGGGTCAGAGGCCCCATCGGATGGTTCATTCCCAGCTTCATCACTGTATCAATGGCCTCGGGCGTTCCCACTCCTTCGAAGAGAGCATAAATAGCTTCGTTGATCATGGGCATCAAGATCCGGTTCGAGATGAACCCCGGAAAGTCATTGGCTTCTACGGGGGTTTTGCCCATGCCCACAGAAAGGGATTTGACCGTATCAAACGTCTCCTGAGAGGTTTGAAGGCCGCGGATGATCTCCACTAATTGCATCACGGGAACAGGATTCATGAAATGCATTCCAATCACCTGGGCAGGTCTTCGGGTCGCCGAGGCAATTTTCGTGATAGAGATGGAAGAGGTATTGCTCGAAAGGATAACTTCTTTACGGCAGACCTGGTCCAGTTCTTTGAAGATGTTTAGCTTGAGGGTCTCATTCTCCGTGGCAGCTTCCACCACGAAGTCGGTCTCTGCCATCTCTTTCAACTGAACCGTCCCTTTGATTCTTCCGATGATTTCATCCTTCTTCTGGGCAGGAATCTTGCCTTTCTCCACCATCCGGTCCAGATTCTTTGAGATGGTTGTTAATCCTTTCTGGACAAAGGTGTCGGCAATGTCGCTCATCACCACCCGAAGCCCGGATTGGGCAGCCACCTGAGCGATGCCATTGCCCATCTGCCCGGCTCCCACGACTCCAATTGTTTTAATTTCCACAAAACCCTCCAATTCTCAATAATCAATGATCAATGATCAATGATCAATGGTCGATAAGAAGAAAAAACAAATTATTGTGTTGTTAATTTTTAGAATTTTCTAATGATCATTGGTTATTGACCATTGTCCATTGAAAATTGAATTCTTTCCTGACCATTGCCCATTGATCATTTCATATTTGTTCCACGATCAGGCTAACCGCTTCTGCTCCTCCCAGACAGAGGGAGGCCATTGCCCTCTTTGCCCCGCTGTCTTTCATGGCATAGAGCATGGTTGTCAGAACTCTTGCCCCACTGGCGCCAATGGGATGCCCCAGGGCGACAGCGCCGCCCTTTATATTGACCCTCTCTCTATCAATTCCTAATGCTTTGATGATGGCAAGCGTTGTGGCCGAAAAGGCCTCATTGATCTCGAAGAGGTCGATCTCCTTCAGGGTGATCCCCGCTTTTTTAAGGGCTTTTGGAATCGATTGAATGGGAGCCACCAGCACATCCTCTAATTCCACACCAGCAGCGGCCTGCGCCCCAACCTTTGCCATGGGCTTCACCCCCAGAGCCCGTGCCTTTTCGCGGGACATGAGAACGAGCGCGCTTGCGCCATCACTGATCTTTGAAGAATTTCCTGCGGTGACAACCCCGCCTTCTTTGAAGGCAGATTTCAATTTGGCAAGGGCTTGAAGGTCTGTGTCCCGGGGGCCCTCGTCTGTGTCAAAAAGGGTTGGCTCTCCTTTCTTCGAAGGAAGGGGAATAGGGAGAATCTCATCCTTAAATTTTCCCTCCCGGATTGCCTTCATCGCCTTTTCATTCGATTCGTGAGCAAACCGGTCCTGCTCCTCACGACTGATATTGAATTTGATGGATTGAATCTCAGCGGTAAATCCCATATGGTAGTCATTCACGATAT
>VGRU01000339.1 GCA_016875255.1 Deltaproteobacteria bacterium
TTGACCCTCGTGGAACGTCTTAAATCCTCATCGGCAGTGATTAATCTTGCATTTTGGATGATAGAGGTTGCTGCAATGATTTTGTCGGCAGGGTCCTTGTTCCGCCCCAGGGATAAATGGGAAGAAAGCTCAGCAATTTCAGGCGAAATACCTTGGAAAATATAGCGGTTGGATTCTCTTACCAGATTGACGAATTCCAAAAATCCAACAGCCACATGAATTCTTCCTCTTTTCATGAGCATTGCGATTTCCCATAAAGAGATTTCACAGAATATGATTCCATCCTCACTGTTGGCCCTTAAGATGGCCGATTTAGCTTTACGGGATAGCACATCAGGTCTTAAGGCATCCCAGATAATAACATGGGTATCCGCAACGATCATTCCATGCCCTCCCATTTCTCTCCCACGGGAGAAATGACATCGCCCACCACAGCGTTTTTCCTGAGTTGTTGGAGGGCTTCTCTCGCTTTTTTCATTTTATTTCCTAAGGGGGCAAGCCTTGCCACCCTACGGCCCCGGGAGGTGATAATGATGTCTTCTCCCTGTTCGACTTGTTTTAAGAAGGACACTAAATTTTCCCTCAATTTACTCACACAAACCGTTTCCATCAATGTTGAGCCTCCTTCAGGACTTGTACAATATTATTGTACGATGATTAAAGAAAAAGTCGAGAGTCCGCTCCACACTCCGTTTACCGAAGAGGCTCCCCAATTCTCTTGGCCTTGAATGACATGGTGCGGCTTCGATCTATGCCCAATCTCAGACACCAGTAATTGACAGCCTTTTTGCTGAGATTCCGGTGATTCTTCAGGACATAGAGGAAGGTTTCCATGCCGTATTTCTTCTGGACTTCCTCGACAAAATCAAGGCCCCCAAAATTGATCGCCCTTTCAATGACCACCTCCGGCGACGCCCTATCGCTCTTCCTGTCCCAAAAGAGTTCTTCCCTTATCTTACGAATTCCTTAAAAAAACCTTGGTATCATCCCATTCTTTGGCCGTAAAAAGGCGTTTTTCTTCGCCCCTCTCAAGCATGACGATCTGATCAAATTCCCTATTCTGGGGAGAGGGGGCCAGCCTGATTTCCACACATAATCCAAATAGAGCACAAATATCAGAATCAACTCAAACCTAATTTTTAACCCTTCGTAACGACTCATCAATCAGAGATAAACGGTTAGTTGGATAGGTAACTCCCCCTTTCCCTCCTCCCGTGGTCGGGTCTATTCGACTTAACCTAAGAGGGGGGATTCCTCCCCTTAAGTTAAGGGGAGGAGAGGAGGGGTTATGAGGCGTTGTAGGAATTGTCTTAGGGGTTTATTTAAGCTTACAAACTTAAAATTCACAATTTTCCCCTTTTCCCCCGCTTTTTCCATTTAATCTTTTCTAAAGGTTTTAGTCTAAAATGCCGAAAATCATATTGAGATGTGTTGGAGAAGAGGATTTGGATAGGGAGATGACGATGAAGGGGGTGACTGATATGACGAACCTAAGAGGGTGTCGATTCTTTCGAGACTCAGATGGCCTTCACTTTGGCCGCGGCATCGGGTATTGCGGTCTTGGCGTGATCTGGTCGATCTGTGACGGGGACGCCAGGTTCTGCGAAAGCCCGGATGTCATGATCAGGTCTCTTTACGAAGAGCGGAAGAGAGGGACGGAGAGGTCGATTGCCTCCTTCCAGCCTTAGATGAGAAGGGGAGAGTTCTATGGCAAATATCGTGACGGCCAGGGAGTTGGGCCAATACCTGAAGCTCTCTGAGTCGACGATTTACAAATTATCTTCCGATGGGAATCTTCCCGGATTTAAGATCGGGGATTCCTGGCGATTCGATATGGATGAGGTGATCAAGGCCATTCGAAAAGCAAAGAAAGGAAACGATAAAAAGATAGGAAATCCAAAAAAGGAAAGGAGGTGAAAAGAGAATGGCAGAGCTGACGGAGACGATGGATCAGGTGGTCAAGGCGATGGTCAACCGGGAAGGGAAGTATCTGACCTTTTCATTGGCCGGGGAGGAGTATGGAATCGGCATTCTCAAGATCAAGGAGATCATCGGGATGATGGCGATCACGACGGTTCCGCGAACCCCCGCGTTTGTCAAAGGGGTGATCAACCTTCGGGGCAAGGTGATTCCGGTGGTGGATTTGAGATTGAAGTTCGGGATGGAAGAAATGGGCTATACGGAGCGGACATGCATCATCGTGGTGGAGATCGGGGGTCAGGGAGGCTCGGTGTTGATCGGGATCGTGGTCGATTCGGTTTCGGAGGTGCTGAATATCAAATCTACGGACATTGAGGAGACGCCGACATTTGGAGCGAAGCTAAATACCGACTATATCCTCGGGATGGCCAAAATGAACGGCGGCGTGAAGATTCTGCTCGACATTGACAAGGTGCTCAGCGCGGAAGAAGTAACCTTTTTGGACAAGGCGGCGTAGATCAGAGACCGATGGACAGGAAAGATACCAGAAGAAAAAGAAAGGGGAAAGAACATTTTAATGAAAGGAGGAAGTAGCATGAAGAACTTGAAGTTAAGTGTCAAATTGATTGGAGGTTTTTTGATCGTAGCTCTCATCACCCTGGCGGTGGGTTTTGTAGGATGGAGAGGGATCGAACAGGTCGATGACGCCTTGAAGGAGTCGGTTGAGACTTATTTGAAAGGGGCTGGTGTTCTTGCGCACATAAACGAAGCGCAGGTAGCTATTCGGAGTTGTGAAAGGGTTTTTATGTACGAGAAGAACCCTGAGGTCCGCAAAAGACAGTACTCAACAATGGAAAAGGCATGGAAGAGAATTGAAGAAGGATGGAAGGTCTTTGATTCGATACACAAATCAAAGGAGGAAGAAAAACTTTGGAAGGAGTTTGAAACAAAATGGGGGGAATGGAAGAAACTGCATAAGGAAGTCATAGCGCTGGGAGACAAAGGAGATGATGCCTCCCAGAAGGCTGCATATGCACTGGGCAATGGCAAAGCCAGAGATGCATTCTACGAAACCGAAAAGCTTCTTAATGAATTGAGTGAACAAAATATGAAAGAGGCCGAAGAGTTCAAGAGAACTGCCGATGCGGAAGCCGTAAGGGCCGAATATATGTCATTGGCCGGCATGATCATCGGCACCGTTGTTGCGTTGCTTTTGGGATTTTTCTTAAGCCGTTCTATCACTAAGCCGATCAACCGTGTGGTTGCGGGCCTTACGGATGGTTCGGAGCAGGTTGCCTCAGCCTCCAGCCAGGTCTCATCCGCGAGCCAGTCGTTAGCGGAGGGGGCGTCCGAGCAGGCGGCGGGGATCGAGGAGACGTCGTCTTCGATTGAGGAAATGTCTTCGATGACGAGACAGAACGCAGACAATGCAAACCAGGCCAATACCCTGA
>VGRU01000340.1 GCA_016875255.1 Deltaproteobacteria bacterium
ATCAAGTCCGGAATGACAAACCGAATAAAACTTATACCTCAGGTATATCAAAACGTTTAACAGCTTTAACCGTTTGAATGTGAACGATGTCCTGAATGTTAATTTAATGAACGATGTCTTGAACGTTATCAGCTAATTGCTAATTGACCATTTTGCATTGATTATTCTATAGGGAGTTAAATATGGATCGAGAACAACTCAAAACTCAATTTTATGACGAGGTGGCCAAGTGCAACCATTGCGGCTTCTGTCTGGCGCACTGCCCTGTTTATACGATTGCAGGAAGGGAATGGGCCACCCCCCGGGGCAAGAATGTGCTTGTGAAGGCGATCATCGAAGGCAAAATCGACTGGACGCCTGAAATCGAGGAGACGCTCTTCCGGTGTACGGGTTGCAGGCTCTGCACCCAGACCTGTTTTCCGGCGGTGGAGACCAATCAGGGCGTTTTAGCAGGACGGGAATGTCTGGTGGATCGGAAACAGTACCCGAAGGTGATCGATCGGGTGGTTGAGGCGCTGGAGAGCCATTACAACATTTTGAACGAGCCGAATGTGAACCGCACCCTGTGGATGGACAAATTAGAGGGGATCCCGGATCATCGGTTTCAGAAAGAGAAGGCGAAAGTCATCTACTTTGTGGGATGCGTGGCGGCGTTCTACCCGATGGCCCATAAGATCCCGCAGACCTTTGTTCAGATTCTGAATAAGGCCGAAATTGACTTCACCATTCTTGGCGGAGAAGAGTGGTGCTGCGGGTTTCCGCTCATCCAGGCGGGAATGAAGGATAAGATGCAGAAGCTGGTCGAACACAATCAGGAGAAGGTGAAAGACATAGGCGCTGAAACGGTTGTCTTTGCCTGTCCTTCCTGCTTCCATACCTGGAAGGAGAAGTATCAGACGGATGCCGAACTGCTTCACTCGACTCAATTCATAGAAAGGCTGATCGGAGAAGGAAAGATCGCGTTCCAGAATGGAGCCGACAGAACCGTCACCTATCATGATCCCTGCGATCTGGGACGAAACAGCAAGGTCTTCGACGCTCCGAGAAATATTTTAAAGAAGATTCCTGGCTTGAATCTCATCGAGTTGGAGGGGAGCCGCCAGTTGAGCGTATGCTGTGGCGGGGGAGGAGACCTTGAGATGATCGATCCGGCGCTCTCCTCAGCCATCGCGCAGAGGAAGATCGAAGAGATTCAGAGGACAGGAGCAGAAGAGGTGGTCACCTCTTGCCAGCAATGCATCCGGACCATCTCCGGTTATGCAAGAAAGAATAAGATCAAATTGAAAGTGAGAGATGTTACCGAGGTTGTCCTGGAAGCGATGGGATAACTCGCCCCGTTAGAAATAATCCTCCGTTTGGTTTCGAATTGCAGCGACTTGAATTTCTAATGGGGCCTATTTTTTCATCTGGGCCAATAACTTTTTCAGCTCCTCCTCTGTCTCTTTCCCGGGTCTTTTCAGGGGAAGCCTCGGGTCTCCGCCGAAGTAACCGGCAAGATCCATCGCCATCTTCAAACCCCCGATCCCGTACTTCACCGTCACCGCTTTGGCAAGAGGGGTTAACCGGTTCTGAGATGCCGTTGCCTCCGCCATTTTCCCTTGATGGTAGAGGCTGAGGATCCGGACGCATTCCTCCGGAGCGGCATTTGCCACAGCGAGAATTCCTCCCACAGCCCCGATACAGAGGGCGGGGAAGAAGACCGGGGCCGACCCCACAAAAACAGCAAACCCCTTGCTGGAAAGATGGATGATATCGTTCAATTGGCCGATGTTTCCGGAGCTGTCCTTAATTCCTACGATATTGGGATGGAAGGACAATTTTGCCACCACTTCAGCGTCCAGATTGATCCCGGTGAATTGAGGAACATTATAAAGAAGGATGCCTATCTTTGAAGATTCCGCAACAGCAATGAAGTGGTCGTAGAGGATCTGAGGTCTCATCGAACCCTTAAAGTAGGAAGGTGTGACGATGAGGCCGAAATCGGCGCCCACTTTTGCCGCCTGATTGGTGAAATGGATGGTCTCCCTTGTCGATTCCGCCCCTGTTCCAACGATCATCACCTTTGATTGGGGAATCGATTCCCTCGAGGCCTCCATGACCTTCATCTTCTCTTTCTCGTTCAAATAGACCGCCTCTCCATTGGATCCGAGAATGAGATAGCCGGAGAGCCCGGTTCTGTTCCATTTGTTAACATTCTCTTTCAGTCTGTCCAGAGCAAGATTTCCTTTTTCAAAAGGCGTGGTAATGGGGGGTATGACACCGCCGAGTTTCATCATTGAATTCCTTTCTTTGTAGCCGAAGGCTTTAGCCTGCGTGTATTTTAAATAATCCCTAAAAAAACATCCTCCAATTTACACCCAATAGAGCCTTTAAAGGGATACTCCTCCCATAATAAAACTAACCCTTTCCTGACCGGATTATCAAGTACATATCTTACCTGGGCTCCTATATCCTCATTTGTTCTTATTATATGGTCATAAAAATCTTTCTGCCATTCAATTTCAGGTTTATTCGTAGACATCCAGAATCCTGTTTTTTGCTTATAACTCACCATTGCTTTCCACACATCAGAATCGATACACGTTCCTGTAATGATGATATGTTGATGGTCCGGCATAAAACAATAAACTGGGGCTATACCGTTTTCTTTTATAACGGTTGAGGTAAGAATGTCTGTGAATACGCGAATAATTTCATGTGAAATGAACGATCGAGAATCTCCCCTCAGACATAATGTAAAAGCAACAGAAATTTTTCCTCTATAAAATTCCCTGGGTAACCTATGCCTTTTTTCTTTAACATCCATCATATCAGTATCTTCGCAGGCTAAAGCCTGCGGCTACTTAAGTAGCACCTTATTAATAGCACCTCCTGAAGGTGATGGTCAAATAATAATAATTCCCTTGACAATTTTTGAGAATATGAATGTAATGTAGTTTAACATTGGAAGAGGAGGCGTCCCTTGGCGGAGGAGAAAGTCAAAGATGCGACCAAGTATTTGAATGTCTTAAGGTCGATGTCCGGCTATAAGCCCCACTTTGAGGTGATCGGAAATTATCGCTTGATTGACGATGGTGTATGCCCGGAAGCGACCATCATGCTCAGGGCGAATGGAAAAGAGATGCACGAGGCGGATACAGGGGTGGGACCCGTGGATGCTCTTGCTAAGGTGCTGAAGAAATCTCTCAAGTCGATCTTCCCTGAGATTGACGATGTGAAATTGATCGATTTTTCTTCAAGGATCTTCGACCCGGGAGCCGGCACGGCCGCAGGCGTGGAGGTGGAGATTCTATTCGGCAATGGACAGGAAGCCTGGAAAGTGAAGGCATTCTCTGAAAATATATGCAAAGCTTCCTTTTTAGC
>VGRU01000341.1 GCA_016875255.1 Deltaproteobacteria bacterium
ATCGATCTGTCCGATTCCGCCCGTAAACATAATCGGCTTAATCCACGCCCAGCGTTCGCCGTTTTGAAGCCTCTGGTCAAAGGAACGGGTAAAGCCGAGAATCAACGGCTCGCCGAATTTGTTGCCGTAATCGCTTGCCCCATCGCTTGCCCTGATTTCGATGGTAAGAGGGGACGCGAGATTCGATAAATAGACGACTTGTTTGTCTTCCCAGGGCAGGTCATAGCCAGGAATCAGCAGGTTTGCCACGCAGTAGGCGGCTGTTCCGGCCACGACCAGACCTCCTCTTCCCGTGGCCTGAACGTCACGGATCCGTCCACCCGTTCCTGTTTCAGCGCCCGGAAAAGGGGCCACTCCGGTAGGGAAATTATGCGTCTCTGCCGTAAAAATGATGTGATATTGAAGGTTCTTCCTTGTGAAAGGAGAGGGTCTTCCGGGTTGTTCGGGGAGGATGGTCCAGCAGTCATATCCTCTGATCCCGCTCGAATTGTCTTTGAAGGCGATGAGACTGTTGGATGGGTTTGCCTTTAAAGTCGACTTGACGATATCCAAAAGCGTCTCCGGCATGACCACCCCATTGATGATCTGTTTTCCTTTGAAATAGCCGTGTCGGGAGTGCTCGCTGTTGGCGTTATCGAGATCTCTGATTTCGACGACCGTAGGATTTCTTCTCTCTTCCTTCACAAAGTAGTCGTAGTAGAGATTTCTGTCCCATTCATCCATTGCAAGCCCCGGTATTTCGAGAAGGGCATCCGGGCCTTTTTCCATCAGAGGAATCTCAAAAACAGGCTCCGGCAGAATTCCAGTTTCAAACGTTTGCAGGGGACGATCATATAAACATTCTGTCATTCGATCGTGATGTTCTTGAATAAAGCGAATCTTATCTGTTCCCGGAGAAGGACGATATCGCCTGGACCGCTCGATGCGGATGACCTTTTCGAGCCCGCAGGTCTGACAGATCGAGGTGATATTCGTTGAATAGGCGGTCGCAAAGTTCATGCGCGGACCGAGTTCAACGACTTCGGGGCTGTCTTGATAGGTCGATTTCGTTGAAATACTTTCAGCGATAAACCCGTCGGCCAAAATCTGCCTTAAAACCGACAATTCATGGGGGTTCAACGGCGCGGAAGTCTCCACATTGAAGCAGTATTCGAATGTCTCATCTCTGCGCAAGAAAAAATGGTACATGGCTCTCCTTCTACCTCCACCCTCCCCCTCAAGAGGCTGTGTCGTAATAGGGGAAATTGAAAAAATGTCATGCCGAACTAGTTTCGGCATCTAATCATTCCAACAACTTACGAGACCCTGAAACAAGTTCAGGGTGACAAATTAGTAATTACGACACAGTCTCCAAGAGGGGAGGGTTAGGGGGGTGATGTCATTTAATTGTAACACTTTAGTGCTTTGAAAAAACCGATCTAATCCCCCTTCATCCCCCTTTGTCAAAAGGGGGAAACCTTTCTCCTCCCTTTGGAAAAGGGAGGTTGGGAGGGATTTTACAAGACGATTTCAAACAACTAAATTGTTACATTTAATTTAATGTGCTTCTTGTGTTAGTAAAAAAGCCTTTTAGGCATATCATTTTTGTAAAAGACCTGTCCATTGCTGAGGTAGATAAACCGATGGACGACCAAGTTTAACATATGGCTCTGCCAGGCCCGTTCTTTTTCATTGACCCTTTTAGCCAGCGTCTCAGCATCATCGTCGGGCCTGATCAGCACGGGCATCTGGAAGAAGATAGGGCCGTGGTCATAGGCGGTTTCGTCCACAAAATGCATGGTCACAGCGCTCTGGGTTATTTCGCCTCGGCGGTAAGCGGCCATGACCGCTTCGTGCACGTAATGGCCGTACAATCCTGGTCCGCCGAACTGAGGCAGGGGGCCCGGATGAATATTAACTGTTTTAGCAGGATCGAGTCCTCTTACAAACTTTAACCACCCGGAGCACATGACAAAGTCAGCCCGATATTTTTCAACGAATGTTCGGTAACCTGTGGCATCGAAGGGGCCGGGCCAATACTCAAAAGGAATGCAAAGTGCGTCTGCCCTTTTACGAACCCCTCCGTCTGGATGGTTAGAAATGACGCCGACGATTTCGGCATCGAGGACCGGTGGATTCGTTCGGGAAAATTCGACCAATTCCTGGAAACCAGAGCCTCCACCCTTCTCATCGCCACTCGCAAAAACTAAAACCTTGACCTTCCCGGCATTTAACTCCATCCTGATTTCCTCCGATGGTTGATCAGCGACTCCTATATGCAGATTAAATCATTTGTAGAAAAAGTCAACCCTTTCGGTGAGTCATATAGCCGTCAGCCGGCTAGTCGGTTAGTCAATTGACGATAAGACTATAGGCTATGAGACTATATGACTATTATAAGGAGTATGGCTTGCCTAAGAGGCATTGGCCTGTTCAAGCATGTTTTTTAAAGAGATTTCGGGGTGGTGATAACGCTGGTATTTGACGGTTTTTTTGCCATACTGGATGGCTTCCTGTGGGCACCACTGGATACAGGCCAGACATTGTTCGCATCGGTGAAGCCATGAAGGTCTTTCATTTTTCATTTCGATATTTCCAGCAGGACAAACTTTAAAGCAAATTTCACAGCCATTGCATTTATCGTCGACCCAGAATTTCCTGTCCATTTTTGGAACATGCCGAAAGGACATCTTATAAAACCAGGAGAATGGGATATTCTGCCATAGAGGTCCTCTGTCCACCTTTTTTCGCTCACCCGTCAGGACAGCCTGGGCAATCGTTTTCACCTTTTCCTGTGCATTTTTAAAGAGGCGCTGTTGAGTCTCAACCGGTCCAGGCCCTCCCCAGGGGATGTAGTTGGAAGGCAGGACAATGGAATAACCTGAAGAGAGCAATAATTTTCTGGTTGACATTAATTTTTTTAACTGCAGGAGCGTGGCCGCCGGTTGCCCCGCATTGACGGCGACGGCGAAGAAGTAAGTCCCGGGCTTTACCTTGAGATGGTTGACAAACCGAATGACACGAGAAGGCAACCCCCAGATGTGGACAGGAAAGATGATTCCCACTCGATTGGCCTCCACTTCGAAATCAGCTAAATTCGGCATAAATTCAATAGAGATCTCTTTTAATTCCAGCGCTAACTGTTGTGCGATCCATAATGAATTGCCCGTTCCGGAATAAACGTACAACTGTGTTTTCATTGATAAGGCCCCATTTCGAACGTATTTTAGAAAAATTGTAACACTTTAGCGGTTTGAAAATCTTTGTAAAATCCCTCCCGACCTCCCTTTGCCCTCCGGGTCAGAGACCGCTCTGGGTCGGAGACCAAAGGGAGGAGATAAGGGTTTCCCCCTTTGG
>VGRU01000342.1 GCA_016875255.1 Deltaproteobacteria bacterium
AAAAATTTGGTCTTTATCTATCCCAGCGAAAAAGATGGATGCTTTGATAGAGAAAGAAAGCGGAGGTGGCCAATGTTCAAAATTGTAAATAAATATTTTCTTCTTATCATCATGTTTGGTTTGGTTTCCCTGGGCATTGAAAAAGGGGCGGCCTTTGGCACCCCGATCACCCTTGATGCCATAGAAGATGCCGGTCTATACCTGGGGCAAGGAGCCTATCTTAGGTTCGTGTATTCTACTGGGCAGCATGTCGTTCCTGCAACAGACCCGCAATGGACCTCGTCTCAGCAGGTTTATGCCTACGCGGTCAACAATAATATTCCCGGTCCATGGGTTTTAGAATCCGCTGGCAACATTTGGTCTTCTGATTTAATTGTTGGGGAATCTCTTTCGGGCCTCCATGCTGGGATTTACAGAGTATCTCCGGTAAGCGGTGCCTATATGTATGATTCCTTCGGGTGGAACGACACCTATAAGGACAAGTATTGGTGGGAGTTGCATATCAAAGCCACCCTGGCGTATCAAAACGGTCAGATTGTGGATAATCTCTATTATATGCTTGGATCATTCGATGGTAAGACATCTGCGGATTTAGCCTTACAGGCAGTCCTGGGGACCTTTATCGACATTTCCTTAGCTGAGGGGGGATCGTTGAATTTTTGGGTCTGGGATTGGAACTCCATCGATAATTCCGGAAGCCTTTCCTTCAATGTTACTCTTATTCCTGAACCTTCAACTTTTGTTCTTTTGACCATAGGTCTGCCCTTTTTGATATGGCGAATCCGAAGGTGATTCATTTTGTAGCGGTAGCGCTCACCAAAACATTTATATCAAGGAAGATCCTCATACTCTCTGGGAAAAGACACATCCTCGTCAGTTAAGTACCCCCGGGCTTCGGCGAACTGCATGATTCTTTTCCTCAGCTCCTCAAACTGGGCTAGTTCCGGGTCTTATAAATTCTGTCCGCGATTTTGGCAATCTATATTTTTTCAATGGTCAAGGCAGCTAAGCCGCCAGTGCCAGAGGTGCTGCGCCGTTGATAAGTTAATATCATGTATTAATGACATAACCGTTAATAACTCCAATGCAAACTGGGTTAATTGTCAAGCCTGAAATCACAAATTTATGTTGCCAGTACCAGGGACAAAACTTTTGGGACGCGGAACTAGCCAGTTGGGCCTTCGTAAGAAGGGGAGGCCTTCCTGTGTGATGGCCTTCATAAAGACCTTCCACTTCCTGTCGTTCATATTGATTCAGCCAGCGATAAACGCTCTTGAGGCCAACATCCAGAAGATCGGAAATCTCATCAGGCTTTTTATTTTTCAGACACATCATGACGCTCTTGGCACGCTTCCAAATCCGGAGGTTATTTTCACGCTCACATTGGGCCAGCAACTTCCTCAATTTCTTGCCATGCCCAGCAGTGCCGTATCGTGGCCTTACCAGCATACCTACCTCCGTCACAGAGTGCACTTTTTATCTTGGAGGCAGTATAGGATTTTTGTATTTATTGTCAACAATTATGCCGTTTGATTTAATCAAATGGTTAAGGTGGCCGTTTTAATGTTTTACCTTGTAAAACAATTTCAGATTAGGCGCTTAGCGCCTCATTAATACAAACATGTTTGTAAGAAGGAAATGTCTGCCGATAAATCCCCCCTTCCCCCCTTTGCCAAAGGGGGGTTAGGGGGGATTTCAGGCTTTTCCGCTGCCCGCCTGAGGCGGGCCACTTTTTCTGCGCGCAGTCGCGGAAAAAGCAAAGTCCCTTTTACAAGGTTGAGTGATTGAAGAATATGGGATAATGACCGGAAGGTGGTCTACGCCACCCCTTGGAGCGCTTTCTCCGGATGTTTTTATATATAACTGTTGTAGATTCCCCGTCAAGAGATCTCCACAAAAAATGATCCCTATTTGAAAAGATAATTTTCCCACCAGGGGTAAAAGTCGGGCATATCGCTGCTCGGGTTCATCTTGAACATAGGCAGTCGTTTTTCCAAAAAAGACATCACCCCCTCGGTGCTATCCGGAGATTTTCCCATGTAATACATGCATTTGGAATCGATCCGATGCGCTTTCATGGGGTGGTCCTCTCCCAGCATTCTCCATAAGAGCTGCCGCGTCAGGGCAACTGATACGGCCGAGGTGTTATCGGCGATTTCCCGGGCGATTTCCCGGGCCGTATTCATGAGTTTTTCCTGCGGCTCAACCCTGCTTACCAATCCATTTTGCAGCGCTTCCTGCGCAGAAAATATTCTTCCCGTTAAAGTCCATTCCGCAGCACGATTCATTCCCACAATACGTGGCAAGAACCACGTGCAGCAGGCATCGGGCACGATTCCCCGCCGGGTGAAAACAAATCCCATCCTCGCGGTTTCCGAAGCAATACGGATGTCCATCGGCAGAGTCATGGTAATGCCGAATCCTACTGCCGGGCCATTGATGGCGGCAATGACCGGCTTTTTCATCTCAAAAATTTTCAGCGTAACGAGCCCCCCATAATCGCGATGCTCTTCCAATTTTTGAGAATGATACGCCCAGGTGTCACCCTTTTTGCTAAGGTCTATTCCAGCACAAAAAGCCTTGCCGGCGCCAGTTACAATAACTACCCGCACCTGATCGTCCCGATCCGCCTGATCGAAAGCATCGATCATTTCATTCAACATCTCATGCGTAACCGCATTTAATCTATCCGGGCGATTCAGAACAATGGTTAGAATTTTATCGCTGACATTATACTGAATGAATTTAAAGCTCATTAAAAGACCTCCACGTTTAGATAACGTCAATGATTTGACCTCCAGGCAATTTCCTCGTCTTAGGCGATAGGGAAAGGGATGAAGTTTGGGGTTATTCTTACTCCTTGGGGCGCCGGGTCGGGTGCCGGCGGCCGACCCTAAAATCTGGATATGGCCTGGATTTAGTCCATCATAGTGCACAAAAAAGGGGTTGCAAGTCATGAAAGACTGCAACCCCTTGGCTATCACCTGGTGGAGCTGAGGGGGATCGAACCCCTGACCTCATGAATGCCATTCATGCGCGCTCCCAGCTGCGCCACAGCCCCACGAATTAAGTATCTTTAATTTGCCTGATAAAATATCATCAAGTTTAGCGAAATGTCAATATTTTTATTTTCCTTGACATGGATTCTGCCGCTCATTATAATTTTTTTCAAGTTATTAACACCCCCACCCTAACCCTCCCCCATCCAGGGGGAGGGAATTAGGGATCCCCCAAGTATCCCCCCTCCCCTGGCGGGAGGGGGTTGGGGGGAGGGGGATAAAAAAGGAAATTCCTATACAATCAAGTTATTTAATGCGTCGGGGG
>VGRU01000343.1 GCA_016875255.1 Deltaproteobacteria bacterium
TCAATCCCCTCCCATCAAGGGAGGGGAGGTTAACAAGTTGAAAACTAAGTGAATTTTTACAATCTTGTTGCAAGACATTGCTAAACCTTTTATGGCAACCCCCAGTGTCAAGTATGTCCACAACCAGAGCTTTGCTGGGGGATACTTACTTCTATCCTGATCATACGGTTATTCAAGTCTTTTCGTTGACAAGAATCAACAAATGTGAGATAAAATCTTTAGAGAGCCAAAGCGCTATGGTTAAAATTCAAAACCCTGTAAACCTAACTGGGCAATTAAGAGAATCATTGGATCATGACGAAGATATCCTTTTTGCGTATCTTTATGGTTCTGCCTTATATGACCCTACCCTCTCCGGAGGCGACATCGATGTCGCCCTTTATCTCAAGCCTTCGAATATGAAGGAATACATCAAGAAAGAGGCCGAGTTAACGGCTTTCTTGATTTCCCGACTCGGCACGGATGAAATTGATCTTAGAATCCTTAACGTGCTTCCCCTCGTCTTTCAATATAGTATTCTAAAGGAGGGAATACTTGTTTTAAGCCGGGATGAAATAGAAAGAGCAGACTTTGAAACCACTGTCATGATGAGGTTTTTTGAAATAAAGCCATACCTCGACGAGTATCGGCTGATGCTCTCACAGCGGATAAGAGGTGCTCAATGACGCCCGCAACGCTGGTGAGGAAAGAACGGATTCTGGAGTATCTGGATAACATGATGAGACAGGTGGAAGACATCAAGTCAATTCCGGTTCCGAGCAAATCGTTCTTCCTTGAAAAGGACAAGGTCATTCAAATAAAGGCGATCAAATACAGCCTGGCTTGTGCCATTCAGGATGTGAGTCGGGTCTGCGCCCATATCGCATCAGCCCTTTCTCTCTGGAAGGTTCGCGAAAGTGAATCCGAGGCCATCCTGGCCCTCTCCGATGCAGGTATCCTGCCACGGGAATTTGCCGAAAAGATCAAAGGAATGCCGGCCTTCAGGAACAGAATCGTTCACGATTATCTCCCAAATGAATTTGATGCGCTCAAGATCTTTGAGACTCTTCAAAACCTCGATGATTTTAAAACATTTTCGAAATGCATTCTCGCCTGGCTCGAAGCCGATTGATCTCTCATTTCATCTCAGTCCGCTCTGGCCTCCAACCTTTTCCCTTCAACCTTCGATTTAGCCCCTGAACCCGTAACCTGTTTTTCTTTTAACTCGTAACCTCTTTCCCGTTATTCCATCATTCCCCTATTCCATTATTTATCCAACCTCCTACACTCTCTGCCCTTTATTCACTGATTCCGTAACCTGCAACTCGCAACCCGCAACTTGTATCAAGGTTTTAGTTACTTAACCAATTTAACTGCGTCCCCAAAGTGTCATTGGTTATGTTACCACCAAACTTCGGATCGGAATGTACCCCCTTAGGACATAGTAGAAAAATTTCACCCCTTCCCCAAAAAAACTGCGGAACCCTTCTGCATTTTGCCACCAGCTATCACTCCTGAACCCGCTGAAATATGGATAAGGGATGATGTCCACCCCGAGGGTTTTTCCTGTCTGTTTATAAGCCCAATAGCTCCTGCGGGTGTGGAAGGCTTCGGATAACAGGATGGCATTGGGGGTGTTATCCACGGCGAGTTTCGAAAGAACGATCCGCGCTTCGTTCAGGGTGATGGGATGTTCTCGAGGGACGATATAGACCCTGATCTGATCCTGATGGAGCCCCAGATCGCTTATCTTTTGTCTCAGGAAGAGGTCGTAATTATTGGGCAGGCCGATGGGTCTTTCCTCGGAATCCTGGTAAACCACCACCAGCCTTTTGGCCCTTCCCGAAGAAATAAGCCCCATCCCGGCCCGGACGATCCCTTCTTTGATTATCTCGGTTCCTTCTATAATCACCACATCCGCTTTCCCTGTTCCTTCGGGAGCCAGATATTTGCCCCCCGTGGATAGAACGACCGGGTAAAAGAAAAAAATCAGGAGGGCCCCGCCCGCCAGGAAAGCCATGAGGAAAATAGTCCTACGCGGGACACGCCTATCTTTCGCCTTTCTAATTTTCATTATTATTTTCTGTAACTTGTAACCCGCAACTCGCAACACCTTTTTCCATCATTTTATCTTTTCAACTCGCATCCCGTAACCCGCAACCTGTAACATCTTTTTCTTTTAACCCGTAACATTTTTTCCATTATTCCACTATTCCAATAAAAGCCTTGTAACATATTGTATTAACTGTGTTTATTGAGAACCGTCCCCGGGACTCTTTAATTGAAAAACAAATATGTTCTCACACAGGGATGCTTTTCTATTGACTTTTTATTGATCTTGTATATAATTATTGCTGGAGGTAAATCATATGGGTAGAGCCAAGATTATGGTATCGATTCCTGACGAGATGCTTTCCGAGCTGGACCAAACGGCCAAGGAAGATCATCGATCTCGCAGCGAATTTATTCGAGAGGCAGTGAGGTTGTTTCTCCAGGTAAGGAAATCCCGCTCCGCGCCTAATCAAGACCCTCGGATTCGGAAAGCGATCGCCGTTCAGGACACCCTTGCGGCGAGTGACACGGCTAAACACTGGGACGGAACTCATGAAATCCGTAAATGGAGGGAGGATCATTGACAAAAGGCCTTCCCGAATCGGTCCTCTTGGACAGCTCCGTAGTTTTGAAATGGTTTAGAAAGGATGAAATCTGGCGAGAGGCTGCTCTCAAGCTCAGAGAGGCTTACTTCGCCGGTCATATGGCGATCTTCGTTCCTGACCTTCTAATCTATGAAATCGCAAATGTTCTTCGATACAAACCTGATTTAACCCAGCTACAGGTCCATGAGGCTCTAACAAGTTTATACGATATGCAGATCAGCATGGTCGAAATCTCACAAGGAGTGATTATGGAAGCAATCCAACTCGCCTACTTCCATGCCATAACGGTTTACGATGCCACCTTTATTGCGATGGCCAAATACTTGAAAGTCCCCTTCATTACCGCCGACGAGAAACTAATCCAAGACCTTAGTAAAATTCCTTACGTTCATCATATCTCTGATCTGACAAATCTTTAGGGCGTTGAAGGTTTGAGGATCTCTTTGCTTTCTGATTTTACCTTTCCCCTTTAACCTTTCTCCTTATCTTTTAAACTCGCATCCCGTAACCCGCAACCTGTAACTTTTTTTCTTTTAACTCGTAACCTCATTTCTCACAATTCTATCCTTCCATTCTTCCAGGTTTCATTCTTCCATCATTCTCTTGGAAAATAGCCTGTTCTTTTTCCCCCTGGAAATTTATGATTTTATGGGCATCCTTTTTGGTTCTTTC
>VGRU01000344.1 GCA_016875255.1 Deltaproteobacteria bacterium
GATGGAACTTGTTTTTAAACGTCCGGAATGTTTGATCGATGTTCCCTTCCATTTTTGCCCGGGGTGTCACCACGGAACCGTCCATCGGCTGGTCGCAGAGGCCATCGACCATTTTAAAATCAGGGAGAAGACCATTGGGGTCGCCTCCGTGGGTTGTTCCGTCTTTATGTACGACTACTTCAATATCGATGTCCTCGAGGCGCCCCACGGAAGGGCATCGGCTGTCGCCTCAGGAGTGAAAAGGGCGAAGAAGGATGCGATCGTCTTTACGATTCAGGGGGACGGAGATCTTGGAGCAATTGGAATCGCCGAAGGAATCCATACGGCCAACCGTGGTGAGAACATTACCCTCATCTTCGCCAACAACGGGATCTACGGGATGACCGGAGGCCAGATGGCGCCCACCACCCTTCTCGGTCAGAAGACGACGACGAGCCCCTACGGAAGGGATTTCACGTATGATGGTTACCCCATCCGGATGGCCGAGATGATGGCCACTCTTGAGGGCAGCGCTTTTGTGGCCAGAGTGGCTGTGAACAACCCGGCCAACCTGATGAAAGCGAAGAAGGCGGTCCGGAAGGCATTCCAGATGCAGGTCGAAGAGATGGGTTTCTCATTTGTCGAGATCTTAATGTCCTGCCCCACCAATTGGGGGCTGTCATCCCTTGAGGCCAACCGCCGGGTCGGAGAGGAGATGATTCCTTATTTTCCTCTGGGGATCCTGAAAGAGAGAAAGATGGCAGATTACCTATGAAAGAATCAATGCAAATTTCAAAATTAGCAATGCAAAATTAACAATCTAGAAATATCGAACCTCATAATAAACCCTGAGGTGTCATTCTGAACTTGGTTCAGAATCTCTTCATGATATTCTTGGCTCACCATCTCAGGAAACAGAGAGCCGAGACCCTGGCACAAAGTGATGAACGAATGTGAATTAACCAGTTCAGAGTGACTGAGAAGAGTTTTTTGAGAGGGTTGAGGTAAAGGCTATATGAATTATGAATAACGATCGTTTCTACTACGATGTCATTGTTGCTGGCTTCGGCGGCCAGGGCGTCCTGGCCATCGGAAACCTTCTGGCCTATGCCGCCATGAAGGAGGGAAGGCATGTCACATTCCTGCCCACCTATGGGGTGGAGATGAGGGGCGGAACAGCGAATTGCACGATTGTGATCTCATCCAAAGAGATTGGCTCCCCTATTGTGCAACGTCCCCATGCGGTCATCTCCATGAACCTGCCCTCCCTTCTCAAATATGGCCTCAGAGTTCTCCCAAACGGGCTGTTGATGGTGAATTCCTCCCTGATCGATCCCAAGGAAGTCGCTCGTAACGATGTCGACCTGCTGACCATCCCTGTCAATGACATTGCGAACCAGAACGGAAATCCAAAACTGGCCAACATGATTGCATTGGGCGCTTTTATTGAAAAGACGAAATGGGTCACGTTTTCATCTGTGTTCGAGTCCCTTGAAAAAGTATTTGATGAACGTCATCATGGTCTCATCCCCTCCAATATCAAGGCGATCCAGATTGGAGCGGAATATGTCAAATCACTCCTTTAATCCCCTCTCCCTTTGGGGAGAGGGTTAGGCCTCCGGCTCAGGAGAGCCTCCCTCCGGGGCATGAGCCCTTCCGGGGCGGAGCCTGGCTCGGAGAGGTGAGGGGGAAACGATGGAAGAAGAGAAGAAAGAATTTGAAGAGATTCGAGTCGGAGAGAAGATTAAAGAATTGAGAGAGAAAAAGGGGCTCTCACTCAAAGACCTTGCTGACATAACCGGATTTTCAACTGCTCTGCTCTCTCAGATGGAGAATCATCTCGTCTCTCCGTCCCTCGGGACGATTATCAAGCTGGCAGGGGCCTTGGAGGTTAGGGTGGGTGACTTCTGGGGCGAAACCGAAGGGGAGCCTTTCACCATTGTGAGAAAGGATGAGCGAAAAAGGGTTTCCCGTTTTGCCTCAAAAGACGGGGTGAAGTACGGTTATTCGTATGAATCTCTGGGGTTCGACAAGAAAGAACGCCATATGGAGCCTTTTATTGTAACGCTCGAGCCCGCAACGGTGAAAACCGCAAAGACATCTGTCCACGAGGGGGAGGAGTTCATCTTTGTCCTCGAAGGCGAGATGGAGGTCATCCTCGGAAATTATACGGATGTCCTCTATCCTGGCGACTCCATCTATTATGACTCAACCATTCCCCATAAGGTCCAGTGTCACCAGGACAAAAACACGCGAATTTTGGCGGTACTGTATGCATCAGGCAAATAAATAGGGTATCAGGCAATCAGGGAACCAGGTTGAAGTGTATCAGGGAATCAGAAATATCAGAAAACAATTTGGCCTGATGTTCTGATATCTTGATCTCCACTACCTGATTTCCTGATATTCTGATAGCCTTGGGCAAATTCAACAATGAAAAAGTTTCTCATCTTGACGCTCGTTATCTTCTTCCTCACAATATTGCCATGTACCGGATTCAGCCAGGATTCTCTTAAGGTGGGGGCATTGGTGCCGTTCACGGGCCGATGGGGGGATTCGGGAAGGGAATGCGCGAGAGGACTCCTCGATGCCGGCAAATGGATCAACCAGCGCGGGGGAATCTTCGGCAAAAAACTGGAGATCATCCTCATTGACGATTCCTCTCAGCCGGCTGAATTCTTAGCCGCCTTTCGAAAATTGAACGAGGCGGACCGCATTCTCCTCCTTTATCTCTACTCTGCTGAGACAGGGCTTGCCCTTCTGCCCCATATCAATCTCCAGCGTATTCCCACACTGACCGGCTCTTTTCCTGTCCATCTCGCCGATATCTCTAAGGCTCCCTACCTGTTTTCAATCACCCCCACCCCCCTTGATCTAACAAAGATTGCCATGAAGTTTATCTCGGAAAGACCTGATTTAAAAACGAGGAAACCAAAGGTCGTCTTCATCAGCTTTTCTGACCCTACCGTAAAACACTTTCTCGATGAGGCGAAGTCTTATGCAAAAACGCTCGATTTGGAGATCGGGCCGGACATCTTTATTCCGGATATTGCTTCATTGAAATCTCCCTCTCTTGTCCTGGCGCCCTTGAAGTCCTACCAACCGGACTTTGCCTATCTGAACATGACCTCCAGAGAAGCCTCTATCCTCCTCCAGGAAGTCAGGGGAATGGATCTCAAAACCCGATGGCTTTGTAGCATGAAGGCCTTTGATGAAACTCTTTCGGCTTTCGACGGAGTCTTCGGAGTGCAGCCCGTCTCCCCTTTCGGAGAAGAGGTTCCCGGGATGGCAGAGATCAAAGAAGCCCATCAGAAATGGCATCCCTA
>VGRU01000345.1 GCA_016875255.1 Deltaproteobacteria bacterium
TCTTCGTGACCCGAGCCAAAAGCAACCTCGATTATATCCGACGATCCTCTCACACGGTCGATCTCGGGACCGGATTACGAAGCGATCAGACGATTCTGCTCAGGGGTCCCAAAACCTCTCAGTTGTAGGGAGCAGCCGACAAGGCTGCAATCCAGCGGGTGAAAGCCCCGCCATGATAATTGTCTGATTCGGTCATGTAGTGATACCACAGTTCTGGAAGGCAACTTCCAGTCCATTGCGTGGCGTAAACGCCCTGGCTGCCCGCTGGCTTTGGAGCCTGCGCGGTAGGTGCAACCTGGGGGGCTAACGACCATGGGAGCCTGAACATAACGAAATGACTGCCGTCCCGTAATGGGGTCGCCGTTGAAGTTGCATTGCGGCGGGAAACTGGATGCGCCGAAGTAGGTGCAACGTGGCTGAGGCTGTAACTCCCTGGGAAGAAACAGACGAGAGCACCAGGGAGGCATCCCGGGATAAGGGTCCAGGCGCCTATGGAGGGATTGCAGAGATAGCGTCGGGAAGGGCCATCTTCCAGCAGGGACTGGTGACAACCTGCAAAGACCCATCGAATAAGGTAAGCCGAATAAGGTGGGAGGGGGTTGGTCTGGCGCATGAGTCCGTAGGAGCAAGGAAGGAGGGGCAACGCCCTCTGATGTGATGCATAAAACATCACGCCGAAAGAGGTAACGCCTCAATCGGGCAAAGGGGCTCTGGGCACGTGGTGGGCCTTGGATAGTCCTGGACACAGGGCCAGGGGTAGCTAATCCATTAAAGATGGGCCTATGCTTACAGGCAAACCATTGGAGAAAGGGGTGTAGATGAGCCAGCATTTAAGCTTCACCTCCGATGGAAAGGCAGTAAGAGTAAATGCCACGGTCAGAACCGGATTCGGGAAAACCGACCGTCCGGGATCGCAGGGGGGCTTGAGGAAACGTGAGATAAGAAGGAATTAGTACTACTCCGACAGATATTATTGATTTTAAGAACGAGGTATGATATAATGGGTTCATGGAAAAACAAATCTACCTTCAGGATATTGGAGAATACTTGGTTCCTTATGCTCGTTACTTCCGTCGATCGGAGGCTCGGGAATTGGCACAGAGCTACGTTGTTGGGTTGATGATGGATGGAGAGCGTAAGTCGGTTGAACCCATGTCGGAACGAGTTCATGGTTCTGAGAGAGGGATGCAGCGGTTGTTGAGCGATGTGGTCTGGGATGATTCCGGAGCCATGAGAGAATATCGCCAACAGATGTTGGCGGAGACAAGAGATCCGGGGGGAGCTCTTGTTGTAGACGACACGGCTTTTCCGAAAAAGGGGAGGCATAGCGTCTGCGTCGAGCGACAATATTGTGGAGCGAGGGGAAAGGTTGACAATTGCCAGGTGGGAGTGAGCTTGACCTATGTGGGGCAAGGCGTCTCTTGGCCCTATGCGATGGATTTGTTCATTCCGGAGAGTTGGGACGATCTGAATGATCCTGTATGTAGGGCCATGCGCGACAAGACGCATATACCCGATTCGGCGCGGCATCGAGCGAAGTGGGAGATGGCGCTTGAACAGATTGATCTTGCCCGTGCGGAGGGGGTGCCTCATCGGGGAGTGATTTCGGACGGGTGGTATGGAAATATTCCAGAGTTTCGGCGAGGGCTGGTGCAACGTGGGGAGCGCTATGTGGTAGGAATCTATTCGAATACGGAGGTGTTCACGGAGGCTCCCGTATTTGAAGTGCCTGAGCCGAAAAAGCGGAAACGGGGAAGGCCGGCAAAACGACCGAGACTGATCGAGACCCATCCGAGACCGATCAAGGTATCGGAGTTGGGTGAAGCCGTAGAAGAAGGAGCCTGGGAGCATCTGGAACTGAGGCAAGATAGCCGAGATAAACCTCTGATTGCAGAGGCCGTGTCTCGACGGGTCTGGCCGGCCAACGGTTATCGACAAGGGGCTCGGCATGAAGAAGTTTGGCTGATTATTGAACGACGTTGGCAAGAAAAGGGAACGTATGAATTGCGCTACTTTTTCAGCAATATGCCTCAGACAATGCCCACGCTTGAGATCGTTCGATTTCTCCACGAGAAGTTCTGGATTGAACATGGATACCAGCAATTGAAGGAAGAATTGGGGCTGGACCACCATGAGGGGAGATCCTGGCCTGGCTGGCACCGTCATGTATTTTTGGTTTTTCTGTCGTTTGGCTATTTGATGAAAATGCGTCTTCAGGAAAAAAAACTCCAGCAGCAACTCCTCTGGGAGAATCGATTGCGACTCCGGACCCGGGAGCAAGGGCGTTCGTATTGAACGATGCTTCCATAGAACCATGGAAGCATCGCCTCTGCCCAATTCGATCTTCAGAGCGCTGGAAAAGAAAACAACGAGCCACAAAGATGCCTTCCCTCCCTGACATACGCCATGAATTATCGAAATGTTTGGTGCGAATGCTAACGTGATATATGCCCTATATTTGTCGGAGTAGTATTAGGAACCCACGGTGTAAATCGAAAGAGCACATGCTGGTAACTCTCCTTCTAAGTTTGCGCGCGCCTCAATTCTATCCCGACTCCCGACTCTCTTCGGCGAATCAGTTTCTTCGATATCGAAAATCATCGCCGCCTTATCTTTTTGACAAACAACTTTGTCTTGCCAGCGTTGACAATTGCTCTGCTGTTCAAACGTCGCTGGCAGATCGAGTTGTTCTTCAAATGGATCAAACAAAATCTTCGAATCAAAGCGTTCTATGGTACTTCCCAAAACGCCGTGAAAACCCAAATCTGGATCGCAGTCTCTTTCTATTTGTTGGTTGCAATCATCAAGAAGCAGCTGCGAATCGAACGAACACTCAACGAAATTCTTCAAGTGTTAAGCATCACGCTTTTTGAAAATGATGAATTATTACCGTTACTTACAAATTTTCATCTCCAAGATCAAAAGGAGGCTTCTTATAAGCAGCTGACATTATTCAATTTTTAACCGGACAGTACTGATAGAAAATAATAATAAATGTGTTAACATTTCTTTTTTGACGTCAAAAGTCCTTTTTGTTACAATGCCCCTGATTTAGAAAGAAGCAACTGTTTAGCGCTTTGAAACTATTCGAAATGACTTGTGGTGAGTGGTAAAAAACGGATATCAGGTGACCGAGATATCAGGGGGCAGGATACCAGGGTACCAGGATCTCAGATAAATAATAACAGTCTTTCGGTTTGACCTGATATCCAGATATCCTGATCTCCACTTCCTGATAACCTGATCATCTGATAACCTCTTCAAAAGCTATAGTATCACGGAAAGAATAATC
>VGRU01000346.1 GCA_016875255.1 Deltaproteobacteria bacterium
CCAGAGGCCGCCCGTTGATGCCGCCCTTGGCATTGATTTTCTCCACTTCCATCACCATGCCATTTTTCAGGGTCTTGGTGATTTCTGCCCAGGGACCGGTCAGCTCAAGGTTGACGCCTATCTTATAAGGGGTCTTGGCTGCATGGCCCGGAGCGCTCCAGGTCACGATGGTAAAAGATAAAAGAATGGCCCAAACGATTTTCTTCATTGTCTCTCCTCCAATGTAGATTTTAACTTTAGTCACTTTAGATCACCTTAGGCATTTTAGGCACTGCTACAGATACTTCTGAATCAGGATCTCAGCGATCTGGACGGCATTGAGCGCCGCGCCCTTCCGGATGTTGTCCGAAACGATCCACATATTGATCCCGTTGGGAATGGACTCATCCTCACGAATCCTTCCCACAAAGGTCTCATCCTTTCCTGCGGCATGGATGGCGAGGGGATATTCGGACTTCTTCGGGTTATCGACGACGACCACGCCCGGAGCCCTGGAAAGAATCTCCCTCACCTCATCCGGCGTCAATTTCTTCTCGGTCTCAATATTGACCGATTCGGAATGACTATAGTAGACGGGCACCCTTACCGTAGTGGCAGTGACACGGATCGAATCATCTTCCATGATCTTCTTCGTCTCATTGACCATCTTCATCTCCTCTTTGGTGTAGCCATTTTCGAGGAAGACGTCGATGTGGGGAAGACAGTTGAAGGCGATCTGATGAGGGTAGACCTCCCTCTTGATCTCCTGCTGGTTGTAAATCGAGAGAACCTGGTTCTCAAGCTCCTTGATCGCCCTCTTTCCTGTGCCGGAGACTGACTGATAGGTGGAGACAACGACCCGCTTGATCCGGGCTGCATCATGGATGGGTTTCAGCGCCACCACCATCTGGATGGTCGAACAGTTGGGATTGGCGATGATATTCTTCTTAGGATAGCCAGCGACCGCATGGGCATTGACCTCCGGAACGATCAGGGGAACGTCGGGATCCATCCTGAAGGCGCTGGTGTTGTCGATGACCACACAGCCCGCCTTTCCCGCAATGGGCGCAAACTTCTGGCTGACCGACCCTCCGGGAGAGAAGAGTCCGATGTCCATTCCGACAAAAGAGTTTTCGTCCATCACTTCAACAATATAGGGCTTTCCTTTGAATTCTATCTTGGTGCCTGCTCCGCGGGTTGAGGCAAGTAGTTTTAACCGGTCAACCGGAAAATTTCTCTGTTCGAGGATGGAGATCATTTCGTTCCCCACGGCGCCCGTGGCTCCCGCCACCGCCACATTGTATTTCTCCTTCTTCATAGATTCCTCCAATTACTCATAAAATAAGGTCTCCGTCTAATGGCAACGGTAACGATGCCCGTATCGTTTAATTGAAATTAACGTTAGTCGTTGTCGAAACTCGTATCGAAGCTTGTTTGTTGAAACTGGAGGCTCGGATTTTTTCGAGAATCGAGCTTCCTGCTTCTAATTTCGATACGAGCATCGTCACCGATAACCGACTGACGCTTATCCTATTATAGAAACAGGGATGCCCCCTCGAACACCCCTGTTCTTTAGATACCCCATTGTATCAGTGTATTATAAATAGGAGAAAAAGGGGGTTATTGTCAAGCCGGAATTTGATCAAAAAAATTCTTCTTGTAAGAACTTAATCAAATTGTTAATATACACTTCAATGGAAACTCAGGAACTATTGGAAATAATTAAAAAAACGGAATCTCCTTTAAAAAAGCAGCTTTTAATGGTTGGACTGTTGACGAGACTTCTGGAAAGGATGAACAAACAGGCTCCTGTCATCATAGGAGGTTGTGCCTTGTCCTATTATTCGAGAGAAGTCTATTTCACTTCCGATATTGATCTGGCTTATGCAGACAGGGAAGCTCTCGATACCGCTCTAAAAAGAATTGGTTTTGAGAAAGAGGGGAGATATTGGGTAAATGAAGGATTAAAGGTGGTCATTGAAGCCCCTGCATCCGCTCTTCCGGGAGAGGATTCTCCTCTTGAAGTGGTCGAGCTTGGCGAAGGTCTTCAGTGTTCCATCATTGGAATAGAGGATCTGGTGATCGACCGGCTCAACGCCTTCAAGCATTGGAAATCGGAGATCGACGGAGAAATGGTTGAGCTGCTCATCAGACGATACAGAGATGATCTTGATTGGTCCTATCTCGGACAGAAGGCCCAGCTTCCGGAAAATGACACGCTGTCAGAAATCCTGGAATTGAAGAAGAAGGCAGGGGTATGAAGCTGAGAATAAAAAAGTATGAAGAAGGGTCTCCGGCAGAGTTTCTCCTGTTAAGAGAGCAATTGGGAATAGGGAGATATCGAAAGCATATAAAAAGAGACGAGGAGAAGAGGCAGATCCTTCTTGAACTCGGTTTGAAAAAGATAGAAGAAAAAGAGAAGGATGACTTTCTCTCCTTAGGCTACCGCCGAAGAAAGGTTAAGGTTTTTTCGTCTGGTTAAAACCGTTTTCAACCAGAGATAACGACTACAAAACGCTGCTTCCAAAACCCCCGATCACTCTTTCCTCTTTATCCTCTTTTTTCGGAGGTGGGGGATGAGGCCGCCGTCTTTTAGGAGTGTCTGCATGAAGGGCGGGATGGGGGTGGCGGAGAATTTTTTTCCCTGGGTGAGGTTGAAGATCTCACCGGTGTTCATATCGACTCGAACCCGGTCTCCGTCCCTAATCGAATCAGAAGCCTCTGGAGATTCGAGAAGAGGGAGACCGATGTTGAGCGCGTTTCTGTAAAAGATCCGGGCGAAATTTTTTGCGATGATACAGGAGATGCCTGCGGCCTTCAGTGCAATGGGCGCATGCTCACGGGAGGAACCGCATCCGAAGTTTTTGTCCGCCAACAGGATATCTCCTTCTCGCACTTCCTTGATAAATTCCGGTCGTTCATCTTCCATCGCATGTTTTGCCAGTTCTACCGGATCGGACTGGTTAAGGTAACGGGCGGGGATGATGGCATCGGTATCGACATCGGCTCCAAATTTCCAGATTCTTCCTTCGAGTATCATGATCTCATCCCACAGAGATTATTTGATTTTTTGTAACACTTTAGCGCTTTGAAAAAAGTTCTTTGAAAACTGAATAAAGAAAGAGCTGGCGTCAGATTCAATAATGTTGTATAACGTTCTCCAGAAGCAAGGAGAACGTTATGGACCCCATCCTATTCCGTTATCGGTCTCGATCTCTTGGGCCACAAGAGATTGGTTTTATCCAAAATACCATTACCCAGTTCTATGCCAAAGGCCGGTCTCATATCGCCAGGGCTTTATGCGAA
>VGRU01000347.1 GCA_016875255.1 Deltaproteobacteria bacterium
AAAAGTTTTTATCCGTCTCTGCCAAAGATGGTTACATTTCCATAAAGTCCAACGCCGCCGATGTTGTGCACCAGGCCGATATCCGGTTCCCCGGCCACCTGCATAGGGCCTGCCTCCCCCCGTAGCTGAAGGACGATCGTTCGGATCTGGGATCCGCCGGTTGCGCCAATGGGATGGCCCTTTGAGAGGAGCCCGCCATCGACATTGACGGGGATCTTTCCCTCTTTATACGTCGCTTTCTCACGGATGAGCTGTTTGCCTTCCCCCGCCGGTGCAAATCCAAGCCCCTCATAGGCCATGATCTCTGCAATGGTGAAACAGTCGTGGACTTCGGCCACCTTGACGTCTTTCGCAGTGATTCCGGCCATCTTGTAGGCCTGGGCGGCTGCCGCATACCCAACGCTCAACCCCTTTGTAAAATCAGGTCTTGCGGCCATGTTGACGGCCTCTGATGCCGCACCGATGCCAAGCACCCAGACCGGTTTTTTGGACAGGGCCTTTGCTTTTTCAGCATTGGCGAGAATGATACAGGAGCTTCCATCCGCATTGGCGCAACAGTCTCCCACACGGAGCGGCCATGCGACCGGGCCTGCCATTTTTGCCTCGGGGTCTCCCTGTTTAAAATCCCCGGGTTTTACCGGCTTCCTGTATACGGCCCTATCATTGATCACGCCATAGGTGGATGATTTGATCCGGACATTCATCAGATCGTCGTGGGTCAGACCATGCTTTGACATAAATGCCTGTGCATAGAGGGCGTAGTATGCAGGCATCATGGTACCAAAGGGGGCCTCCCACTGGATGTCAGAACCCCTGCCCATTCTCTCCTGGGACTCCGCCGATGAAATCTCGGACATCTTCTGGAAGCCGAGGACGACGACGACGTCGTGGAGCCCGGATTTAATCATGCCGTAGGCCACTTTGATGCCGCTGCTGCTCGAGGAGCAGACGGTCTCCACATAGAGCGTCGGTTGAGGAATAAGCCCAAGGTATTCCGCGAGAACGCCGGCAGGAGAGCGTTGTTTGTCATATTCAGGGGCCGAACAGAAGATGGAAGCATCCACGTCTTTCTGGGTGATGCCCGCATCCTTGATGGCTTCCCTGAAGGCATCGAATGCCAATTCACGAATAGACCCTTCATAACCTCTTACAAATGAAGTTTGACCAACACCAATAATCGCTACCTCTTTCATTTAAAACCCCCTCTCTCTTTAGTGGACTATAAACATAAACGAGAACCCACTTTTTTTCAAGTCAATTTTTTCGAATAAGAGAAGGTTGACCGGAGAAGGGAGATTATGCTAAACCTGATATACATTTCAATTTTTAATCAGAGGGGGTCGTATGGCTAAATTGGGCAAGAAAGACGTTCTACGGATTTGTAAGGAGAAAAAAGTCAAATTCGTCAGGCTCTGGTTTACCGATATCCTCGGTTTTTTGAAGAGCTTCGCCATTACCATCCGGGAACTGGAGACGGCCCTTGAGGACGGGATGGGATTTGACGGATCCTCTGTTGCCGGTTTTGCAAGGATTGATGAGAGTGACATGGTGGCCAAACCAGACCCTTCCACCTTCAGGGTTTTCCCTTGGAAGGCAAACGATCATGTGGTGGCAGTCATGTTCTGCGACATCCTGCAACCGGATGGGAAACCCTACCAGAGCGACCCCCGCTGGGTGTTGAAGAGGAATCTGGAGAAGGCCAGCAATATGGGGTACACCTTCTACGTGGGCCCTGAGCTGGAATTCTTCTATTTTAGGAGCTCTTCGGGCAAACCGGAGCTTCTCGATTCAGGGGGCTATTTCGACCTGACCCCGCTTGATGTCGCAAGCGATCTCCGTAAGCAAGCTGTCATGACCATGGAAGAGATGGGTGTGCAGGTTGAATATTGTCATCATGAGGCCGCCCCCAGCCAGCATGAGATCGATCTCAAATATAAGGATGCCCTCACCATGGCCGACAACACGATGATCTACAGGCTGGTGGTTAAGGAAGTGGCACTAAAGAATAATGTCTACGCCAGTTTCATGCCCAAACCCGTTTTTGGCATCAATGGAAGCGGGATGCATACCCATCAATCCCTTTTCAAAGGGAAAAAGAATGCCTTTTTTGACCCGAAAGACGAGTACCATCTCTCAGCGATCGGCAAGCATTACATCGCCGGCCTGATGAAACATGCCCGCGAGATCACTCTGGTCACCAATCAATGGGTGAACTCCTATAAGCGGCTGGTGCCGGGTTACGAAGCACCGGTTTATATCTCCTGGGCTCAAAAGAACCGTTCGGACCTCATCCGAATCCCGGTCTACAAGCCCGGGAAGGAGCTGGCAACACGCGTGGAGTACCGGTGTCCTGACCCTGCCTGCAACCCCTATTTAGCCTTCTCTGTGATGTTAGCCGCCGGGATGGAGGGCATGGAAAAGAAATATCCCTTAAGAGAGCCGGTGGAAAGAAATGTCTATGAGATGACTGAGAAGGAAAGGAAGAGATATCGCATTGAGACCCTGCCTGAGGATCTCTGGGAGGCCATTCAGGTCACTGAAAAGAGCGACTTGGTCAAAAAAACCCTGGGAGACAGTGTTTTCTATAAATTCATAGAGAACAAGAAGATGGAATGGGAACGCTTCCGTGCCCGGGTAACCGACTACGAATTAGAGCAGTACTTCTCAATTTTGTAATGGAGGGATGAATGGATTCGATTAAACAATGGTGGGTGGAGGAAAAAGCAAAGAAAGCTATTGAAAAACTGGAGGCCCATGATTTTAAGGCTGTCTTTGTGAAGGATAAGAGGGAGGCCGTCGAAGAAATTTTGAAACATATCACCCCTCATTCAAAGGTGGGGGTCGGCGGCTCTGTCACCGTCAGGGAGTTGGGAATTCTGGAGAAGCTGGAGGCCCAGGGTAATGTTCTCTATAACCACTGGAAACCCGGGCTTCCGAAAGAAGAGGTTCTTCGGATTCGCAAAGCCCAGATGACCTGTGATCTCTTCCTGAGCGGCACCAATGCCATCACCCTGAATGGAGAACTGGTCAATATTGACGGAATCGGAAACCGTATCAATTCCTCTGTCTTTGGGCCGGGCAAAGTCATCCTGGTCGCCGGATTTAATAAGATCGTGGATGATGTCGAGGAGGCGATCAAAAGGATAAAGAATGTGTCTGCGCCGCTCAATGCGAAGCGACTCAATATCGATGTCCCCTGCGCAAAGGTGGGAAAGTGCGTGGACTGCAATTCTCCCAACCGTATCTGCCGTGCGACCGTCATCCACGAGAGAAGACCAAC
>VGRU01000348.1 GCA_016875255.1 Deltaproteobacteria bacterium
AACCCATGGAGATCAAAGCCAGGCTGGACGAATATGTGATCGGGCAGGAGCACGCCAAGAGGATTTTATCGGTGGCCGTCCATAATCACTATAAGCGAATCGACTCACGGGTTCTCTCCAGCGAGGTGGAGCTTCAGAAATCGAATATTCTTCTGATCGGTCCAACGGGTTCCGGGAAAACGCTTCTGGCTCAAACACTGGCCCGCATCCTTGATGTCCCTTTCACGATTGCGGATGCCACCTGTCTCACCGAGGCCGGATATGTGGGTGAGGATGTGGAGAATATCATCCTGAGCCTTCTTCAGGCGTCGGATTACGATATCGAGCGCTGTCAGAAGGGGATCGTCTATATTGATGAGATCGACAAGATTTCAAGAAAATCGGATAGCCCATCCATCACCAGGGATGTTTCGGGAGAAGGGGTCCAGCAAGCCCTGCTCAAGATCATCGAGGGGACCGTAGCGAGCGTGCCGCCGAAGGGAGGACGCAAACATCCTCAACAAGAATTCATACAGATTAATACAACTAATGTCCTCTTCATCTGCGGAGGGGCTTTTGTCGGACTCGAAAAGATTGTCGAACAAAGGGTGGGAGGAAAGACATTAGGATTTGGAGCGGACATCAAGACCAAGGAAGAGCGGGATATGGGAGAATTGCTTAAAGAGGTTCAGCCCGAGGATCTGCTTAAGTTTGGTTTGATTCCCGAATTTATCGGAAGGCTCCCGGTCATCGCCACCCTTTCGAATCTCAGCCTGGAAGCCCTCGTCGATATTCTGAAGAAGCCGAAGAATGCGCTGGTCAAGCAGTATCAGAAACTTTTTGATTTTGAAAATGTAAAACTCCGGTTTACCGAGGGAGCCCTGACCTCGATTGCGAAGGAGGCCATCAAGAGGCAGTCCGGCGCACGGGGGTTGCGGGCGATCATGGAGAACACGATGCTGGATGTGATGTATGAGCTCCCCTCTCAGCCAAACATCCGTGAGTGCATCATCAGCGAAGAGGTCGTTCTCAATCACGAAAGTCCGATCCTCCTCTATGAGAAAGAGGCCGGAGCGGCCTGAGCTTGACATTGGAAGTGCGGTTCCATAAAATGAGCTGTACGGGGGAGGGCGGATAGCTCAGTTGGGAGAGCGCCGGCCTTACAAGCCGGAGGTCGCAGGTTCAATCCCTGTTCCGCCTACCATTCGTTTTGCCGAAGGCAAAATGAGTAATGAGTTTTGAGTTCGTAGTTCGGAGTTAACTCTGTAATAGATTTTTTAGTGAAAATATTGGGGGCGTAGTTCAATTGGTTAGAGCGCCGGCCTGTCACGTCGGAGGTTGCGGGTTCAAGCCCCGTCGCTCCCGCCAAATTTAAATGCCTGCCTGAAAAGGCAGGCATTCTTGTATATGGAGGCATTGGGTATCTTGTCCACCTCATGAGGGTCTGTATAGAGGCGAGATATAAAAATTCAATAACAGAGGAGAAAAAGAAAATGTCTGAGATAAAAGCGGTGATAGAAACAAAATTTGGGAATATGGAACTCCAGTTTTTCCCTGAAGTTGCCCCTAAACACGTATCCAGCTTTATTGATCTCGCTAAAAAGGGATTTTATGATGAGACGACTTTTCATCGTGTGATCCCGGGATTCATGATCCAGGGTGGGGATCCCAATTCAAAGAGTCCGGATCGGTCGCAACACGGAACGGGTGGCCCCGGTTATACGCTGAAAGCGGAATTTAATGATAAAAAGCATAAGCGAGGCATTCTCTCGATGGCAAGGGCTCAACATCCGGACAGCGCAGGCTCACAATTCTTCATCTGCGTGGCCGATGCCTTCTTCCTTGACAAGCAATATACCGTCTTTGGCGAGGTGGTTTCCGGGATGGAAGTCGCCGACAAGATCGTCAGCCAACCGAAAGACAGAGCAGACAATCCTACGGAGCGGATTGAAATGAAGGTAAAGATCATTGAGGAATAGCCTTGCCTCTAAGATGTTCTTTTAGAGTGGATTGATTTGGCCTGAGAAATCATATACATTACTATTCGTCGCCTTTCAGACAGTGAAGCTCCCCGTCCACAGGACGGGGCTTCCCGGAAATGAATATCATTTATGTTGCGCCCCTTGACCACGCCTGCAAGGCGGGGCTTGCGAGGCGCTTGCCGGTCAATATTACTATTTGACGAGGAGGAGATGGGAATGGAGAAAAAAGAGAAGCCGTTGGAGAAGATGACAGCCAAAGAGTTGAGGGAGATGGCCCTCGGATTGCCCGGTATCCATGGCGTTCATGCGATGAAGAAAGAAGAGTTGCTTGTTGCCATCCGGAAAGCCAAAGGCATTCCTGAGCCGGAACTGAAGAAAGAGAAAAAGGTTCGCGTAAAAAAGGAAAAAGTAATTCTGACTGCGGCACAGTTGAAACAGAAGATGAAGGAGCTTAAAGCCAAAAGAGAGGAAATCCTCCAACAACGAAATCTTAAGATGGCTCAGATTTTAAGAAAGCGGATCAACCGGTTGAAAAAAATGACGAGGCGAATCGCCTAACCTCGATAGAGGTTAAAGGACCGCCCCAAACGGGCTTGAGGAGCGTTTTCTTTCAGAAAACTTGAGGCACGAGGCTTCATAAGAAAAACCTCAATCCTCAAACGGAGTGATCCTCAAGCGAAGCAATCCTCAAACTGTTTAAACCATGCCCAAGGTTTCCGTCATCATTCCCACCTATAACCGGCTGCTTATGTTGAAGGAGGCAGTCCAGTCCGTATTGACCCAGGATTTTGAAGATTTTGAGTTGATCGTTGTGGATGATGGTTCCACAGACGGAACTTCCGAAGAGATGAGACCATTGGGAGGAAGGGTCAAGGTCATCGAACACACTGAGAATAGGGGCGTGAGTGCGGCCAGAAATAGAGGCATCCTTCATGCCAGGGGCAAATATGTCGCCTTCCTCGATTCGGACGACCTCTGGGTTAAGGGGAAATTAAAAACGCAGGTCGCCTTTTTAAACGATAACCCGCACTACCCTCTCTGTTACACCGACGAGATCTGGATCCGGAAAGGGAAACGGGTCAACCCGATGAAGAAACATTCGAAATATTCCGGCTGGATCTTTGAGAAATGTCTTCCCCTCTGCATCATCAGCCCTTCTTCATCCCTCATGAGGAAGACGCTTTTTTCAAAGGTCGGTCTCTTCGACGAAGCCCTTCCGGTATGTGAGGATTATGACTTCTGGCTCAGGGTGTCAGCCCGGTTTCCCA
>VGRU01000349.1 GCA_016875255.1 Deltaproteobacteria bacterium
GGCGAATATACGCTCCTCGGAGAGCCCATAGAGCTGGAAGCCGATCTCGTCGTCCTCGCTTCGGGCCTCATCCCCCGAAGGGAAGACGATTTCATGAAAAAGATGCTCGGCATGGAAAGCTCATCGGACCGGTTCTATGCGGAGGCTCCCGGATTGGATCCCATCCTCACCTCGGTGGAGGGCGTCTTTCTCGCAGGATGCTGTCAGGGCCCTAAGGATATTCCGGATACCGTAGCCCAGGCGAGCGGCGCGGCCGCTCTGGCCTGCGCCATCTTAGCAAAAGGAAGGAGCGTCGAAAGTGGAAAGTAGAAAGTGGATTTAAAAACCACCCTCCACCTTCCACTCTCAACATTCAAATTATGAAGATCGGCGTTTATATCTGTCATTGCGGAATCAACATTGCGGCTACGGTTGATATTGAGAAGGTCACGGCCTTTGCCCGGACCCTTCCCCATGTGGCCATTGCCCGGAACTATCAATATATGTGTTCTGATCCCGGTCAGGACTGGATCAAGAACGATATTAAGAATCTGGGCATTGACCGGGTCGTGGTGGCAGCCTGTTCTCCGCGAATGCATGAACCGACCTATCGGAATGCCTGCCGCTCCGCCGGCCTTAACCCTTACTTCTTTGAGATGGCCAACATCCGGGAACAATGCAGTTGGGTCCATCCGAATAAGGAACAGGGAACGGAGAAGGCCATGGATCTGATCGCCTCTGCCGTGGCCAAGGTCTCGCTTCATGAGCCCTTGGAGGAGAATGAAGTCGGGGTCACTCCCGCGGTCCTGGTCATCGGCGGTGGGATCGCAGGAATTCAAGCAAGCCTCGATGTTGCCAACTCAGGCTTTGAAGTCTATCTGGTGGAGAAATCCCCTTCTCCCGGAGGACATCTGGCCCAGCTCAACCGGACCTTTCCCAACCTTGAGGAGACTTCCGCCACCCTGCTCCCTAAATTAGAGGAGGTAAAAAATCATTCGTTGATCCACCTTCTCACTCAGAGTGAGGTCGAAGGGGTGGAAGGTTTTGTGGGAAATTTCAAAGTAAGAATCAGACACGATCCCCGGTATGTCAATCCGGAGAAATGCACCTGCTGTAAAAAATGCGAGGAGGTCTGTCCGGTCAGGGTTCCGAATGAATTCAATATGGGACTTGACGAAAGGCCTGCGATCTATCTCCCCTTCCCCGATGCCGTTCCACGCTGTTATACGATCGATTCCAAAAACTGCCTCTATCTCCAGAAGGGAGAGTGCGGAAAATGCCGGGAAGTCTGCCCGGAGGCCGCGGTCCAGTTTGAAGAGGTTGGAATGGAATTCGAGGCTAAGGTGGGAACAATCATCGTGGCCACAGGCTATGACCCCTTTGATCCCAGGCTGAAACCTGAATTAGGATACGGCGTCTATAAAAATGTGATCACCGGCCTCGAGTTTGAAAGATTGATTTCTCCGGACGGCCCCACCCAGGGAACACTCCAATTCAACGGAAAAGAGCCGAAGAACATCGTCTTCATCCAGTGTGTCGGCTCAAGGGATAAGACGGTCAACAACGAATATTGTTCCCGTATCTGCTGTATGTTCACGGCAAAACAGGCGCACCTCGTCAAGGATAAAATCCCCGATGCCCGTGTGACCATTTGCTACATCGATGTCAGGGCCTTCGGCAAAGGATATGAACAGTTCTATGAAACCGTCCAGAAAAAAGGCGTCTTTTACCGGAAAGGGGTCCCTTCCGAAATCTATCAAAAGAATGGAAAATTAATCGTCAAGGCGGACGATGAACTCCTCGGTGAACCTTATGAAGAAGAGGCTGACCTGGTCGTTCTTGCGACCGGCCTTACACAGAGGAAAGATGCAGGCAGTCTGAGGGGCCTTCTCAAGCTTTCCCTGTCACCGGACCGCTTCTATCTCGAGGCCCATCCGAAACTGAGACCTCTCGATACGGCAACCGATGGGATCTTCCTCGCCGGAACCTGTCAGGGTCCAAAAGATATCTCCGATACCCTCTCCCAGGCCCATGGAACAGCCTCACGGGCGACCATCCCCTTGTTCGCAGGAAGGGTGAGGATTGAACCCATCACTGCCTGGGTCGATAGGCTCATGTGCGCGGGTTGCGGACTCTGTGAGCAGGTCTGTGAATACCGGGCATTAAGAATGGATCCCTACCGGAAGGTGATGACAGTCAACGAAGCCCTCTGTAAGGGGTGCGGCGCCTGCAATGCCACCTGTCCCTCAAGCGCCATTACCCTGAGACACTTTAAGACCGAACAGATCATGGCCCAGCTCCGGGAAGTCTGTTGATTGCGGATTTCAGATTGCGGATTGCGGATTGCGGATTTTAGAAATTGATAATTGATCATTGCTAATTGACCATTGGTCATTGAGTCTTTGGTATGGAAAAGGGTTTGATCCAGGTCTACACCGGAAACGGAAAAAGCAAAACCACGGCCGCCCTGGGATTGGCCCTCAGGGCCGTAGGCCATGGGTTTAAAATCCTGATCATTCAGTTTATGAAGGGAAATATCTTATACGGCGAGTTGGAATCTGCTAAAAAACTCTCACCCTACCTGACAATCCGGCAGATAGGCAGGGAGACCTTCGTTTCTAAAGCCAATCCGGATCCCGTAGACATCGAATTGGCTCAAAAAGGATTTGCCCTCGCAAAAGAGGCGATCTTCAGCGGACATTACGACATGGTGATTCTTGATGAGATCAATGTGGCTGTTGATTATGGATTGATTTCGCTGTCCGAACTGCTCCAACTCCTTGGTTCGAAACCGGAGACCGTGGAACTCATTCTCACTGGCAGGGATGCCAGGCCGGAGATCTTGGAAAGAGCCGATCTGGTGACTGAAATGGTGGAAAGGAAACACTATTATGCAAAAGGAGTGAAAGCACGAAAAGGCATCGAATTCTAAACCCAATTGCAAAATGTAAATTTAGTCCCGTGCTTCGCGGGAAAAAGTTAGCAATCAAAAAATGCTTTGGAATGCTAATTTTGCACTGATAGATTTGCATTGTTAATTGATTCTTTTTGGAAGGGGGTGGGGTGAATGTTCAAGGAGGATCAACTCAAAAAGGTTCAGGAAGAGAAGAAGAGATGGGGGGGCGACCTTTCAAAAATGCTCTCCGAAACCCCTGAACGTCTGCCCCGCTTTACTACGGTCTCCGATCTGGAGATCAAAGGTCTTTACACTCCCGAAGATATAAAGGATCTGGATTTCTCCA
>VGRU01000350.1 GCA_016875255.1 Deltaproteobacteria bacterium
GTTGGCCGGGTGGCTTTGTATGCCCAAGGTGTGGAGCAAACCAAGCTTGGCGGACGAAGCGCTGGCTGTGGTATTGCCGGAACTGCGGCACCCAGACCTCGGTAACGGCCGGGACAATTTTTCATGGTACTCGCAAGCCGTTGCGGTTGTGGTTTCGCACGATGCAATTTGTTACTGGGGTCTCCCATTAAAAGGCACCTGTCAAGAGAAAAAAGTATTCCTAAAACTCAGCAGCCAAGGCAGGAAGCTTTTTGCCTTCAGTGAGAACCTCATCACTCCCAAAATATTCAATAAAATATTCCCTGTCCTCTTTCTGTAATTCAAAACCCCATCTTATTCTTTCCTCATTATCTCTGAAGGCAAACTCCGGATGTTTCATTTGAAAGGATGCAACGACTTTCAATACCTCTTTTTCTGAAATATCAAGGAATTCCTAGGCACCTGAGAATATATATTCCTTATCGTATACAGGGATGATTTTTGCTCTGAAAAATGCCCCAGGTTTAGCGTGCCGTTCAAGCTGATGAGGAATGGTTGTGGGTTTGATCGTGTATTCGACTTCGTTAATTAAATTCTCTGCAACAAATCCATCGGGAAGCGTTCTTTTGACTTGAAATATTCCTGCCACAGGGTCTTTCCATCTCAGAACGATTGCTTTCTCCTTTTCACTGAGATCGTAAATTTCAGAAACAAATCGATCAATCACTGTCATATTATCAGGGAACCTATAAGAATAGACAAAATTATCAGTAAATTCGTGAAACTCCTCTTCTGATTGGATGACGAGTGGATCTCCATATTCTTCTCGTGCGGCATTAAAGAAAGCCTCCTTCAGTGTATTATCCTTTTTCAGAAGGACATATTGAAAGTAATCCACAAACATCTTCCTGATGTCACCAAACCTATCAATATGTGGAGCGATCTTCACAACCTCACCTCTCCAATAAACCCCTTTGCCGTGTTTTAAACTATTCCACGCTGAAACAACAGAAAATCACAGAACATTTTTCCATTTAGGGGTGTCTAAGGAACGCTTTTGGATTACTAATGGAGACCCCTTTCATCCTAGCCTGGATTCCCATGAAGGATGAAAAACCTAACAAATTCTCAGTCCAACATGGTTAAAAGGCGTCTTTTGATCACCCTTACGTTAATTTTACACGAAACTTATAAACATAATGCCACAGAGTTATAATAAATATTGTCTCTTATGATATAAGCAGATACAATTACAAAATATCCATATTAAAGCCTTTTTATTGGCATTTAACATAAATTGATTGCCACATATCATTTTTTACTTGACATTTCTGTCAGCATTTGATATAGTGGCACTATGTTTAAAAGTAAACCAAATAAATTAACAAATATGGCCCGCTTCTTTCTCGAACCCGCGAATCCTACTCATCGCCAATATGAAGCCCTCCGGGCCTACTTCGTCGAGGATCTCCCTTCGGCTGAGGTCGCCCGCCACTTCGGGTATTCCCCGGGAAGCTTCCGTGTTCTCACCTATCAGTTCCGCCAAAATCCAGATCGTCCCTTCTTCTTTCCCCCTCAAAAGGGGCCTCAGGCCTCTCCTAAGGCTGATCGTCTCCGGGACAAGGTCGTCGCTCTGCGAAAGCAGAATCTCTCCATCTATGATATCAGCCGGGTCCTGGAAGAAAGCGGACAAAGGGTCAGCGCTGTTGCCATCTCTTTGATTCTCAAAGACGAAGGTTTTGCAAGGCTGCCCCGAAGAAGAGACGAGGAGCGACTCCCGGGGCCTCGGCCCGAGGTCGCAGAGGTTGCCGATGTGAACCGGCTGGATCTTTCTGTCCGGCGATTTCGGACCCAATTCGGGGGGCTGTACCTGTTTGTCCCTTATCTGGCTCAGATCCCTCTGGAGAGGTTGCTCGAAGAGGCGGGATTCCCTGGGACAAAGATGATTCCCGCTGCACAGGCGATCCGTTCCCTTCTGGGGCTCAAACTGTTTGGAAGCGCTCGGCACAGCCATGTCATGAGCTATGTCCTGGACGAGGGGCTGGCTCTGTTTGCTGGACTCAACGTGATTCCCAAACGGTCCTTTCTCACCGAATACAGCTGTCGAATTGATCCGGCTTCGTATCCTCGGTTGATGCGGCTGTGGTTTGATGCCGTAGGAGGACTCGGACTTTCGCGGGGAAATTCGTTTGATCTGGACTTCCATACCATTCCCTTTCACGGAGAAGACGCCCTGATGGAAAAACATTATCTCACCAAGCGGAGTCGCCGTCAAAAGGGGATTCTGGCCTTCCTGGCCCAAGATGCCCAGAAGCGGGTTTTCTGCTATGCCAATGGACAATTGCGAAAGGACGAGCAGAATGAGGAGATCCTCCGATTCGTCGAGTTCTGGAAGCAACGAACGGGAAAACTTCCCGAAGAACTTATCTTTGACTCCAAGCTGACGACCTATGGCCATCTGAATCGGCTCAATCAGATGGGAATTGCCTTTATCACGCTCCGGAGACGTTCTGTCAAGATGCTGCGGGAGATTTATCAGGAGCCGGTTTCGGCCTGGCGGAGAATTGAGCTTCAGGGCGTGTCTCGAATCTATAAGACCCCACGGATTCTGGACCGCCGGATACAACTGCGTGACTATCAGGGAGAGCTTCGTGAGGTTGTCATCGATGATCTGGGGCATGAGGAGCCCACCTTTTTGATCACCAATCAACTCCACCGAACACCGGTCAAACTGATTGAGCGCTATGCCCAGCGGATGATCATCGAGAACCGAATTGCGGATGGAATCGACTTTTTTCATATGGACGCTTTGTCTTCCGTCGTGGCCATGAAGGTCAATTGTGATCTGCAACTCACTCTGATGGCCAGCAGCCTCTATCGACTCTTAGGGACGGAAATCGGCCAGGGATATCAAATGGCAACCTCCCGTCATCTGTTCCGTGACTTTATAGAGGCAACGGCTCAGGTTCAAATCCTTGAGAAAGAGATTGTGGTCCAATTTCAGAAACGTGCTCATAACCCACTCCTCTTAGCCGTAGGTTTTGATAAAAAGAATGTTCCGATCCCCTGGCTGGGAGGAAAACGACTGCAACTTCTGTTCGGTTAATGCGCATGGTGTTAACTCAAAAAACTAACATGGGAATCCAGGCTAGGGCAGATGCCGTGCTCATACGAAGAGGGGTATCAGGCTCTTCCTTGGCTCTACCGG
>VGRU01000351.1 GCA_016875255.1 Deltaproteobacteria bacterium
TTTTGACCACGGTTGCTTCACGAATATCCGCTTTGAAGAGGTCTCCCTCAATAAACGTTGTTCGGTCAGCCACTTTTGCTTTTTGTGCATTTTCTTTGCTCTCTTTGATGCGCACAGGGTCAATATCGACCCCCACACCCCGGGCGCCAAATTTTTTTGCGGCTAAAATTACAAAGCGTCCATCCCCGCACCCGAGATCATACACCACATCGTCTTGATTCACCCCCGCCTTGTTGAGCATGGCCTCCACCACATCCCATGGGGTTGGCTCAAAGTGCACATCGGGCACTCGGGTCTGCGCATGGGCTGTTAGGGATAGCCCAAATGCCAATAAGAAGATCAGGATTAATGGTGACCTCTGAATTTTAAGCATCTTCTCCTCTACGGTTTTTTCATCTCCTCAAGGGTCGATTTTGACGCATTGTACATAAAACCGATGTCTGTGGAGCAGGCGAGGACGGTCATCCCTTTGGCTCGCCACTTCCTGACGAACTCGGTATTTCCGATGTGAATGCCTGAAGTTTTCCCTCTCTTCTTGGCCGTCTCAACCACCTTGTCAATGGCCTGAGTCAACTTCTCCGAACCCATCTGGTCCGGGATGCCAAGAGAGATAGAGAGGTCATTCGGACCGATCAAGCCGACATCGATCCCCTCTGTGCCGAGGATCGCATCAACGTTATCGATTGCTTCCCGGGTTTCAATCTGGGCAATGATCAGGGTATGTTCATTTGCCTCTTTCATAAACTCAAGGGCTTTCAGAGGTTTGTAGTCTGTTTGACCGGTCTGGGTGCCAAATCCTCTCTGTCCGATCGGCGTATATTTACTGTAGCGGGCAATAGCCTCGGCCTGTTCTTTTGTGGAGGTCATGGGAACCATGATACCTTCTGCGCCGGCATCAAGGACCCTTGAGATGAAGAAGGTTTCTAAATGAGGAACCCGGATGACCGGGGCAATGCCTGCAGACTTGGATCCGCGAATCAGATCCGCTATGGTTTCCATGTTGTAGTTACCATGCTCCATATCGATGAGAACAAAGTCGTAGCCCACCGAGGCAAAAATGACCGGCGCTCCCGGGTCCCGCGCCTGCCGGATCATCGTCCCATAAACACACTCTCCTGCCAACACCTTTTTTCTTAAACCAGACCAGACCATAATTACCTCCTAAAAGAATCGTCTCGAAAAGGTAAAGGTTACGAAGCCCGGATCGTTAAATCAAAAATAACGTTTGTCGTTGTCGAAGCTCGTATCGATACTCGTTTATCGATGCTGGAGGTTCGAGATTCAAGTTTCGAGCTTCTGGCTTCGATACGAGCATCGTCACCGTAACCCTTTCTTATAACCATTACCGGTAACCAAAACGGGCATCCTCGCCCTAACCCTTACCCAACTTCCTTTTTTCAAAGGAGTTCCATATTCTTCAGAATCTCCTTTAACTCTTCTTTCGCCTTGGGGGAGATTCCCCCTACCGGCGGGATTCCTACTCCGGCATCGATTCCGATCAGATTGAGCGCCTCTTTGATCACTACGGGAAAAGTCCCAAGATCAAAGGCCAGTCTTAGCGGAGCCAATCGGAACTGGGCTTCGAGGGACCGCTTCATATCCCCTGCTTTGAAAGCTTCATAAATTTCTACGATCACCTTGGGGGCCACATTGGCTGTCGCGGCGATGGCTCCCTTTCCACCGTAGCAGAGTGTTCCGAAAATGAGGGTGTCCCTGCCAGCAAGGACTGAAAATGTCTCATCCGTTCTTCGGATATACTCTGCTGTCAGCGAGAGATCTCCTGAAGAATCTTTGATCCCAACGATGTTTTCGACCTGAGAGGCCCGAACGACGAAATCGGCTGAGATATTAACCCCTGTCCTTCCAACATTGTTATAGAGAAGGATCGGTACCCGTGTGGCCTTTGCAACAGCTGTGAAGAATTCCATCAGCTCCGAATCATTGGGTTTGATGAAATAGGGGGTGACCACAGAAACAGCGCTGACTCCGGCGGCCTCTGCCATCTGCGTCAGGGCAATGGCCTCGCGGGTCGTGATGGCTCCTGTTCCTGCATAGACCGGAACCCGGCCTCTGGTCTCATCGACAACGACCTCGATGATTCTTTTCTTTTCCTCAAAGGTGAGGGCATAGAACTCACCCTGACTTCCGACAGGGAAGAGGCCATGAACGCCTCCTTCGATCAGATAGTTGGTCAGTTTCCGCAGGGCTGACTCGTTGATCTTTCCCTCCTTGGTGATGGGAGTGACCATCGCTGGAATGATGCCCTTGGGTTGAAAATTCATAGCTACCTCCAGTTATAAAGGTTAAGGTTGAGGTTAAGGTTGAGATTGAGGGAGAGGGTAAAGAGAAACTTATCCTTAGCCTCAGCCTTAACCTTTTTTTATAATGGGCAGCGTCAAAAGCCCATCCGGTATTAAAACCACTCTTGCCTTTGGATTCTTCTTCAGTTCTCGATCCAGAGCTTCCTGCAAAGTGGGAACCGATTCAAGATACAATTCTTCCAACGTCTCCTCAGGAAGGAGACAGTCCGTCATTACAATCCTTGCCTGTTTAAGAATCCAAGCTAAAATCAACGCTTTCTGTTCTCCTGGAGCAAAGCCTTCCTCCCGGGAGATGGCGATAATGTCATCCACATCTTCGGCCCTTTTCATGATGTCACAATATCCCGGATGTCCGCACCCATCCTCACAGGGCGAAGGGATGAGAATGACGCCTCCTTTTGTCACGACGGGCATTGGACCAAAGACAACGACATTGGCCGCACGGGTGGCCTGATAGAGGTCGAGGGACTTCGGATGACTGACTCCGCTTATGACAATATCTCCGGGATAATCAATTTCCACCTCATAGAGATTTCGGGCAGTCTTCACGCCCTCATGGAAGGCTTCCACTGGGTCTCCGGCAACGATCTGGACCACTTCCTTCTTTCCCGTCTGAACCACATTGACGATGAAATGTAGTCCAAGGGCATGTGTTGCTTCGGTGAGGAATTTACGGAACTCATTTCCTTCAGTCACGCCGAGCCGTGTCTGCTTGAGCATCTCATAATTATGGGTGGCGGCAATGGTCTCTTCGCCGGCGACGCCGACGGCAATGCTTTTTACTCCGCCGCTATAGCCCGCAAAGAGGTGGGTTTCAATCACTCCAGTTTT
>VGRU01000352.1 GCA_016875255.1 Deltaproteobacteria bacterium
GCCGAAATCTTCAGTTCCCTTATTCTTGACCCCTCGGACAGCCACGACGGGAAGTTTGGAATCGTATTGCGGTGTGGCGATGGCCTGCCGGGCGCGGGCTTTCATGAGAGCCTTTTTGAAATCCGGGTGTGCGGTACACTCCTCACTCATCGCAAACCTTGTTCCGAGCTGGCAACCGGCCGCACCCATCAGCAAAAGATGCGCAATCATCCTGCCTGTTGCAATTCCGCCGGCTACGAAGATGGGAACCTGACCGAATTGGAAAAGCACCTGCTGCAGGAGGATGACCAGTGAGACGTGGCCGATGTGGCCCCCTGCCTCGCTTCCTTCGAGAATGAGCGCATCGATACCGAATCGGATCTGCTGTGAGGCAACGGATTCATCTGCGGCAAAGGATAGGGTCCTTTTACCCGCCTTCTTCATTCGCTCGATCTCTGCCTTACGCGGGATTCCTCCGGCAAAGACAACAAAAGGAACTTTCTTGGAAAGAAGAATCTCATATTGCGTCTTATAATTGGGAGCGATGGTAATCAGATTCACAGCGAACGGTCCGGTCAGTTCCTGAAGGCATCGGTCCACTTCTTTTTCAAAAACATTAGGCGTCAAATTTCCTCCTGCAAGGACAGGGAAAACCCCATGTTGGCTAACAGCCTTCACCAGAGCCACGTTGCTCACCCAGGTCATCCCTCCTGAGATGATGGGGTATCTTACATTCAGGAACGTTGCTCCTCGCACAGAAAGTTTTTCAAACAGCATGGAGGGCCTCCTTAAACCCCTTTAGATTGTAACGATCTCATGACCTCCGAAGCCACCGGTGGGCATCCTCGAACAAAGACCCCTCTCTTCTTCATCTTATGGGTGCAGTTGCCTATTAAGATTGTCCCACTGGGAACATTTTCCAAGTGTTTCCCAATGCCGAGATGAATCTTATCATCCCCTAAGCGGTGGTCCGTCAGTTCATCCTGGTGACGATGGAGAAGGACAAATAAGGTCGAGAGGCAGGCGCTACATGATCCCTGATCATGGACCACGAGATCAGGAAAGGGAAGGGAAAGCTCTGTGGGAGGTGGTTCAAAAGGGTTTTCCCATTTTAAATAATCTTTCGGTTCAATGAGTATCTTTTCAAGTTGAATCTCCCCTAATCCTCTTTCTGCTGAAAGTCTCAGATGGGATATCTCTTCGGGGAGAAACCCCATCAACCTTGCTCCAACAGCATCCGTGCAAAGGGGATTATCTCCTGCCACAATGAGCCCCATCTCCTTTTTTACACCGTAGGAGGGACCCATTCCCTCCATTCCCGTGGTGCCATCGATGAGGGCAAAATGGGGAAATAAAACCAGGGCCATGTCAGAGATGGCAAGGTCCAATGCCTTCATCCCCTGCAATATTTTCCGATTCCCCTGGAGCTGATGAAGCCTTGCTTTCTCTCGTCGCCACAATACCCCCTTCATATTTTTTAGGCTCAGAGTGACCCGTGTGTGCATATGGGTTTTCATCACAGGCGCTGAAATGATGAAATCGAACCTTTTGATGATCGTCGGGACTTTAATCTTTTTAAGGATCTGCCCTCCGGGGATGGCCATCTCGATCGGATCCGTCTGATCTAAATCGATCAGTTCTACTCCCTTTCTTTCGGAAAGCTCCTTCAGGCCGGTCATAAGGAATGCCTCTTTCGAATCTACTCCAAAAATACAGCTTTCACCGATCACGACCTCACCTGCTCTTTGCTCCAGGAGATAATCGACCAGAGCCTCAACCACCATAGGATGAGTGGTCACCCCTTCTCCGGGCGATGCTAATCGAGCCCCATTGGGTTTGATCAAGATCCTTCTGCTCCTCAATTCCTTTAGGGAGAATTGTTGAAGGGCTTTTTGAGTGGTCCGATACGGGTCCTTCCCCTTTACAACAACGACCTTAGGATTCATAAAACCTATTGATCCTTAAGCTACCCAGACCGTACTTAGGGAAACTCCTGTAATATCCACATTCATTCTGGGGATATTCCCCTTGATATCCCAAGGAATGAAGAAGGTAAGGTTCTCGATCTCTTCATGGAGTCTTTTATCAAATATTTTCCGGAATTCTTCAACCATTCCATAAATCGTCAAAACAATCACACGATCCATCTTCACGGTGCAATTCATCTCTTTCAGATTTGGGGCGGTCTTGAGCTGATCCAAAGCCTCCTCCAGGTGAATCCCCTCCAGTTTCCTGCGGAGGATATAAATGTTCCCTTTGTCCTGGAGAATGGCAAGGGGTGGATTGATCTGAACGGTTGCGTTGCGGAAACGCATCCCTGAGGTATGCTTGGCGATTTTAGGCAAAAAGCTTCTCCTCTTTTCAATAGAGGGGAGGAAGGGAGGGGTTGATCTCTCGAAGATATACTCCACCCCTTCATGCCTGAACTCCCTTAGCCTTGTGGGATCGAATCCCAGATCCAGGATATCGGCGATTTTCAGGTTAAGGGATTCTCCTTCTTCCTTTTTCCTGAACCAGGAAGAGAGATAAGGCCGCCGATAGAAGGAAAGACCCTCGATATAAAGGGTGGGTTCCCTTTTTAGTTCCTCGGGGAAGCTCCGAATGACTCGTTCTTCTCCCCATATGTCTGCCGGTCTTTCCCTCGAACTCCACAAGGAATAGGGTTGAATGGGGAGGGACTTGATTTGCTCCGAGATGGAGATCTGTTCAAGGGACTCTCCGCCCGTATAGCCGAGAAGTGTGGTGATCCGCCTTCTGAACCCAAGCACTTTCGTGACGAACTTGGTAAACATGAAACACATGAATGGGGTTGAAGTTCCTGTTGAGAGCTCTATATCGAAGAGGTGTTCCAGTGTTTCGTACACTGATCGAAATTCCGAGATCGTTCGCTTGACCATGGACTCATTGTCATGCATGTCGACGATTGACCTCTTTTTCTTAACTTTAAAAAGAAGTTTGATCAGCCTGCCTTTCAGGTCAAGGGATTCCATGGAGGCCGGGATGAAGACCATGTAGTGCCTTTCACCATTGACCATGCTTTCGCCTATCAGTTCTTCGCTATCCTTCCAACCGAGTTTCGTATAAATATCGCAGGTTGGCTCATTGGTCGGAATGATGTTATCCAGAAGCCCCACGGCCTCTTTATTCTCAACAAATTTCCTGAAGGCCTTGA
>VGRU01000353.1 GCA_016875255.1 Deltaproteobacteria bacterium
CTTTTCCCAAATATGTCATCTGCAACGGGGATGAAGGCGATCCGGGCGCCTTCATGGATCGCTCCGTTCTGGAGGCCGATCCCCATGCGGTCCTCGAGGGGATGGTCATTTGCGGTTATGCCACCGGCTCACATCAAGGCTATATTTATGTGAGAGCCGAGTATCCTCTTGCCATCCACAGGCTCAACATCGCCATTGAGCAGGCAAGAAATTATGGACTGTTAGGGCACGATATCTTCGGTTCGGGTTTCGATTTCGATATCGGCATCTATCCGGGCGCAGGAGCCTTTGTCTGTGGGGAATCCACGGCTCTGATGTACTCCCTTGAGGGAAAGCGGGGAATGCCCAGGATCAAACCTCCCCGTTCAACCGAAGCAGGCCTCTGGGGACAGCCCACGATCCTCAATAACGTTGAGACCTTTGCCAATGTCCCTTCCATTCTGTTGCACGGAAGCTCATGGTTCGCCTCCATGGGCACATCAGGATCAAAGGGAACCAAAGTCTTCGCCCTCACAGGCGCCGTGCAAAATGTAGGGCTAATCGAAGTCCCCATGGGCACCACCCTGCGAAAGATTGTCTTTGACATCGGAGGAGGAATCCCCGACAAACGGGAATATAAGGCGGTGCAGATCGGCGGCCCCTCCGGAGCATGCTTGCCCGCCCCTCTTCTCGATACGGAAGTGGACTTCGACTCCCTTGATGAGGCTGGAGCGATGATGGGCTCCGGCGGTCTCGTGGTCATGAATGATATGACCTGCATGGTGGATACGGCCAGGTTTTTCACGGACTTCTCCGTTGACGAATCCTGTGGAAAGTGCGTTCCCTGCCGGATCGGAATCAAAGTGATGCTCAATATTCTTCACCGGATCATCCGTGGCGAGGGAAAGATCGAGGATATTGACCACCTCGAACAGCTTGGACAACATATCAAGGATTCCTCCCATTGCGGTCTTGGGAAATCGGCTCCCAACCCTGTCCTTTCCACCATCCGTTATTTCCGGGAGGAATATGAAGCTCACATCCTCGACAAACGGTGTCCATCCCTGGTCTGTGCGGATCTGGTTAAGTTTCACGTCATTCCTGAAAAGTGCAAGATGTGCGGCCTCTGCAAAAAAGCCTGTCCCTCGGAGGCAGTCACCTGGGAGAAGAAGACGGCCGCAGTGATCGATCTGGAGAAATGTATCCGGTGTCGATCCTGCATCCAGGCCTGTAAGTTTTGGGCAATCGAATAAACTATATTGGCTTTCTTGGATTGTCATCCTGAACTTGTTTCAGGATCTCATATGAGTAAAAATGAGAACCAATATTACGTTTATATCCTTACGAACAAAGGCAATAAGGTTCTTTACATTGGAGTAACGAATAATCTCGAACGAAGAATATTTGAACATAAGAAAAAGCTTATAGAGGGATTTACCAAAAAATATAACCTTACTAAGTTGGTCTATTACGAAGCAACAGAGGATATTTACAGTGCGCTTGAGAGAGAAAAACAATTGAAGAATTGGCATAGGGATTGGAAGATCAACCTGATAAAGAGCTTTAACCCTATGTGGAAGGATTTGGGCATCGATCTTGGGCTATGAGATTCTGAACCAAGTTCAGAATGACACGCTTTAAGGAAACATGAAGAGTCAAACCATAAAACTGACGATCGACGATATTCAGGTGGAGGTGGAGAAGGGCCGGACAATCCTTGAAGCGGCCCGGTCGGCTGGAGTCCGAATCCCATCCCTGTGCCATGACCCAAGGCTCATCCCCTTTGGGGCTTGCAGGCTCTGTGTGGTCCAGGAGAAGGGCAAGTCAGAGCTCATTCCATCCTGTTTCACCCCCGCCAAAAACGGAATGGAGATCCTCACCACCTCTCCCAAAATCATCGATTCACGGAGGATTCAACTCCAGCTCATCCTCCTCAACCATCCGATGACTTGCCCGCGGTGCGAAAAAGAAGGAGAATGCGACCTTCAGAACCTGATCTATGAATATGGGGTCAACGATACGCAATACCCCTGGGACCTGATCCCCTTTTCTGCGGACCACTCCCCTCTTCTCCAGAGGGACGCAAACAAATGCATCCTCTGCGGCCGCTGTGTGAGAATATGCGATGAAGTCCAGGGAGTGGGAGAACTTTCCTTCACGCGAAGGGGGATCCAGTCCATCATCGACACGGATTTTCATCGTCCGATTCAGTGCGAATTCTGCGGGCAGTGTCTCGATACCTGCCCGGTCGGCGCCATCACCAGCAACTGCTTTGATTACAAGGCCAAATCCTGGGAATTGGCTGAAACCACCACTCCCTGCCCTTACTGCGGGGTGGGATGTTTGCTCACCATCGGCGCTAAAGAAGGAGAGATTAAGAAGGTCTTTTCCACGCCTGAACATGGCCCGAACGATGGAAATCTCTGCGTCAGGGGACGCTTCGGCTGGGACTTTATTGATTCTCAGGAGAGGCTGAAATCACCCCTTCTCAGGGTCAATGGATCGCTTGGAGAAGTGACATGGGAAGAAGCGCTTGGATTTGTAGCTCAAAAACTCGAAGAGATAAAGAATAAATATGGCCCGCAGAGCATTGGGGCGATGATTTCAAGCCGCCTTTCTAATGAGGAATATGTTCTCTTCAAAAAACTCCTCAAGGAAGCGATAGGCGCGGAGCAGGTCGCGCTGAATGGAGCAAGGGGCGATCAAGGCTTAACAGAAGGGCTCTCAAAAACCCTCGGGTTTGCCTCTTCCACAAATTCCATCAAAGAGATCCGGAAAGCGGATTGCATCTTCATCATCGGAGTCGATCCTGCCCAGACCCATCCCATTATTAAGAATGAGGTCCACCTGGCCATCCGGAAGAACAAGGCTCAACTCATTGTCCTGGGACCCCATGATATCGGCCTCAGCAGGGCCACGCATCTCTCACCTCTCTCCCCCTCTTCGATTCTTCTTCCTGTTAGACCGGGCGAAGAACTCTCCCTTCTCAATGCAATGGCCGGAGTCATTTTAAAGGAAGGCCTTGAAAATCAGGGATTCATCGGACAATGGACCGAAGGAATTGAAGAGTTAAGGAAGAAACAGGATGAGTGCTTGTCAGGCCTTTCGGATGTGGAACGAAGCGGCGTTGAGAAAGCAGCGAGAGCCCTTGCCCAATCGAAGA
>VGRU01000354.1 GCA_016875255.1 Deltaproteobacteria bacterium
ATCTCTATGGTCCCATTGCGGGAGCCATCTTTCTCACCTATCTGATTGACGGACTCAGCCGCTATCAAGAATACAGCCTCCCCATCTACGGAGTGATTTTAATCCTCCTTCTCATCTTCTTCCCGGACGGGATCGGAACCCGTTTGAGAATCAGGTTGATCTACCTGATCAGTTACTGGGGGAGAAAGAGGAGAAGGGAAAAAGTGGAGCTCTGATGTTTCTGAGCGTTGAAGAGATCGTGAAGCATTATAATGGTGTCAGGGCATTGAACCGGATCTCCCTTCAGGTGCGAAAGGGAACGGTGAAGGGACTGATGGGCCCCAATGGAGCTGGAAAGTCCACCCTCTTCCATCTCATCAGCGGAATGGAGAGCCCTGATTCCGGAAGGATCTGGTTTAAGGAGAGAGAGATTACCGGTCTCCGGATCCATGAGATTTCCCGCCTGGGAGTGGGAAGAACATTTCAAACCCTTCAGATATTCGGAAACATGACGGTCGTCGAAAATGTTCTGACCGGAATGCACATGAGAATAAAAGGGGGGCTCCTCTCTTCCGGTCTCTCTCCCCCCTGGATCAGAAAAGGTGAAGAGACAGCTATGAAAAAGGCAAAAGAGATCCTCGAACGTCTCGGACTCTTTGGAAGGTGGAAATGGTTCGCCTCTCAGCTCTCCTATGGTGAGCAGAGAAGGCTGGAGATCGCCCGTGGACTTGCCGCAAAGCCCGATCTCCTTCTTCTCGATGAACCTGCCGCGGGTTTGACCTACCCCGAGGCAAAGCAACTTGCCCAAACGCTCTCCCGTCTTAAGGAGGCCGGCCTCACCCTCTTCCTGATCGAGCACCATATGGGAATGGTGATGGAGATTGCGGATGAAGTGGCAGTGATCAACAACGGTGAACTTCTTGCCGAAGGGACTCCGGATGTGGTGAAAAAAGATCCCGGAGTAATCGAGGCGTATGCTCCAAGAAAAAAAGCATTGGGTTAAGGTAAAGGTCAGGATGCTTGTATCACTAAATAAAAATGACGTTTGTCGTTGTCGAAGCTCGTATCGAAACTCGTATATTGAAGCTGGATGTTCGAGCTTCGCTTTTCGAGTTTCCTGCTTCGATACGAGCTTCGTCACCCATAACCGTTTAACTATTACTTTGTAACCTTAGCCTAAACACCAATAAACGCCAATGCTTAAAATCAAAAAACTGACCGTCCACTATGGCCCTCTGCCTGCCCTCAAGGAGATCTCCCTTGAAATCGAAAGAGGGGAGGTCATTGCCCTCATCGGTCCCAACAGGGCTGGAAAGACCACCCTGCTTCTCACCCTCTCAGGAATCCTTGAAACGACCGAGGGAAGAATCTACTTCGAAGAGGAGGACATCACCAATCTCAACCCCCATCAGATCGTATCAAAAGGCTTGATTCATATCCCCCAGGGCCGTCACATCTTTCCCACCCTCTCTGTCCTCGATAACCTCTTGTTAGGCGGTTACACGAAGAGGAAAGAAAAGGGGGTGATGGAAGAAGGTCTTGAAAAGGTCTATCACCTCTTTCCCAAATTGAGTGAGAGGAAAGATCAGAGAGCAGGAACACTGAGCGGCGGTGAACAGCAGATGCTGGCCATCGGAAGGGCGTTGATGGGAAGGCCAAAATTATTGATGTTGGATGAACCTTCTCTCGGCCTTGCGCCCCGGTTCATCGAAGAGATCTTTGCCACACTGAAAAAGATGAATCAGAACGGGCTTACCCTTTTCATCGTCGAACAGGAAATCCATCTCACTCTCTCCATCTCCCATCGCGGCTATATCATTCGAAACGGCCGCATCCTTAAAGAAGGGGGCCCTTCGATACTTCTTGAGAGTCAGGAGATCAAGGATCTCATTAGTATTTAGAGCCCGATCATAATTGTTCTTTTTTTCGTCATGCCGGACTTGATCCGGCATCCAGACATTGTCCCGACGAAAGTCAGGAACTATCTCAAGACCTGGATTCCGGCTTTTGCCGGAATGACGACTTTCTTGGAGATCATTATTTTATGGATAAACTCCGTTTAAAATAGAGAAATGAATTAACAATACGACAATAAGACTATATGACTATACGACTACTCGACTACCAACCCCTTCAACCCTGTCTTCTCCATCATGAGCTCATAGAAACCTTCATCATCAAGCCGCAACCGTTCTCCTAAAAGCTCCTTCACAAAAGGACCCTTTGCATAGACCGCCCCCGGAGAGTCGGAGAGCACAGCTTCGACAATGAGATCAGCAATCAATTCCGGCCCCGGGATTGAAACATTCGTGAACAACTTTCCCATTCCCGCGCCGTAGGTCTGATAGACAGGCTTGTAATCGGGATCGGTTCTCGAGAGGAGGTCCCCTGTCAACCGGTTGGCTGTCTCATTGAATTCAGTGCCGATCATTCCCGGCCGGATTGTTACGACACGAATTCCAAAGGGTCGCACCTCCATTCTTAGGGCATCGGTGATCGCCTCCACCGCATGTTTGGTGGCAGAATAAGGGCCGCTCGTGGGAAAAGGAAATTTCCCCACGATGGAGCTAAGATTGACGATCGTTCCTTTCCTCAGCCGACGCATCCCCGGAAGACAGGCCTGGGTGATCTTAATGAGGGCAAAGAGATTGACCTCAAAGAGGCTCTTCACCGCAGAGAGCGAAACATCCTCGAGGGCTCCCCGGAGGCTGAACCCCGCATTATTGATGAGGACAGTCACAGGCTCTGAGAGATTTAGCAGTTCCCTGGAGAAATCATCCAGAGCCTGTGAATCAGAAAGGTCCACCGGCCTTGGAACGATATTCGGACTTCGCTTTGCGAGTTCATCGAGGCGTTCTTTTCTCCGTGCCGCCGCAATCACCTGAAAACCCTCTTTAGCCAGCCTGATGGCCGTCTCCCTACCAATCCCACTGCTCGCCCCCGTCACCAGGGCCTTTCCCTTTGTCGTTCCCATCCTTCCCTCCTTTTCCCTCTCGATCTAATTTTCATCGATGAATTTAACCTTGTAGCCGCTCCGAGGCATTTAACTCACGCCATTCTACCAAAAGAAACCTCAAAATGTAAACCCCGTTAGAAACTCCGGTCGTTGCAACTCCAAACCAGGCGGGGCATTATTTCTAACGGGGTAAACCCAATCCCTAT
>VGRU01000355.1 GCA_016875255.1 Deltaproteobacteria bacterium
GGCCGCGATCCGATACGTGTTGTGGCACCATTTCAGCGGCGCCTGCATCCTGGCCGGGGTCGTCATCCACCTATACCACACCGGTTCTATCGAACTGACCCGTCTCCCATGGGGGTGGGGCGGGGAGCATCTGGGTTACAATCTCATGCTGCTCGGGTTCATCATCAATTCAGCGACTACCCCTTTTCATTCCTGGTTATCCGATACCTATTCTGAGGCGACCCCGAGCGGTTCGATCTACATGACCGCCTTTACGACAAAAACAGCAATCTACTGCCTGATTCGAACTTTCCCCGGAGTGGAGCTTCTGATGTGGTTGGGGGCGATTCAGGCCGTATTTGCCCTCTTCCTGGCCGTCCTTGAAAATGACGGAAGAAGGCTCTGTTCCTACCACATCATTTCTCAGATCGGGTACATGGTCGCCGGGGTTGGGATCGGGACAGAGATGGCCATCAATGGCGCCATCTCCCACGCCCTGTGCCATATCATCTATAATGCCCTGCTCTATATGGGAGCGGGTTGCGTCCTCGTGGTGGCCGGAACGGCTAAATTCCATGAGCTTGGCGGCCTGTACAAATACATGCCCATCTCCTTCTGGCTCTACATGGTGGGTGGCTTCTCCATCTCCGGGTTCCCTCTGTTTAATGGATTCATCAGCAAGGTCATGACGATCGAAGCGGCTGAATTGATCCACAACGCCCCCATCTATCTTCTGCTCGAAGGAGCAACCGTCGGGACGTTTCTCCATACCGGGCTCAAGCTCCCATGGAACATGTGGCTTCAAGGAAAAGACGAGCCCCCTCCTAACATTCGGGCAAAGCTCAAAGATTCGGCCCTCAACACCCCTGTCCACATGCTCATCGGCATGTCCATCCTCGCATTCCTATGCATCTTCATGGGGGTATATCCTAAAATCCTTTATGATCGCCTGCCCTATCCTGTCGAATTCATCCCTTTCACCACGACCCGCGTCTTCTCCATCATGCAGATGTTCATCTTCACCTTTTTAGGCTTCTGGTTCCTGAGAAAATTGGTCACCGGTTATCCAACCTATACCCTGGATACGGATTGGCCTTTCCGGATGGCTGGCAGAAAACTGATCTGGTTTTGTGAAGAGCCCTTGATGGGTTTCGCGAGAGTTATGGACCGCAAAGTCATGGAGGTCGTGAATTTAATTGTATGGATCAGCAAAAACCCGGCGGCGGCCTTTGAGATCAAGAAAAAAGAGATGCTCCTGGCAGGTCAAAGGCGCCTGGCAAAATCGGGAAGCATAGACCTATGCAGGCAGTCGCTGGAGGAGGAAAAGAGAAAATACCCCGGGGAGTTGCCGGGATTGACCCTGGGCGCTTCTATCATCCTCATCCTTTTTTCTTTCTTACTTTATTTAGCCTTATACTTGTTCGCCATCCCTTAAAGGAAAGAGTGATCCTTCAGAAAATATCCGCCGAGAAGATATAGATCTCTACATCCTTGTCTTTCCACGCACCGGAGGGAAGCCCTGCCTTCTGGCAGGTATGCTCGAGAAAGGTTTTCCGGTCCCATCCGTATTCCGTAGCCACCTGTGGAAGGAGAAGGCCGGAGTACCATCCCTTCTTGATATAGATCCCGTGCTTGCCGACTTCGATCTCATTGACATCTGTGATTTTCTTAAGCGGAGTGAGGACGGAGATCTCAATGTCGAGTTCGGACAGCTCCTTTTCCGTCACGGGTGAAAATCGGGGGTCGCGGAATGCGGCTGCTTCAGCCATCTCTTCGATCGTCTTATGAAGAGGGCCCTTGCCCTCGATATACCCGATACATCCCCTCAGTTGCCCTTTCTTATGGAGCGAGACAAAAGCTCCCCTGTTCTCTTTTAAAACCGGAGAGTCTATCTTAAATTCAGGGATGGGCTTTCCTTTTATTTTATTCTCAATGACTGTCTTTGCAATCTGGTGAAGAGTTTTCTTCTCATCCGCGCTCAATCCCAGATCAATACCGGCCTTTTTTTCTCCTTTCATCTTCTCTTCTCCTCCTGCCGTCTTATAAAGGACGGCCGCCGCATACCCCACCACGCGGCTCCGGTCTCCCGTCACATCTCCTGAATTGAGATATTTGAGAACCTTGCCCCGTGTTGCTCCCAATGCCTTTGCCGCTAACATCACCGTAATGACAGGCCCTCCGCCGCAGGCTTCACAGCGGCCTTCTTTCAAATCACGATTCAAACCTTCCGCATCGAACCGTTCAAGATGTCCGAGGACAATTTTATCCAATTGCACCGCCTTTTCATAGGAGTGGAAATGGGAGAGGTCTGTGCTGGCGATGAGCAACACATTCTTCCCTCTGATCGTATCGGCGATGGCCTGTGCAAGCAACTGGCAGGTTTCGCGGCTCCAGTGGGGCTCCATCACAATGGGGATGAGTTTGAACGACTTTAAAACGACCTGAAGAAATGGAATCTGAACCTCCAGGGAATGTTCCTGACCATGGGCTTCCGGAAGAAACCGAATCCCATTCCATCTCTCCATCATCCTCTTTGACAATTCAACATCGATGGGAACAACACCCAGTGGAGTCCGGTATCCTCCACGGTCATAGAGGGAGGCCCCTTTAAAGTCAACCCGGTGGCTGGGTGAAACGACCACGACCGAATCGAAGGTCTTTCCCTCGATCAATTTATAAGCATGGGCTGCCACCTGCCCCGAATACATATACCCTGCATGGGGTGAGACAAGCGCAATGACCTCGCCGTCAATCTTTTCTTTCTTTGCATTCTCCAAATATTTTTTAACATCCCTGGCTAAGATATCCGGTTTGTCGGGATAGAACATCCCTGAAACCGCAGGCTCCCTGACCTCTTGCATTCCCGCCTCCTTTCTCTCTCTCGGAGTCTGGGCTTCACAGATGAGGGTTGGCAGAATAAAAAAGCTGATTAAGCAGAGGGTAATAATATGCCCTTTCACCTTCCACTCTCCACTCTCCACTCTCTACTTTCTACTCTCCAGTATAAGTGTGACAGGCCCGTCATTGACGAGGCAAACCTCCATCTTGGCCTGGAACTCCCCTGTCTGGACCGGGATGTTCTGTTCCTTCAATCTAAGGATGAATCGTTCGTAGAGGTCTCTTGCAAGAATGGGATCTTCTGCTT
>VGRU01000356.1 GCA_016875255.1 Deltaproteobacteria bacterium
AAAAGACCCGATCCATCAGATAGTCGTAATGCTGGCCTGTGTGGATTAATATTTCTTCAATCTTCTTCTTGGATGTTTGAATGGCTCGGCTGACGACAGCGGCTTTAATAAATTGTGGTCTTGCTCCAACGATCGTAACAATTTTTAAAGAAAAAGGGGACAGGCTACTTTTTTTATTACTTGGCATAAATTTTCCTTGGCCTTCCAATTGGCCTAATTGTAGATTCTAACCCTAAATCTTTACTTAATTTCAATTTCCATGAATCATCTCCATACGGAGCCTGTCGAATCACACTTTGTCGAATTCTTTCTAATTCTTTTGCTGTAATCGGTTCATTTACATAATTTTCCCAATCTTTAGGCAATTCTAAAGGGATAGTGTCAATCAAAACACGATTTCTCATTCCCAATGATTCCTGGCTTGACGACCACAACCAGTCTTTTGCTGAGTCAACCAACCCCGCTCGTTTTGGGTTTCCTTCCACGTAACGCATCACAATCAATAAATGATTGTCTTGTTGAATTAGAAAGCTCTTATAACGTCCCTGCCAAACATGACCTCTTGTTTCATAATGCCGATGATATCGGCGAACATGGCTTGTCATTAGCCACTGCATCCATCTGCTTAAATCTTCAGCGTGACGAGGCATCAAAACCATATGATAATGGTTTGGCATAAGACAGTAACCAAAAATCTTAACTTCATAACGGTTCTTTGCCTCTTTCATTAATTCTATAAATGCTTCATAATCTTTACCTTTATGAAATACTATTTGGCCACCATTTCCTCGATTGATGACATGATATATCGATTTATCAACTAATCCTCTTGAAATTCTTGGCATTAAAAAACTCCTTTAAAAAGTAGCCTGTCCCCCTTTTCACTACATTTTTAAACCAACCTCACTCTGGTGCGGTCTTTTTTGTATCTTTTCCCGCAGGCTTTACATACGGATTTTCCGGACCGGAAGGCGATCTCCACCCCGCACTGACAGACCCAATCCTTCACTCTCCCCGGATTTCCATAAACCAGGGCATAATCCGGCACATCCTTTGTAACGACGGAAGAGGCTCCAATAAAGGCATACTGCCCGATCGTATTACCGCATACGATCGTGGCATTGGCCCCAATGGTTGCTCCTCTTTTTACCAATGTCTGTCGGAATTCTTTTTTCCTTGAAATAAAACTTCGTGGGTTAAAGACGTTGGTGAAGACCATCGAGGGACCACAGAAGACATCATCTTCTAACACCACCCCATCATAGATTGAGACATTATTTTGAACCTTAATATTATCGCCTAATATCGCGCCACGACTTACAAATACATTCTGCCCGATGATGCAATTCTTTCCGATCTTCGCCCCGGACATGACGTGAGAAAAATGCCAGATCTGGGTCCCTTCACCGATCTCAGAGGGATCATCGACCACCGCTGTCGGATGAATGAAATATTTCATTTTCATCTTATCCATATCACCTCCACCCTGGCTGCCAGCAGGGACGCTCACCCATCGAGGGTACAAGCGCTAACTTAATTAATTTGATGCCCCATAGGGGCTTGCATGACAATAGCCCACTTTTTCATTCGTCCTCATGGGACTTCTTTTTTCACCTACATCACCGGCGATAAATCGCCGGTCTATTATCGAATATCCCTATTGGGATTTTCTCTCAAACTACCCCTCTTCTTAAATTAGGGCTAATGTGATGATCTCGTAAAAAGTCCCTTTAGTCCTGGTTTTGTCATTCCGGCGAAAGCCGGAATCCAGTGTTTTCAATCGGTTAAGAATTCCTGGACTCCGGTTTTCACCGGAGTGACGACTTTTTACGATTCCATCAATGTCCATCAAGGGAGAAGGGAATAGAATTATAGGCTTACCGGAGCGCCATTTTCCCTTAATGATTTCTGAGCGGCAACGAGGATCTTCACCACTTCAAGCCCGTCACTTCCTCCTGTTTTTGGTTTTTCCCTTGATTCGACGCATCGGATAAAATGCTCTGCTTCGGTCCGCAGGGGTTCCGTCATCTTGATGTTCGGGATGGTAATATCCCCAAACCTCAGACTCAAATATTCTCCGTAAGAATCATAAGAGAGACTCCCAACCCCTTTATCATAAATCTTCAGTTTCTCGGATGCCTCCATGTCATCGAAGACCACCATCTTCTTCGAACCCACGATCGTGACCTTCCTCGCCTTGTGAGGATCAAGCCAGCTTAAGTGGACATTAGCCATCTTTCCATCGGAGAAGTGAAGGCTGAGGAAGACCACATCTTCGATATTCTTCTGAATGTAGCTTTCTCCATGCGCAGAGACCACAGTCGGCCTTTCATTGAAGAGCTTGAGAATAACGGAGAGGTCATGGGGAGCAAAGGACCAGAGGGCATTCTCGTCCTGGCGGATGATGCCGAGATTGACCCGCTGAGTATAGATATAATGGATCCTTCCCAGTTCTTCGGAAGCGATCATCTCTTTCAACCGATCAAACACAGGGTGGTAAATCAGGAGATGGCCGACCATAAGGATACGCCTCTTCTCTTCGGCGATCCTCACCAATTCTTCGGCATCTTCCCCATTTAAGGCCATTGGCTTTTCGACCAGCACATCCTTGCCCGCTAATAAGGACTCTTTAGCCAAGGGAAAATGGGAGGCAGCCGATGAGGCGATGACGATCCCTTTGATCTCCGGATCCTGTAAGATGGGGCTTAAATTTTCTACCATCTTTGACTGGGGGTAGGACTTCTGAAGTTTGGTGAGTCTGGATGGATCGGAATCGCAAACATACTTCAGATGAACATTGGGAATCTCTGAAAAAACCCGGATATGATTCTTCCCCCATGCCCCCGCTCCCACCACAGCAATTCCGATCATAAAACCCCCTTCCAAAAACCATTGGAAAATGACCAATTAGCAATTACTCTTTTTGTAACACTTTAGCGGTTTGAAAATCTTTGTAAAATCCCTCCCGACCTCCCTTTGCCAAAGGGAGGAGATAAGGGTTTCCCCCTTTGGCCTTTTTATCCCCGTAGAAAGTAGGGGCAAAGGGGGATTAAGGGGGATTTTATGATGAATCTTTTGGTCAATTGACTCGTAAAACTCTTTTTTTCAAAATGCTAAAG
>VGRU01000357.1 GCA_016875255.1 Deltaproteobacteria bacterium
AACCTCAGGGCGAACGGCTGATGACGACACGGTCTATTCAAAGGGAAGGAAGACATTCTCATATGAAGAGTGAGAAGAAGAGGGGCAAAGGAGAAGAGATCGTCAGGCTCAACCGTGAGCTTTCGATTCTCAACGCCATCAGTCAGACCATCAATGAATCGATCGATCTCGATGAAATCCTGAACAAGAGCCTGGATAAGATCGTTGAGTTGACGGACATTCAATCGGTAGGCATCTACCTTTTAGGGGAGAAGACCGGCGAATTAGTCTATGTGGCTCACAAGGGATTTTCAATGGCCTTTACAAAGGGTATGAAACGATTGAAGCTGGGAGAAGGAGCAACGGGGAAGGTCGCCCTTTCAGGGGAACCCCTCTTCATTGATGACTATCCTGGTTATCCGGAAGCCATCCCTTTTGCCATTGAAGAAGGTTTGAAATCCCTGGCGGTGATCCCGCTTAAGTCAAGAGAGAAGATTCACGGAACCCTCAATGTTGCCTTAAAGGAATTTCATCCATTTACGCCTTCTACCAAAAGCCTCTTCAATTCCATCGGACAGATCATCAGCAGCGCCCTGGAGAGAGCGTCTCTCTACACGGAGAATGTCAGGCGACTCGAAGAGCAGAAGACCCTTTACTCCATCAGTCAGGAAATCGCCTCCCGCCTCGAACTAAAGGTGATTCTTGAAAAAATAGTGAAGAGTGCCATTGAACTTTTAAAAGTCGATGCCGGATCCGTTGCTCTCTGGGACAACCGGAAACAGACCTATGGGAACGTCATTGTTCATGGGTTGCCCGAATCCTTTATCGGGAGAGAATTTTCACCCTCATCCATTGGTATTGTGGGAGAAGTATTAAGAAAGAAGAGTCCTGTCCTTTTTAAGGATTATGAGCACAATTCCAATCGAATGAAAGAATTGGATTCCATCCATTTCAAAGAGGTAGTGGGTGTTCCTTTGATCGTCAGAGATATGGTCATTGGAGTCATGGTGATTGGCGTCTCCGATCCCAAAAAGCATTTTCAGCAAGGTGAGATAGACATCCTTTTCGGTTTTGCTCAACAGGCGGCCATCGCCATTGGAAATGCTCAACTCTATGAGGACTCGTTAGCCAAGATCAGGCAATTGACGACCCTCTATGAGGTCGGAAAAAAACTCTCTTCGACTCTTGATCTTGATGAATTGCTCGGGAATGCCCTTGAACTTCTCAGCTCGCAATGGGGTTATCCTCTATGCAGCATCTTATTGCTGGATCGAGAGAAGAATGAACTCTACATCAGGCAGGTGATCGGCCGGGACATTGAAGAAGTTAAACATATGAGGTTTCGGGTCGGCGTCGATGGGATCGTCGGATGGGTGGCCAATGCCGGCGAACCTCTTTATGTCCCCGATGTATCAAAAGATCCCAGATATATCCCGGGATCTCCGGAGGGAAGGGCAGAAGCCGCCTTTCCACTTAAGGTGAGGGACCAGGTGATCGGCGTTCTCGATATGGAGAGCAAGGAGGTTCATGGGTTTGACGAGGAAGATTTGAAAGCCCTCTCCTCCTATGCCAGCCAGGTGAGCATCTTCATTGAGAATGCCCAGCTCTTCTCCGATTTGAAGCAGACCCTCCACGAGTTAAAACAGGCTCAGGACCAGATCATCCAGGCCGAGAAATTGAGGGCGATGGGAGAGATGGCAAGCGGCGTGGCTCACGATTTCAATAATGTCCTGGCCGCTATCCTTGGCAATATTCAACTCCTGCTCCATTCCTATGAACATTATAGTCCGGAGGAGGTTCGGGAACGGTTAAAAACGATTGAGAAGGCTTCAAAGGATGGGGCCGAGACGGTCCGTCGCATCCAGGATTTTACAGGGAAAAGGAGGGACAGGGAATTTATCCCTCTCTCCCTCAATGATCTCATCCGTGAGGTGTCGGCGATCACAGAGCCGAGATGGAAAGACCAGGCTCAGAAGAAAGGAATTCATATTGAGCTGGTCAAAAAGACCGGAGACGTTCCTCCTGTCCTAGGGAACCCATCGGAGTTAAGAGAGGTGATGACCAACATTCTTTTCAACGCCGTCGATGCCATGCCGCAAGGAGGACAGATCACTCTTTCAACCCAGTCCCATTCCGAAGGCTGGGTGGAGATGAGGATCGAGGATACGGGCATCGGAATGACAGAAGAAGTGCGTAAAAGGATCTTCGATCCGTTCTTCACCACGAAAGGTGTGACCAGCTCCGGATTAGGGATGAGCGTCTCCTATGGAATCATCAAGCGACATGGAGGCGAGATCCTTGTCGAGAGCGAGCCCGGGAAGGGAACCAACTTCGTCCTTCATCTGCCCATGGGGTACGGGGAGGAAGTTAAAGAGGCGGAGAAGGGGGCAGAGAAACCCCTGGGGATGATGCGTCAGGCAAAGATCCTTGTGATCGACGATGAGGAGGCTGTCCGGGACATCCTCTCCCGGATGCTGATGACCAAAGGCCATCAGGTTGAGACGGCTTCGGATGGAGACGAAGGAATTGAGAGGTTTAAAAAGCAACCCTTTGATCTGGTCTTTACCGACCTTGGGATGCCAAAGATCTCTGGCTGGGAAGTGGGAAAAGCGCTAAAGAAATTAAATCCGAAAATCCCTATTGTCATGATCACCGGATGGGGAATGGAACTCAGCAGAAAGAAGATGGGCGAAAACGGAATTGATCTCATGATTTCCAAACCCTTCAACTTCGACCAGGTCACCCAGCTCATCTTCGAGGCGATGGAACTGAAGGAAAAGATGTAATTGGATTTTAAATGGATGACCCGATTGAGGCGGCTGACAAGGTTGGAAAGATTGTTAATTCTGGGGAGAAGAGAAAATATTATCGATTTCGACCTGCCCCCTATTATGGAGGGATTGCAACTGCGGACTGTGTAGGATGTTGTTTGAGGTGCCTATTCTGCTGGTCTTGGAAGATCGTCACCCAACCTGAAAAGGCCGGGAGATTCTACTCGCCGGAGGAGGTGGCACAAAACCTCGTCACCATTGCCAGAAAAAAGGGATTTGAGCAGATCCGGATAAGTGGTAACGAGCCCACCCTTCACCG
>VGRU01000358.1 GCA_016875255.1 Deltaproteobacteria bacterium
ATCGGGTCGAAATAGACAAAATAACGCCCTCCCTCGGGATTGATCTGGATGATCTCCTCCGATTCCTCGCTGACCGCATGAATGACCCGGCCCGATGTCTTCAGATAATGAAGGGTGATCTCCTGGGCGATCTGATCCATACGCATGACATCCTCACCCTGCACATTGACATCGCCTGCAGAGCCAAGATTTCCCTTCAAGGCGCCGGTGAGGTAGTAGTGCTGGATATACTTTCCCGCGCTGATGATGGCGTCCATGAGGACCAGAAAATGATAGGTGCGATTATGCTTCTCCTGATGCTGGAGAAGAAAATTCATAAAGGTCTGCTCAAATCGAATCATAGGCTTCTCCTCCCTTCTTCCTTGTTTTTCGGAACTACACTTTCCATTTTCTTAAGAGGCGAATCGAACCGTAATGGGTCAGGTCGAGATGGAGGGGGGTCACGGAGATAGACGCATTGGATACCGCCTCAAAATCGGTGTCCTTCTTCCGGTCAAAAATGAATTGTCCGCTTCCAATCCAGTAATATTTCTTCCCCCGCGGATCCGTCTTCTCGATGACGCCGCTTCCATTATGAACCCACCTTCCCTGACGGGTAATCTTGTAGGATTTGATTTCCTCTTCATCGAGGTTGGGGACATTGATATTGAGAAGGGTGTCTTTCGGGAGTCCATATCTGATCACGTGCTTAGCCATTCTCACCGCAAAACGCGCCGCAGGATCGAATTTGAAATGGCTTCTCGAGACCAGGGAGATGGCAAAGGAAGGAATGCCCAACAGGGTTCCCTCGAAGGCCGCCGAGACGGTCCCGGAATAGGTGACATCATCTCCCAGGTTTCCTCCCTTGTTAATCCCTGCCACAATCAACCCTGGCCGACCCGGAACGAGGACATTGACCCCCAGGTGAACGCAATCAGCCGGAGTCCCATCCACAGCGTAATAATCTCTCTTGATCTTTTCTACACGAAGGGGCCGATGGAGGGTAAGGGAGTGAGCGATGGCGCTCTCTTCCCTGTCAGGAGCGACGACGAAAACATCGCCAATCTCACGGAGAGCCTTTGCCAGTACAAGGATGCCTTTGGAGTGGATCCCATCGTCATTGGTCACAAGGATGTTAGATCGTTTGACCATACACCGTATCAAGGCTAAAGGTTTGAGGCTGAAGGGTTGAGGCAAAAGATTTTCGGTCTTTCACCTCTAACCTTAAACCTCCAACCTCAATACAAAATGGTCGGGGCGAGAGGATTTGAACCTCCGACACCTGACACCCCATGCCAGTGCGCTACCAGGCTGCGCTACGCCCCGAAGGAAACCATGGAATGATGGAATATTGGGTGCAAGATGAAGGGAATTATCTTGTTGAAAATGTTTTTAACTCATCATTCCATTATTCCAATTTTCCATTATTCCAACATGTTTTTTGTTTTTAGTATATTCAATTTCAACAAAAAAGTCCAGATTAATCGACTACGACCACAGCCGTTCCTCTAGCGGTCACCAGCCACATCACCATATCATTATGCGTTCCCAGAACCTGATAGTCCACATCCACCCCGATGACTCCATTTCCCCCCATCTCAATCGCCTCATCCTCAAGCGTCCGGACGCAGAGTTCCCTTGCGCTCTTCACCTTCTCGGCCCAGGAGATCGAAACCCCTCCGTTAAACCTCTTCAAATCCAGATCCTGGACCAGGCCCACTCCGAAAACATGTTCGTGGGTCACCATTCCCAGTGTCTTCAAAATTTTTCGGTTGCTGAAATCAAAGGCATGGACGGCCATGATCTCCTTTCTCTTCTGCTCCTTCTCCAGAAACTTTCTTACCTCTTTCTTTCTTTTCTCGTTACAGGTGGAGCAGATGTCGGGAAGCCCTTGTCCTGACTCATAGACATAAGAGCTTCCGCAGGCCGTACAACTCACCACCCAATTCATAAAAAAACCTCCCTCTTCTGTGCCGATCGCTCCCGGGATGAAGTTCCCCACTCTTAAAACGCTTATTCCAGCATTCTTCTGATCCCCCTCAACTCTTCCCGGACCGCCAACAGGAGGTCGTGATCGACCCCTCTCGATCTTTTTTCAACCAGCCTCAGCTTAACCCTGTTGTTCTCCGCACGCTCAAAGTCTCTGATCTTCTTCTTCGCTCCGGAGATGGTGAAGCCTTCCTCGTAGAGGAGTTTTCTAATTTTCAGGATGAGGTCCAGATCCTTTCTCCGGTAGAGGCGCTGGAGGGATCCTCCTTTGTGGGGCTTAATCACTCTGAACTCCGACTCCCAATAACGGAGCACATGCGGCTTGATCCCTGTAATCCGGCTCACCTCTCCAATCCGGTAATAGAGCCTCTCCTGGGAGATGGGATATTCCATTTCTTGATGCTTCAGCAATCTGGTCACAGCCTTATCACCTCACTCTGCGGACCTGACCATCCTCACATGGAGATGGAAATGGGCCAAGGGTGGCTTACAATCTCCGATCCCTCACTCCGGGAAGGTCTGCTCTCCTATCGGTTTATCCTTCCGGTTGAGGCCGGCTTTCAGCACCTGACTTGGCTTAAATGTTAAAATCCGTCTCGGAGTAATTTCGATGTCATTCCCTGTCTGAGGGTTGCGGCCCCGCCTTGACCTCTTGTTCCTAATGACAAAATTTCCAAAACCCGAGAGCTTGATCTTGTCATTGTGCTGGAGATGTTCCTTGATGATATCGAAGATGGACTCAACAATCTTGGCCACCTCTTTCTTAGAAAACCCGACCTTCTCGTAAATGGCCTCCACAATATCGACCTTCGTCATCGCCTTCATCCTCCTTTCTCCGAAATCTTGACCCCTAAGTGTAAATCCGAAGCACGAAATGAAACCCAAAACTCTAAAAACTAAACCCGTAACACTTTAGCGTTTTGAAAATCTTTGTAAAATCCCTCCCGACCTCCCTTTGCCCTCCGGGTCAGAGACCGCTCTGGGTCGGAGACCAAAGGGAGGAGATAAGGGTTTCCCCCTTTGGTAATCTTTTCCGTGCCAAAGGCAGGCAAAGGGGGATTAAGGGGGATTTTATG
>VGRU01000359.1 GCA_016875255.1 Deltaproteobacteria bacterium
AAGGGTGCATGATCGTGGTGAACAAATGGGACCTTGTGGAAAAGGATTCCCAAACCATGACCAAATATGAAAAGGAAGTCTATGAGAACCTGAAATACCTCTCGTATGCTCCCATCCTCTTCATCTCCGCCCTGACTGGCCAGAGGGTGAAGAAGGTTCTCGATACGATCGACCGTGTGGCAGAAGAGGCGCAAAAAAGGATTTCCACTTCGCCCTTGAATAAAGCTCTTGAAGGATGGGTGAAAAGATTTCCGCCTCCGTCCTACCGGACCCGGCAGGTCAAGCTGAACTATATCACCCAGGTCTCCGTTGCCCCGCCCACCTTTTTCATTTATACTAATTTTCCCGAGGGAATCCATTTTTCCTACGAACGGTACCTATTGAACCAGATGAGGGAGGCTTTCGGGTTCAGAGGGGTTCCGATCCGGCTCCAGTTCCGGAAAAAGAGAAAGGAATAGTTAAATGAGCAGACAGAGGAAGAAGTATATCATTCCGGTGGTCATTCTTTTGGCAATCCTCATCGCCGGGGGATACTTCCTTTATCCGATGATCGGAAAGAAGGGCCCGGATCAGAAATTCCGGACGATGAAGGTGGAGCGTGGAGAGATCAGCTCCATCGTGACGGCCACAGGAACCATCAATCCGGTCACTACCGTCCTGGTGGGAAGCCAGGTTTCAGGAACGATCAAAGGCCTCCATGCCGATTTCAACTCACGCGTGAAAGAAGGGCAGGTGATCGCACAGATCGATCCGGCCATCTTTGAGGCCCAGGTTGAACAGGGAAGGGCCAATCTCCTGAACGCCCAGGCCAATCTATTGAATGCGCAGGCCAATCTCAAGAATGCGCAGGCCAATCTCAGCAAGGCGGAAATTTCGGTCGTCGATACGAAGAGGACGCTGGAGCGAAACAGGGAGCTGATCGAGAGAAAGGTCATTGCCCAGGCCACCCTCGATACGGCTCAGACCAATTATGATACAGCCATCGCTCAGAGAGAGGTGGCAAGGGCGCAATTGGAATCGGCGAGATTCCAGGTGGAGTCGAGCAAAGCGCAGGTGGAACAGGCCAGAGCCGGCCTCAAGGTTTCTGAGACGAATTTGAGATATACCACGATCCGCTCACCGGTTAATGGGATTGTCATTTCGAGAAATGTGGATGTGGGGCAGACCGTTGCGGCCAGCCTTCAGGCTCCGACCCTTTTCACGATTGCCAAAGACCTGACCCAGATGCAGGTCGATACGAATGTGAGCGAGGCGGACATCGGGCGGGTGGCCAAAGGACAGGATGCAACATTTACAGTCGATGCCTACCCCGAAAGGACCTTTCGGGGAAAAGTTTCGGAGATCAGGAATGCGCCCATCACCATTCAGAACGTGGTCACCTATGATGTGGTGGTCCAGGTGGATAACAGCGATTTAAGGTTGAAACCGGGGATGACGGCCAATGTCTCTGTTCAGATCGAGCATAAGGAAAACATTCTGAAGATTCCCAATTCAGCATTAAGATTCAGACCGGAGTCTGCAAAAAAAGAAGAGACCAGAAAGACAAACAATAAAAAACAAGAGGCTCCGTCATCGGATAAGGGCGGGGCCGTTTTAGAGCGATTGGTAAAAGAACTTAGTCTTACTGCGGATCAGCAATCGAAAATTGAGATGGTTCTTCGGGCCTCCAGAAGCGAATTTCAGGAAATACGGGAAAAATCGAAACCCGAGGAGGCACAGGTTCGCATCCGGGCTTTGATGCGGCAGAAGATATGGGGATTTCTGACTAATGAGCAGAAAGAGAAGATGAAAGAGATGGGTCAATCATCCGAGAAAAGCCGGGCAAAACCGGGCAGGGTATGGGTCCCTACTCCGGAAGGAAAACCGATACCCGTAGAGATCACAGTTGGAATCACGGACGGAACATTTAGCGAGGTGGTGACAGGAAATCTTCCGGAAGGAGCCGAGGTTGTGGTTGAGGAGATCTTGAATAAAAAGGCCCGGCCAAGCACTCCAACACCCTCCACAAAAGGGATGAGATAATTCGTCTGATAGTCTTATAGTCTTATAGTCTTATCGTCATTAGTCTTAGAATTTAGGGTTTATTGAATGACGATACGACTATAAGACTATTTGACTATATGACTTTATGATGGAATCGCTCATTCAAATCAGGGATCTGGTCAAAGTTTATCATCTCGGGGAAGTGGAGGTTGAGGCGCTTCGGGGCGTTTCCCTTTCGATTGAACGGGGTGAGTTTGTGGCGATCATGGGCGCCTCCGGCTCCGGGAAATCGACCTTTATGAATATCCTCGGATTTCTGGATCAGCCTACCCGCGGGGAATATCTTCTGGAGAGCCGAAGCGGAGCAAACCTTTCGAGGGATGAATTAGCCGAGATCAGGAATCAGAAGATCGGTTTTGTCTTTCAGGGATTCAACCTGCTGAGCAGGACATCGGCGCTGGAAAATGTTCAACTTCCACTGATCTATGGTCACATTCCATCGAAGAGAAGGAGAGAGATGGCAGGGCAGGCCCTCGCCGCAGTCGGTCTTGAAGGAAGGGCGCATCATCATCCCAGTCAGCTCTCAGGCGGAGAGCAACAGCGGGTGGCCATTGCGAGAGCCCTTGTGAATCAGCCTTCGATCCTGTTGGCTGATGAGCCCACCGGAAACCTCGACTCAAAGACGAGCGGAGAGATCATGGCCATCTTCCAACGCCTCAACGATGAAACCGGAATCACGATCATCATGATCACGCATGAACAGGACATTGCGGCCTATGGAAGAAGGAAGATACTCTTTAAAGATGGAAGGGTGGCCAGTGATTCGTAATTTGGCCTTTTAGGGCTGTTTATCAGGTCAAGGCTAAGGCTAAGTGACAACGTTCAAGACATCGTTCACAGAAATAATGGTCACGACATCGTTCAGTAGACTATTTTTACTAATTAGAGTCTGTTTATAAACTAACAATTTCCAAAAAGGTCGTCATTCCGGCGAAAGCCGGAATCCAGTCTTT
>VGRU01000360.1 GCA_016875255.1 Deltaproteobacteria bacterium
TTGCCACCTCGATTATGCGTTCGCTTCCTTTTGGCCTGCCCAAGTTGGTTCTTTCCACAGTGGTCTCCCGTGATATCCGGGAATATGTAGGCACAAAAGATATTGTCATGTTCCATTCCGTAGCCGATATCCTGGGGCTCAATGAATTCATGCGTCTCATTCTTGGACAGGCGGCCTATGCCATCCAGGGGATGATGGAAAAAGGGAGCGTTATTCAGAAAGGGAAACCCATGGTTGCAGTGACGGCCTACGGAATCAACTCCTTTTGCGCCCTCCACGCTGAGCCCCTTCTCCAGGAAAGAGGATACGAGATGATCGCTTTCCATGCCAATGGGTGCGGTGGCATGGCAATGGAGGAACTCCTCGCCCAGGGCCTGATCGAGGGCGTTCTCGATTTCACCACGCATGAAATTGCTGATGAAATGTTTGGGGGATACTGCCGAGGGATCGGACCGAATCGGCTTGAAACCGCAGGCCGGATGGGAATCCCCCAGGTGGTTGTCCCTGGCGGGCTGGATAACGCTGTTTTCAGCCCTTTTTATCCAATGCCCGATCGATTGAGGGGAAGAAAGATCCACCCTCACGATATCCGTTTTTGTGTTCGTATGGGCTCTGAAGAGATGATAGAATTTGCTAAGATCATCGGAGAAAAATTGAAAAAATCGAAAGGTCCGACTTATGTGTTGATTCCCAAGAAAGGGTGGTCTGAGGCAGACAAACCGGGGATGAAGCTCTTTGATCCGGAGACCAATCAGGTTTTTGTTGAAGAACTGAGAAAGACCATCGGTTCAAAAATTCCTATCGAAGAGGCGGATGCCCATATCAGCGATCCCGCCTTTGCGCAAAGAGCAGTCGAAATTTTAGATGCTATGATTTGCGAAAAAAAACAACATAGAAGAAGATATAAAAAATTATACCAAGAATAACTTTCGTTCCGGCCCAAAGGGTTGGGGGGATAGGAAAAGCTTTAGGGCGGAACCTCTAATATTAAACTACGTTGCCTCAACCCGAGTCATATCGCTACCATACTAAATAAGAAGGTTACCCATACCATCTAATGTCCCGCGTCCTAAAGGTGTTACAAGACTTCCATCCCTTTGGACCAAGGCACAGTAGACCAATTTTTTCACATCTTCTGAGGCATTACCAAAATCTTAGCGCCGAATGTCAAAAGTGAAAGGAGGAATGTCTATGGAATTAAAGGGAAGCCAGACTGAAAAGAACCTGTTGGCCGCTTTCGCAGGCGAATCTCAGGCCAGAAATCGCTATACCTACTTTGCCAGTGCTGCCAGAAAAGAGGGCTATGAACAGATATCCGCCATCTTTCTCGAAACAGCGGAAAATGAGAAGGAGCATGCCAAGCTTTTTTTCAACCTCCTGAAAGGAGGAGAAGTGGAAATTACTGCCTCTTATCCTGCGGGACCCATCGGGGATACACCTGCCAATTTGAAAGCCGCCGCAGATGGGGAAAATCTGGAGTGGACGACCCTCTATAGCAATTTTGCTGAGATTGCTCAAAAGGAGGGGTTTACGGAAGTCTCGGCAACTTTTTCCTGGGTGGCCAAAGTGGAAAAATTTCACGAAGAAAGGTACCGGAGTCTTTTAAAAAATATCAATGGAGGCAAGGTCTTTAAAAAAGACGCTTCCGTGAAGTGGCACTGCCGCAACTGCGGCTATGTCTTCGAGGGCAAGGAGGCCCCCGACCAATGTCCGGTCTGCAAGCACCCCCGTGCCCACTTCGAACTCCTGGCAGAAAATTATTAAACTATAGGGACGTTCCTGAAATATTGATTTTCTTTTTATGGGATTTATGTTAAGTTTAGACCATGCCGAGACAAGCCCGTCTCGATGCACCGGGTGTGCTCCAACATGTGATCGCTCGGGGAATCGAGAAAACAAGAATCTTTTGTGATGAACTTGACTATAGATTCTTTATCAAACGCTTAGAAAATTTCTTAGGCGAGAACCATCTCGATTGCTTCGCATGGGCATTGATTCCAAACCATTTTCACCTTTTACTCCGCACAGGCCCTACTCCTCTTGCCACATTCATGCGGCGTCTCATGACATCCTACGCCGGCTATTTTAATCGTCGTTATAACCGGTCAGGCCATCTTTTTCAAAATCGGTATAAATCATTGCTGTGTGAGGAAGACCCTTACTTTTTAGAATTGGTGAGGTATATTCATCTGAATCCCCTAAGGAGCGGTTTGGTTAATGATCTGGAGGAACTCAAAAGATATCCCTGGTGTGGTTTTGGGGTACTCATGGGAAGATATAAGAATTCGTGGCAAGAAGTTGATGAGATCTTGAAATATTTTGGAAACCATGCTGGGCAAGCCCGTGCGCGCTATAAAATATTTATGGAAGATGGTATTAAGCAGGGCAGAAGATCTGATTTAACAGGTGGAGGATTAACAAACCGTAATAAAGACACCGAAAGTTTGCCTCAAACGCAAGAACGAAGTTTCGAAGATCTTCATGACTCAAGGATCCTTGGAAGTCCTGACTTTGTGAAGAGGGTCTTCGCAAGTTTCCAGTGGCCAGAAGAAAAGCATGGGCTCCGAATGACTTTAAAAGATCTCGTAGAAAGGGTGGCAACCTGGTCAAATCTATCAATAACCGACATAACTTCTGGAAGTAAGCGCGCTGAAATAGCGAGAATCCGAGCAGTGCTGTCCTATCTGGCTATCCGTCTGAAGAGAATGAAAGCGATTGAGGTGGCTGATTTCCTGAATGTTTCTCCATCGGCCATTTCCAAATGCGTCTTAAGCGGAGAGAAAGTAGTCAAGGAAAACCTTGGAATCATGGAGCAACTCCTTAAGTAAGTAAATATTTCAGGAACGTCCCCGTTTTACATTTCATATGACTGAACTTATCATTCGAATTATTGATTTGTGGAAGAATTATGGGGAGGATGGGTCAGGAGTGCCTGCCCTTCGTGGAACAAACCTCGACATTAAGAAGGGGGAGAGTGTCGCTCTT
>VGRU01000361.1 GCA_016875255.1 Deltaproteobacteria bacterium
TGGGATTTACTCGATATCTATAAGGGGATGGCCGAATTTATGGTCCTCCAGGTGATTGGTCTGATCCTCCTCTTCTTTTTCCCTCAGATTGCCTTGTGGCTTCCGAATCTGTTACTTAAGTAGATAAAGGTTAAAAAAATAGGAGCGGGAGTCTCTCAGATGAACCGAGAACGGACTTTCGATCTTCTCATCATCGGCGGTGGAGTGATGGGATCGAGTATCGCCTATCATCTGGCCAATGACGGATTTGATGGCCGAATTGGAGTCTTTGAAAAAGACCCCACCTATGAAAAGTCTTCGACCGTCCTCAGTGTGGGGGGAATCCGTAGGCAGTTCAGCACAGAGGTCAATGTCCGGATCGGTCAATATAGCCTCTCCTTCTACAAAGAATTTGGAAAACTGATGGAGGTAGAGGGAGAAAGACCGGAGATCGACTTCAAACCCAGGGGATACCTTTTTTTGGGAAGCGAGAAGAACTGGCCTATTCTTGTAAAGCATCAGGCCTTTCAAAAGTCGCTTGGTGTTGAGACGCAGCTCCTGGATGTTAAAGAGACACTTCAGCTTATTCCAGATCTCAATACGGAAGATCTGGTCGGTTCTTCCTTTTCCGCGGGCGATGGATATATGGATCCGCATAGCGGACTCCAGGGTTTTGTGAGGAAGGCGAGATCTCTGGGTGTGGAATATATCCATCAGGAAGTAATGGAGATCCTGCGTAAAGGGGATCAATTAGAAGGGATAAAGACAAAAGATGGAACAACCTATTTCTCCACTTCAATTATCAATGCAGCCGGTCCCTATGCAGGGGAAGTGGGAAAGATGGCAGGAATAGATATTCCGGTTGTTCCAGTGCGGAGGATGGTCTATCTTGTTAAACCTCCGCGGCCCTTTGAGTATGAACTTCCTCTGGTCATTGATACTTCCGGGGTCTATTTCCTTCACGAAACCGGACGTCAGATTCTCACAGGAAAATCCCGGAAGGAAGAGCCTCCCGGATTTAATTTTAATTGGGACCGAAATTATTTTCAGGAAGTGATTTGGCCCTCCCTTGCACACCGTATCCCTTTGTTTGATCAGTTAAAAGTGGTTAGCGGGTGGGCAGGACTCTATGAGATGAATCAGTGGGACTCCAATGGAATCATCGGAGAACATCCAGTGGTCCAGGGTTTTTACATGGCCGTGGGCTTCAGCGGTCACGGATTTCAGCAAGCGCCTGCTGTCGGCAAGGCCCTCTCAGAATGGGTTCGCCTCAGGCGTTACGAAACTATTGATGTCAGTCCGCTGGGCTATGATCGGATCCTTGAAGGGAGGAAAGTACTGGAAGAGGAAGTCATTTAAACGAAAAACAGTGAACGATGGACAATGGACTTTGAACGATGAACGACCTAACTTTTTGGGTTAAGGTTACGTTGACGAAGCCCGTTTCGATTGATAGTCAAACGGTTATGGGTGACGATGCTCGTATCGAAGCAAGAGGCTCGAAAAACGAAGCTCGAGCATCCAGATTCTATTCACGAGTTTCGATACGAGCTTCGACAACGACAAACGTCATTTTCAATTTAACGATACTGGCATCTTTACCTTTACCATTGGACAAAACCTATTTTATACATAAGGAGTGAAACAAACAAATGCTCATCTTAGACAAAAAAGATTTAGAAGAACTTCTGCCCATGGAAGAGGTGCTGGATGTTTTGGCGACGGGATTTCGGGAGGTCAAAGAGGGTAAGTGCGTTGTTCCCGTTAGATTTCATTTGAATGTGGAGGAGCACCAGGGGCAATTTCTCTTCATGCCCGCATATCTTCCCGGCCTGAAACAGAGCGGGACGAAGATTGTCTCAGTTTTCCCGCAGAATACATCAAAGGGAAAACCGACGATCTATGCCACCTACCTGCTGAGTGACCCTACCACAGGAGAACTGCTTGCACTTCTCGAAGGAGCCACGCTCACGGGGCTTCGGACCGGAGGGGCCTCTGGGCTGGCCACACGTTACTTAGCAAGAGAAGATGCAAAGGTTCTGGGGATCATTGGAACAGGGTTTCAGTCTTTTTTCCAGTTCAAAGCAATTCGCACTGTTCGACCTATCGAAGAGGTATGGGCTTATGATGTCGACCCTCAGAGATTGGAAGGTTTCTGTAAGAAATTGGATCCGTTGGTGAAGGTTCATCCGGCAACCACTCCATCCGAAGCCGTGAGAAAAAGCGACATCCTTGTCACCTCTACTACTTCGAAGACGCCAGTTTTTTCAGGGAAAGATCTGAAGCCTGGAGTCCATATCAATGCCATCGGTGCCTTCAGGCCGGACATGCGCGAGGCGGATGACGAAACCATTCTCAAGGCAACGATTGTGGTCGATACCTATGAAGGGTGTCTCAGCGAGGCAGGAGACCTTCTGATTCCAATGGGTGAAGGAAAATTGAGGCAGGAAACCATCCATGGCGATCTGGGAGATCTGGTGACCGGCCGAAAAAAAGGAAGGGGTTCGCCGGAGGAAATCACGTTTTTCAAGTCTGTAGGATTTGCTATGGAAGATGTGGTTACAGCCCATCGCGCATACGAAAAAGCGATACGAGAAGGGAGAGGACAGTTGGTCAGGATGTCCTAATCTGGTCTGGATGGAACTCAACAGGGTTCGGAGTTGAAAAATCCGAAATCCGAATATCGAAATCCGAAACAAATTCGAATTTTCAAAATTCAAATTTTTTAAACTCTTTTGTTTGGAACATTTACCATTTGGTCATTTGAGATTGTTTCGAATTGGTCCTGCTGGACGCTTCGCCCGGATTTCGTGCTTCGGATTTAAACCCCCTTTACGGTGAATAGCTTTGTTGCCATTTGGCGCACAATTTTACTAACCCGACTTCCGCAGTTTGCTGGTTGGTTTTAGCAAAATTTGGGCTTTGTGTGTTGAAAAAGCCTTTAATTTCGAGGGGAGTTGCTTTGAATTGGCGAAAATAGTGACTAACAATAATGATAATTTGC
>VGRU01000362.1 GCA_016875255.1 Deltaproteobacteria bacterium
ATGCGCTCATCACGAGGATGAGTAGCTATCAGCTTCTGTTAAGACTTCTCAACGAGCAATGTTGCGTTGAGCAAGACGCAAAGACTCAAGGCCCAAGGGTTTCGATTAAGCCCAATAAGGAAGTCCCTTCGGACTCCCTGCAGAATCCTTCGGACCCAGATGCCAGTTATGATGGCCACAAGGGACAAGGCTATCAGATGCAGGTGTCCGAAACCTTTTGTCAGGAAGAAGACAAGAAATCTCTTTCCTTGATGACAGCGCTCATCGTCGAGCCGGCTCATCAAAGCGATAGCGATGCGCTGATTCCCCTCATCGAAGCCACCCAACAACGGGGTCTTGGACCGAACAAGGCACTGGCGGACTCCCTCTATGGCAGCGATGAGAACTGCGAGAAAGCCAAAGAGCTGGGCGTTGAAGTGGTATCCCCGGTCATGGGGAACCCTCCGGGCGATCACTTTGTGCTGACCGATTTTACGTTGAATCAAGAGGCCACCGTCATCGCTTGTCCCCAAGGGCATGACCCCGTGAAAGTGAAACACAAAAAGGGCAGGCATATTGCTATCTTTGATTTGGAAAGCTGCGCGGGTTGTTCCCATTTGAATCGCTGTTTGGTTCAAGCTGGGAAGAAGGGCTATTCCCTTCGCTATGACGGCAAAGTGCTTCGCCTCGCCAAAAGGCGCGCCCGTGAGAAGACCCCGGAGTTTCAGGAAGACTACCGGTTCCGAGCAGGGATTGAAGGGACGATGTCGCAACTGGACCGAAAGACCGGGGTGAAACACTTGCGGGTCCGAGGGCTGGCAGCGGTGAGTTTCTGCGCCACCTTAAAGGCTGCCGGAATCAATATCCTCCGGGCAGTTGCGTTCAAGAACAGTGAACTCCCTGGAAATTCCGCCCTGAAACAGAAGATTCTTGGCCTTTTTGATCTTATTCATGCTTTCAAAGAGCGATTCGCTAACGCGATAGCACCTGTTGCCAATGATATGATGAATTTCTTTCGCATTAATCGCTATGTTTCAATGAAACTCGCTTCGTGACTTTTTACGAGACCATCAATATTTATATATTATGAAAGGGGGAGAAAAAGCAAGAATTTATATAATCCCCATACCCTTCAGCACGGAGAGCATGACCGCAGCGGCCATGACTGAGCCCACCTGGCCACCTGTGTTGGCCCCCATGGCGTGCATCAGAAGGAAGTTTTTCGGATTATACTTCTGGCCTTCCCGTTGAGCCACCCGGGCGGCCATGGGATAAGCGGAGATCCCTGCGGCGCCGATGAGGGGATTGATCTTCCCGCCTGAAAGAACCTTCAACAGTTTCCCGAACATAACGCCGCAGACCGTATCGAGGCAGATGGCAATAAAACCCAGGCCTAGAACCATCAGTGTTTGTGGTGTTAAAAAGTTTTTGCCATCCATGGTTGCTCCAATGGAGATACCCAGGAGGAGCGTGACGATATTGGCAATCTCATTTTCAGAGGCCTTGGTCAACCGGCTCACAACCCCGCTCTCCCTCATCAGGTTTCCTAACATAATTGTTCCAAGAAGGGGCAAGCCTTGGGGTGCGATGAGGCCTCCGACGACCGTGACAATCAGGGGAAAGAGGATCTTGGTTGTCTTTGAGACCGTTTTTTTCACCGCGCCCATACTAATCTTTCTCTCTTCTTCGGTGGTGAGAAATTTCATAATGGGAGGCTGAATAATGGGAACCAGCGACATATAGGAATAGGCCGCTACCGAGACTGCACTTAATAGATGGGGAGCATATTTAGAGGAGACATAGATCGCCGTGGGTCCATCACAGGCCCCGATCACTCCGATGGCAACCGCATCTAATTTAGAAAAGCCCAGGGCCAAGGCTAACGCTAAGGTTAAGAAAATCCCGAACTGACCTGCCGCACCAAGGAGAAAAATCCTGGGATTCTCCAAGAGGGGACCGAAATCGGTCATGGCGCCGATTCCGATGAAGATGAACAGGGGGAAGAGTTCCGTGGCAATGCCTGCGTCATAGATCGTCCTGAGAAAACCTTCCTCTTCCATTAAACCCGCAAGGGGGATGTTGACTAGAATGCATCCGAATCCAATGGGAAGAAGAAGTAAGGGTTCAATGTCTTTCTTAATTGCGAGATAGAGGAGAAGGCAACCCAAACCGATCATGACCGGATTTGACCAGTGGAGGCCGGTAAATCCTGCAATCAGTCCGTATAATCCGTTTCCAATAGCTTCTAACATATCTCATCCCCCTTTAATCATTATTTCCCCTCTTCCTCTTTTTTGTAAGGAAAAGCCTTTCTCAACAATCCCATCAATAAACTGAGGACCCACATGGTTAAAATGGTCCCTCCCATTCCGACAACAACCATCGTAATTCCGAATGTCCAGTTATCCATTTCAGTTTTCCTCCTGAAATTTTAAACCTTTCCTATATACCACCCTGAAAAAAGAATTTCAATAGAAAAGTGATTTTTTTAACAAGCATGGGGGAAAGAATAATATTCTTTTAATATCAACTAATTAAACCTTTTTGTTCTTTCTGCTCTGAAACTCCTTGGCCTGGTGCATGAAGGCTTCGAGGCGGGTTAGAGTATTGGTCTGCTCCTGTCCATCGTAGGCCATATTGAGGATGGGAATATTGTTATTCTCCTCCCGATACCTTTTCAGAAGGGCGCTGACAATCGTTCCGGGCATGCAGGTAAAGGGCATGATATTGACGATTCCACTTGCGCCCCTCTTTGCAAAATCGATCGACTTACCCATGGAGAGGATGGCCTCCCCTTCAAAGGTGGAGTCAATATAAGGCCTGGCTTTTTTCAAGATCGATCTGGTCTTGGGTTCCCCAAAGTTTCTGAGTTGGCCCTTAAATACCTTTTCCAGATGGTGTTCATCCTTCTTCTGGTAGTAGTCGGTGAGATAGACTTTTAGGAGGTTCGAAAACGACTTCTTCCTGAGGCTTCTCCTCTTTGAGATGGTGTTGA
>VGRU01000363.1 GCA_016875255.1 Deltaproteobacteria bacterium
CCCCTTTAGTTGTTCGATCTCGCGTGGAGATTTGATAATAATCACAGGATTAGTATGCATTTCAAGCGGATATATTGTCAATATTGATCCAGCCGGGACTTTGCCTGGGAAAATGGTCTGTGGGCGAAGGCTAACCTGCCTGCCGGTAGGCAGGGATGCCGGTTCTGTCAAATCGAAATTGACGTTTGTCGTTGTCGAGGCTTGTATCGAGACTCGTGAATCGAAGCTGGATGCTCGAGCTTCGTTTGCCGAGTCTCTTGCTTCGATACGAGCATCGTCACCGATAACTGTTTGACTATCAATCCAAACCGGCTTCCTCACCATAGCCTAAACCTAAAATGATTCATTGAGCATTGAGGAATTGAGGGTTGACTTTATTCCTCCAACCAGTAAAATGAGTTTATATCATTAACAAAAGGAGTGGAGAATGATCCCGAGATATACCCGGCCGGAGATGGCAAGGATCTGGACCGAACAGAGAAAGTTCGAGACCTGGCTCCAGATCGAACTCGTGGTCTGCCAAGTCCTCGCCGAACAGGGAGAGATTCCCCGGGAGGCAGTGAAGGAGATTAAAGAAAAGGCTGCGTTCAATGTCGATCGGGTAAATGAATTAGAGAAGGTGACGAAGCACGATGTCATCGCCTTTCTTACCAGTGTGGGAGAATATATCGGCCCTCTCTCCCGGTATCTCCACTACGGTCTCACCTCCTCTGATATTCTCGATACCTCTCTCGCTCTCCTGCTCAAAGAGGCCTCTGATCTCATCCTTAAGGACATCCAGCGCCTGCTCACAGTCTTAAAGGAGAAAGCCTTCAAATATAAGGACACCCTGATGATCGGCCGGTCCCATGGGATCCATGCTGAACCCATCACCTTCGGCCTCAAGATGGCGCTCTGGTATGATGAGATGAAGCGAAATCTCCTCCGGATGGAGAGGGCTAGAGAGGCCATTAGCGTCGGAAAAATTTCAGGAGCGGTCGGAACTTTTGCTCATATTCCACCCTCGGTCGAGGAGACGGTTTGCAAACGGTTAGGGCTCAAACCAGCGCCCATCTCTACGCAGATCGTCCAGAGGGACCACCATGCCGAATTCTTCACCACCCTGGCCATCCTCGCCTCCTCCATTGAAAAATTTTCCGTCGAGCTGAGGCACCTCCAGCGGACGGAAGTCCTCGAAGCCGAAGAATTCTTTTCAAAGGGGCAGAAGGGATCTTCCGCCATGCCGCACAAGCGCAATCCCATCTCAGCGGAGAATCTCTCCGGACTGGCGCGCCTGATCCGCTCGTATAGCATCGCGGCCATGGAAAACATTCCCCTCTGGCATGAGCGGGATATCAGCCATTCCTCGGTCGAACGGGTGATCGGCCCCGATGCAACGATCCTGACGGACTACATGCTCAACCGGCTCGCCTCCCTCATCGAGAATCTCATCGTCTATCCGGAGAATATGAAGGCCAATCTTGAGAAGATGGGCGGGCTCATCCATTCGGAGGCCATCCTCCTCCTTCTCACCAAGAAAGGCCTTTCAAGAGAGGAAGCCTACGGGGTCGTCCAGCGCAATGCCATGCAGGTCTGGGAGAAGGGAGCCGATTTTAGAGCGCTTCTCTCTCAGGATGAAACGATCAAACACCTTCTCGCTCCGGAGGAATTGGAGCACATCCTCGATGTCCGGAGCCATCTCCGACATGCGGACGACATCTTCCGAAGGGTATTCGGTGAACTCTAAATGAAGAAAGACTTAAAATCGCCTTCCAATCTCAAAGAGTTTCTTGGATTCAAAGGGCCCCCGGATCGAGGTGGAAAGAAACCCCTCCTTAAAAAAACAAACTTTACGATCTGGTACTTTGTCATCGCCTTTCTCATCATCCTCCTCGTTCAGAACTATTTCGTCACAAAGGGCACAGAGGATGTGATCTCTTATAGCGAATTTAAGGATTCGATCAGAACGGGGAGGATCAAAGAATTAACGATCACATTCGAAACGATCTCCGGCGAGTGGACGACGGAAAAGGGGCCCCGGAAATTTCAGACCGTCCGTGTGGAGGATCCCGATCTGGTGAAAGAGCTGGAATCCAATAAGGTGAAATATACGGGCAAGGTCGACAGCAAGTGGGTGACCAACATCCTCTCCTGGATCATCCCTCTCATCTTCTTCATCCTTATCTGGAGGTTCCTCTTCTCGCGAATCGGACCGGAGACGAGCGTGATGTCTTTCGGAAAGAGCCGGGCGAAAATTTTTGCGGAGAAAGATAAGAAGGTCACCTTTGCCGATGTCGCCGGCATCGATGAGGCGAAGGAGGAGTTAAAAGAGGTCGTTGAATTTTTAAAGACCCCTGGGAAGTTTCAACGCCTCGGTGGAAAGATTCCCAAGGGAGTGCTTCTGGTTGGGGTGCCCGGAACAGGGAAGACCCTGCTGGCCAAAGCAGTGGCCGGAGAGGCCAATGTCCCCTTCTTCTCCATCAGCGGCTCCAATTTTGTGGAGATGTTTGTCGGCGTGGGAGCCGCCAGAGTGAGGGATCTCTTTGCCCAGGCCCAAACCAATGCGCCCTGTATCATCTTCATCGATGAACTGGATGCGCTGGGAAAGGCGCGGGGAGTGAACCCCGTGGGCAGACACGATGAACAGGAACAGACCCTCAATCAGCTCCTTGCGGAGATGGATGGTTTCGAGTCCAACACAGGGGTCATCATCATGGCCGCCACCAACCGGCCTGAGATCCTCGACCCCGCTCTCCTCAGACCAGGAAGGTTTGACCGGCATGTCGTGGTCGATCGACCCGATATCGTCGGTCGGGAGGAGATCCTGAAGATCCACACACGACAGGTCAAACTCTCACCAGACACCGACCTGAAGGTAATCGCCTCCAGGACTCCTGGCTTCGTGGGCGCAGATCTCGCCAATATCGTCAACGAGGCGGCCCTGCTTGCCGCCCGAAAAAATAAAGACTCGGTGGAAATGGCGGATATTGA
>VGRU01000364.1 GCA_016875255.1 Deltaproteobacteria bacterium
TTTAAAAATATCGGTCTCCTTAATGCTGAACCGGATCGCCCTGAGCCCCATCGCGGGATTCACTTCATTCCCTATGGAGTAATCGGGGAGGAATTTATCTCCTCCGATGTCCAGTGTCCGTATGGTGGCCACACCAGGAGAAATATTCTCTACCAGCTTCCGATAGGTTTGGTAATGTTCTTCCTCATTGGGCAGATTCTTTCGGTTGAGGTAGAGAATTTCGGTCCGGTAGAGTCCGATTCCTTCCGCGCCATGGCTTTTGGCTGAGGGAATCTCTTCAACCATTTCGATGTTGGCCTGAAGATGAATTCGAACGCCATCCCTTGTCTCTGCCGGCAGGGAGGCATATTTCATCACCTCCCGCTCCTGCAATTTTTCCCGTCTCCTCCTCTTCATAAAGGATTCGGAGATCTCCTCGGTCGGATTGATGACCACCTCTCCGGCTTCCCCGTCGATGATCAAGAGATCTCCTCCGTTGATGAGGGAGGTCGCCGTCTCCAATCCCACCACGGCGGGAATACCCAGGGAACGGGCAAGAATAGCGGTATGGGAAACTCTTCCCCCAATATCCGTGACAAATCCGGCCACCCGGTTCACCCGTATTTGAAGGGTATCGGCGGGAGAGAGATCGTGGGCCACAACGATCACCTTGCCCTTAATCTTTGTGATGTCGTCATGTTTCCTCCCCATGAGGTTCCGGAAAATCCTGGCCGAAACATAGTGGAGGTCGCTTCGTCTTTCTCTCAGATATTCGTCCTCAATCGCCTTAAAGGCGGCATCCAGTTTTCCAAGCGTGAGATCCAGAGCCCACTCCGAATTGATCTTTCTTCTCCGGATATTCTCCACCGTATTATGGATCAGCATCTGATCGTCCAGGATCATCAGGTGGACATCGAGGATGAAAGTGTGTTGCCTCACCTCCGGGTCCAGAATCTTCTCCTTGACCTCCAACAGCTGGTCTCTGGACATTTTAATCGCCCTGTGAAAACGCTCCACCTCTTGATCCACCTGGGATAGAGGAATCCTCTTCTGGGGAAGACGGACTTTGAAACGTTCCACCAGGAAGGCTCTGCCGGTGATGATTCCCGGAGAAGCGCCGATGCCATGGATGCTCTTATTGATTTGCTGCTGAACCGCCATCCTTATTCCTCGCCGAACTTATTTTCAATCAGTTTGCCCAGGGTCTCGATCGCTTGTTCCGCATCTTTTCCCTCCGCCTTCAGCGTAATCCTGGTTCCCTTTGTAGCGGCTAACATCAAGATCCCCATGATGGACTTTCCATTCACCTCCAGCCCATCCTTCTCAAGGCTCACACTCGAAACGAACCGGTTGGCCGTTTTTACCAGGAGGGCCGCTGCCCTCGCATGAAGTCCCAGCTTATTCTTGATGGTGAATGTTTGAACTTCCATATCCAATTTGCGAAAAACAGGCTCACGGCAAGCGCCGCTTATACGGGCACAGTGCCTCGTGTCCCTACTTCGCTCCCTTTTCCACCCGTTTTTTAAGCACCTCGCTGGCCCGATTGATGTTTCTCTGACCATAATCCGTGATGAAAACGGCCAGCGATTCGAGGTCCATTTGGTCCTGGTAGGTGGCCAGTTTCAACAACATGGGAAGATTGACCCCTGTGATCACCTCAATCTTCTTCTCCTCCAAAAAAGAGAGGCTGATGTTGGACGGCGTTCCTCCATACATATCGGTCAGGATCAATATCCCCTGCCCTCCCTCCACCTTCCGTATGGCGGCGATGATCTTCTCCCGGATCTCCTCGGATCCTTCCTTGGGATCGATCGATACGGATTGAAACTGCTTCAATTCTTCTCCTACCACCAGCCGGGCGGCAGCGATCAACTCCTCTCCCAGACGACAATGTGTAACCACGATAACTCCCACCATTTTATTCACCCTCTCTCTGCGTCACGGTGCCGCACGGATAAAAGCATGCCCTTCTTCGCCATCTCATCCCTCAACATTTCAGCCAACCGGTTGACCACGACCATTGACCGATGCCTTCCGCCCGTGCATCCCACGGCAAGGGTCAGATGGGTTCTTCTCTCTCGGAGATAGAAAGGAAAAAGAAATCTGGTGAATTCCCGGGTCCGGTTCAGAAATTCTTTCGTTTCCTCACATTGCAGAATATATTCTTCCACTTTGGGATCATCTCCCCTTAACCGTTTCAGTTCATCCACGAAATAGGGGTTGGGTAAAAAACGGACATCGAACATCAGGTCCGCCTCGTAGGGAACTCCGAAACTGTATCCGAAAGAGAGAAGGGTCACGGTCAGATGGACTCCCTGCGATCCCTTCTGAACATACTGCTGGATCGTCTCCTTCAGTTCATGGACATTGAACTGGGAGGTATCGATCACCTGATTGGCTATATCCCGTATCCCTTCGAGCCGCTCCCTTTCGAGGCGAATTCCTTCCAGGATCGAGCCTCCCAAAGCGAGAGGGTGCTGACGCCGTGTTTCACTGAACCGCCTCATCAGGATGGGATCGGAGGAGTCCAAGAAGAGGATCTCGATGGGGTAGCCCTCCTTCCGGAGGTCTTCGATCAGTCTCCTTGAATCTTCAAAAAAATCCGTCTTCTCCTGCTCAGAGGCCGGATGAGAAACCGCACCCCGGATATCCTCCCCCACGGCTACTCTTGAAATCTTACCGCCGGACTGTCCACAGAGTTCGAGGAATTTGTGTAAAAGAAGGATAGGAAGGTTGTCAACGCAGTAGAAACCGATATCCTCTAAGGCCTTAATGGCCGTCGTTTTCCCTGATCCGGAAAGGCCGCTGATGAGAATAACTCGGAGGTCCTTCACTCCACCTCGCCCACGACTTCAGGTTTATTTTCCCCCTTCTCCTCCATCCTGCGAAGGAGCTTTTTCTCAAATTCCAGCGCTGAATCGTATCCCATCACCTTGAGAAGGTGGTTGCGTGCGGCCACTTCGATGATAGTTGTTAGATTCCGGGCGGG
>VGRU01000365.1 GCA_016875255.1 Deltaproteobacteria bacterium
AGGGTGCGGATCAGGTGGAGGTCGAGACGGAGACCAACGACGAAGAGAAGAATGGCGATCCCGGTTTTTGACAGCAGGTCGACCTGGTCCTGCGGGATGACCTTTCCCAGGACCGAGGGGCCCGCCACGATCCCCACCACGATATAGCCGACAATCAACGGCTGTTTAAAGAGAATGGCGAGGGTGCCGACCCCTGCAGCCATAAGAAGCAAGACTACAAATTGGTGAAATACGTTTTGAAGAAAAATCTCGGGCATATCCATCTCTTTTTAATAAAACCACATCAGGAATTTCAGAATTCCATGATTGATGATCTCGTAAAAAGTCCCGACCTGTCACCCTGAACTCGTTTCAGGGTCTTGTAAGTTCTTGAAACTGTTGGATGCTGAAACAAGTTCATCATGACATTGTTTCTGTTTTTTGACTTTTTACGAGATCATCATGATTGCTAAAGGAAAAAACCGGAAATGGGTGAAAGAAATTTTATTTTAAACTTCAGGAAATGCATTTCTAACCCTTGATTTCATAATAAATCGAATCGCTAAAAATTCTGATTTGAACTTTTCTCTCTTGAGTCAAAGGCTTAAGGTGCCTATCCAATTCTTCTTCTGGAATCCCCAACCCTTCGGAGAGATCGGAAATGGATAGCGGTCTTCTCTTCAAAATCTTTAAAACCTCTTCTTTGATATCCCTTTCCATGGCCGATGACGGATCACGGTAAAATTCAGAGATGATTTCAGCGTTCTCGCCGAAAAAATCCCTGATCCTTTTCATCTCGGCCTCATCCAGCGGAAGAGCCCATTGCTCCGAAGGGGGCCGGACCACCGTGTTAAGATGGATCTTATCCGGCCGAATCCGTTCAACCGCTTCTTTTATGGCCGAAAGCTCGTCTTGGCCGTCGTTGACCCCCCTGCAAAACAGGATCTCCAGCCAGATCTGGCCCTTGTATATCTTTCTGAATTTTTCCAGGCCCTCCACGACTTTCTCCGCGAAAAGTCCTTCCTTCGGCCGGTTGATCTTCGAAAAGGCCTCCTGCGAGACCGCATCCAGGGAGGGAAGAACCACATCCGCTTCCAGCAAGTCCTGCCCGACCTCCTCCAGGTAAAGCAGGGAACCGTTGGTGATCACCGCAACAGGAATCGATGTGATTTTTTTGATCCGTTCGATGACCGTCCGGATTTTCGAATGGAGGGTCGGCTCCCCCGACCCGGCGAGGGAGAGATAATCGATGGAAGACGTCTCTTCTTTGAGGAACAGATCGACCTCGTCCAGGATGTCCGTGACGGGAGCATACTCTTCCCTGGTCAGTGTCTTCCGGGTCGTCTTTCCGATCTGGCAATAGATGCAGTTATACGTGCAGATCTTATAGGGGACGAGATCAATCCCCAGTGATCTTCCCAGTCGTCTCGAAGGAACGGGACCATAAAGATATCGAAATGTTTTCATGGGTCACAGGTTCATAGGGTATAGGTTAAGTGATAACGTTCAAGACATCGTTCACATTCAAACGTTTAAAGCTGTTAAACGTTTCGATATACCTGAGGTATACGTTTTATTCGGTTTGTCATTCCAGACTTGATCCGGAATCCAGTGTCTTTCTGGATTCCTGCTTTTGCAGGAATGACAGGCCTCGCATGATTTATATCGCTATGTATAATATCTCTCGCGACTGAAGAAACTATGGCTCAAGAATAACCCAAAGGGCCTTCGTTTAAATAGTAAAAATAGTCTACTGAACGATGTCGTGACACTCTTTTCTGTGCACGACGTGCTGGCACTCATCAGTTAAGGTTACGAAGCCAGCATCGTCCATCGTCAAACGGTAACGGTAGAAGGATTTTAAAGACGAACAACCTAACCCTTAAACCAAACGGGCACCCTAACCTTTACCTTTAGGTCTTCACTCAGGCTCCAAATTTCTTTAACTTTAACCCATTGGCTAACATCAAAGGAATGATCTCCATGGCGGGGAACCGGCCCAGCTGCCCCTTCTGGCACTGCCGTTCTGTGAATCGCCGGATGCCATCCGGCCGGGTATATTTTGAATAGAGAAGGATGGGGTTGGGATGCCAGCTATGAGACTTCAGAACGGCAGGGGTGGAATGGTCTCCGGTCACCACCAGGACATCAGGTTTTAATTTCAGGATGGACGGAAGAATCCGGTCGATCTCTTCGATGGCCTTCACCTTCTTTTTAAAATCTCCATCTTCCCCGGCTGAATCCGTTTTCTTGAAATGGATATAGAAAAAATCGTATCTGTTAAAATTATTTTTCAGAGTTTCCACTTCGTCCCGGAGAGTCTCTCCCGTCTCCAGAACATCCATTTCCACCAGCCTTGCTAATCCCCTGTACATCGGGTAAGTCGCAATCGCGGCGGGCTTTAGTTTGAATCGTTCAAACATTGAGGGAATATTGGGAATCTTAGAAAATCCTCTGAGAAGAATTGTATTCGCAGGGTGAAACAGCTTGAGCGCTTCGGTTGCCTTTTTCAAGTATGCGTTTACAATCTCCGCTGTCCTCTGAGCTTCGGCCGTAAGGCTCTCCGTTCCCTTTGCCTTCTTCCCATCCTTCTGAGGATCAGCATCGGTGAGGTTATCCTTCAATCCCTCACCCTGAAATACGATCACGAAACGGTGCTCTTTGCCAGAACAAATAGAGACCCGGATCCCATCAACTTCTCTGATCTCATTCTGGAGAAATTGGCAGATCTCCTGATTCTTTTCGGTTGAGATCCGCCCTGCCCTTCGATCCACGATGATTCCATTTTCATCGATGGTTGCAAAGTTGCCTCTTGCAGTAAGATCTTCCTTAGTCAGTTTTAAGCCAATCCCAAGGGCCTCCATCACCCCTCTCCCAATCTCAAACCGGAAAGGATCGTATCCGAAGAGAGCCAGATGGGAAGGTCCGCTGCCAGGAGTAATCCCATAGGAGATGGGGTCAATCAATCCGCAGATGGA
>VGRU01000366.1 GCA_016875255.1 Deltaproteobacteria bacterium
TGGTCTATGGTGAGCTGTTCAAAAGCTTTTTCAAACTCCGTAACGATGACCTCATCCGCCTCCGGAAATAGCTCCCTATTGGCAAACATCTCCCGGTCATCGATAACCACTGTTTTGAAATGAACCTTTTTTACAAGGGGAACCAACTGTTGAGAAATATGGCCTGCCCCAAAGATATAGACTGTCGGTTCAGAAAAGATAGGCTCTAATAGGATCTCCAACTTCTTCCAGGGGTGATCTGTTTCTAAAGAACTTACGGTCATTACCTCTATCTTCTTTGTTTTCAACAACCGCTCTGCCTCTCCCAAAATCCTTCTTTCCAATTCTGCTCCCGCAAAAAGGGAGCCGGTCTTTTCTCCTGATGCCTTGATGAACATTTTGACGTCTTCCCTTTTTTGAGAAGCACCATCCACAGAGATCACGGTTGCCAGAATGCCGCCCCCCCCCTGTTGCCTTATTTTTAACACCTCCTGATAGATATTTAAGAAGTCCTCCCTGAGAGGTTCAAGAAAGATATCAATATTCCCGCCACAGATCAGTCCGCCTTCTGCTAATTGTTCAGAAGTCAAGTTAAAATGAAGAATTTTCCCCTCTCCCTTCTCCATCGTCTTTCCGGCTTCCTGCCACACATCGGCCTCAACGCATCCCCCTCCAATGGAGCCGATAGAAGCTCCGTCTTTCTTAACCAAGTATTTCGCCCCTGCTTCCCTCGGGGCTGAACCCACACGGTTGATAATGGTGGCCAGCGCTAACTGCTCTTTTGCCTCAAGCGCATTCACTATTTCAGTATAGATATCTTTCATTGTCAAATTCCTTTTCAATTGTTCAGGCGATCCATAGTATAGTTATAAGTTTAAGGTCTTGGTTTAGGGTCAATCGGTTAAGGCTACGGTTACGAAGCCCGTTTCGGTTGCTGGTTACGGTAACGTGTAAGGAATTAAGAAACGATAAACGTAGCCTTTTATTAACGATACGGGCCTCGTTGCCTTTGCCGTTAAACGACCCCCTTATTTTTGTTATGGTTTCTTCCCTTTTGGCGCCGGCATTTTCTGTTTAGGTGGAGGCGCCTTTTCGACATCCTTTAAACGGGCAAGTGGTAAAAGGTAAAGTTGGTAAAAAACCGGATCGGCCCATAACTCCAGTTCGGGAGCCAGGTCGCCTACGAAGGCGGAGAAAGAAGGCATATTATTGTAAGCGTTAAAATTGACAGAGAGGTCTTTCAGGGATTTATAGAGCCGGATGGATCCTACAAGGTGGGTGGGCTTCCCTTTCAATAATTTTACCTGCTCCATTCCGGCATCGATCGATTTCCGATCTTCTTTCAGTTTCGATATCCAGAAATCACCCTCCTGATACCGGATGTCAATCTCTCCCGTCTGCAGGTCGCGGGTGATTTGACCGTGAACTTGCAGCGATTTCTCCAGCAGCCTCTCAATCTGGTCTAACAATTCGACTTTCTCCTTTGTTGTGAGGGCGTCAGGCTTCGAGGTAGCTTTGGTTAAAAAGTGCTGAAGAGAATAATCCTCTGCGAAGGCAAAAGAACATAGGATGAGGATCGATAGAATCAATATTAAAAACCTCTTTCCATATCCCACGGTTGTCTCTCCTCTTTATAAATTTTTGTTACGGGAAAAACACTTCAGCGATGGGTGGCTCACTTTTTAACTGCCCTGAGATTACCCTTTCGATTCTGGAATGGCTATTTTCAAAGATGAGATGGGCTATCCTTCTCCCTTTGTTTAACCCATTCGAGATATCTGCCTTGTTGAGAAAGGTGACCAATCTTGACGAATTCGGTGCACCCTTAAAAAGACCTTCGGGATGTGTCATCAGGAGAGCCATCCCCTCCTCTGTCATTTTCTCATTTTCGGGAATCCCTGTCAATTTTGAAACCAGGCTTGGCTGAAAGACATTTTGATCATTCAGTTCTTTTCCCACCCCGTCCAGGCCGAGAATGGCCACCACCAGTGTCGTGTTGGAAGGGATGACAGGTTCTCTTTCCCTCGGGGCTTTGACAGGGCGGCCAGCGGCTCCATCTGCCTCTATGATCAACGCATCGATATCATACAGACGCCAGAGGTTGCCTGCCAATTCTGGGGAGATTCCCTTCAACTTTCCCCTCTCGACCTCCTCTTCCGCAAGAGTGATGTGTCGGTATTGCTCGAGACATCGGTCAACAAATTCCATAATCTTCCCTTCATTTTCGGACACAAAAAGATGGGGACTTTCCTGATCGCTGGGCTTCAATATCTTCGTCGTCGTGGTGGTGATTACCTTCTTCCCCTCAATGGATAACTCTCTTGCAAGCCGAAACATCAGGGTCGTCTTTCCACCTGCGCCGGTCAGGCTGATCATCTCCCTTGCCTTAAGCCCTAATGCTTCTGATAAAGAGTTTTTCATAATTCCTTTTAGGCTTGGTTTTGTCATTCCGGGCTTGATTAAGCCTGCCCCGTACTTGATACGGGGGAATCCAGTGTTTTCAATTTTTTACAAATTCGCTGGACTCCGGTTTTCACCGGAGTGACGACTTTTTACGAGTTTTTCATTTATTATACCAGTACAAAATCGCCTCCAGCGCCCCTCCCCCGATTGCTCTTGCTTTCTCGGAAATCGTGAAACAGTGCTCTTTCTTCCCTCTCGGATCAATATCGCCGACCTTCATCCCCCTCTTTGCCTCAATCCCTTCGCGAAGGAGCCCTCTTACAACCCCGTTCACCTCCGCCATGACAGGATAATCATCGACCACGGCAACTACCGAACCCTTTGTCACTTTGTCGCCAATCATTTTTTGAGGAAGGAAGATTCCTTTCTTCATCGTTCGAAGAAGCCGTTCGATCGTATATCCCCCCACCTCGCCCGGAATACCCGTGTCAGGCTCCGCCTCACCCTTCAGGATCATCTTTCCCAGATGATGACCCCGGTTTGTTTCGATCACGATGTGGACATCCTTGC
>VGRU01000367.1 GCA_016875255.1 Deltaproteobacteria bacterium
TACCCTGGATCTGTATACCTTCCAAAGACTTCCCGCCAGACGTCGCAGATTTCCTGAATTGTTGTATATTCCCTGACTGCATTAATGATGTGAGGCATGAGATTCTTTCCGTCGAGAGAGGCTTTCCGGATCTCGCCAAGACTTTCTTTCACTTTTGGATTATTCCGTGTCCTCTTGACCTCCTGAAGCCTTTTGATCTGCCTCTCTTCAATTTCAGGCCTCATCCTCCAGATCGTAATGGGAGGGTGGTCGGTCACATATTTGTTGACTCCCACGGTCACCTTCTCATTGGCGTCCATCTGCCGCTGGAATCGATAAGCGGCCTCTGCAATCTCCATCTGCGGATAACCCCTCTCGATTGCCTTGACCATTCCTCCCATCTCATCGATCTTCCGAATATAATCCCATGCCTTTTCTTCCATCTCATTGGTCAAGGCTTCTATAAAATAAGAGCCTGCAAGCGGGTCGATGGTGTTCGTAACTCCGGTTTCCTCTGCAAGGATCTGCTGTGTCCGAAGAGCAATGGTGACTGCTTCCTCGGTTGGAATGGCATAGGTCTCATCGAGAGAATTAGTGTGGAGTGAATTGGTTCCCCCCAGCACCGCGGCCAGCGCCTCGTAAGCCGTGCGAACCACATTGTTGAAAGGTTGCTGGGCGGTTAAGGAACAACCTGCGGTCTGAGTATGAAAACGGAGCATCCAGGAGCGGGGCTTCTTCGCCATGAAACGCTCCTTCATGACATTCGCCCAGATTCTTCTGGCAGCTCGATATTTTGCAATCTCCTCGAAGAAGTCGATATGGGAGTCGAAAAAGAAGGAGAGCCTCGGAGCAAAATCGTCCACATCGAGGCCCCTCTCAATGGCGGCTTCCACATAGGCAATGCCATCGGCTAAAGTAAAGGCAAGTTCCTGAACCGCGGTCGACCCTGCCTCACGGATGTGGTAGCCACTGATGCTGATCGTATTCCATCGGGGGACCTCCTTGGTGCAATATTCGATGGTGTCCACGATGATCCGAAGGGAAGGTCTGGGGGGGAGCATGAAGGTCTTCTGAGCGATGAATTCCTTCAGCATGTCGTTCTGGATCGTTCCCCCGATCTCTTTTTTGCTTACCCCCTGCTTTTCCGCCATCACGATATACATCGCCAGCAGGATCGAAGCGGGGGGATTGATCGTCATGGAGGTGGTGACCTTGTCAAGAGGGATCCCTTCGAAGAGAATTTCCATATCCTTCAAGGTATCCACGGCCACGCCGCATTTCCCAATTTCACCTCTGGCGTTTGGAGAATCGCTGTCATAGCCCATCAGGGTGGGGTAGTGGAAGGCGATCGAGAGGCCGGTCTCCCCATGATTTAAGAGATAATGAAATCGTTTATTCGTTTCTTCCGGACCTCCCAGGCCAGAGAACATTCGCATGGTCCAGAGGCGGCCCCGGTACATGGATGGCTGAACTCCTCGGGTGAAGGGGAAAACCCCCGGGAAACCAACCTCCCTGGAGTAATCCAGATCCTTTATATCTTCGGGAGTGTAAAGACCTTTGATCTCCAGGTCGGAGACCGTAGTAAAGCGGGGCAGACGTTCAGGGGTTTCGGAGAGCATTTTTGAAAGGTCGCCCCCCCATTTCTTCTTCTCTTCCTGAGCCTTTTTGAGTTGATCCTCCTTGAACATTCACCCCACCCCCTTACAAAAAGAATCAATTAACAATGCAAATCTATCAGTGCAAAATTAGCATTTTTTAAAGATTTTTTTCATTGCCAATTTTTCATTGTTAAATTTCCAATTTGCATTGAGCTTTTATATTTCTATTCCCTTACGGGCCGAGACACCTTTATTGGAGTAATGCTTTCGTTCCACCATCTCTGTCACCAGATCAGCCTTCTCTATAATCTCTGGTCTTGCATTTCTTCCGGTAAGGATAAGTTCCACTGTAGTTGGTTTGGCATCGATTAGTTGAAGGAGTTCGGATAGAGGAATCAGACCATAATCCACAGCGAGGTTGATCTCATCTAAAATCACAATGTCAAATTCTTTATTCTCGATGGCTGTTTTGGCTAAGGAAAATCCTTCCAGGGCCAGTTGAATATCGATTTCCTCAGGGTTGGTTTCGGAAACGAAGACTTTGCGACCGAAGGGCTTGATGGTGAGGCAGGGGGATAGTTTTCGGGCTGATTCCAACTCGCCATATTCGGTATTGCCTTTCATAAACTGGATGATCAACACCTTCAGTCCATGCCCCACTGCACGGAGGGCAAGCCCTAAGGCAGCTGTAGTTTTCCCCTTGCCATTTCCCATATAGACCTGGATCAAACCCTTTTCCATACCAAAGACTCAATGACCAATGGTCAATTAGCAATTAGCATTTCAAAATAAAGTTCGGAGTTATTAGTTCGGAGTTCGGAGACTAAAAGCCAAATGCTCCGTACTATTTACCTAATGACCCAACAACTTGATTACTAAATAACTCAATAAACCAATGACGTGATAAACTCCGAACTACGAACTCCTTACTCCGAACTGGGAAGTCAACAGACTTCACGGAGCTGGGCCATGATCTGTTCGGTCTTAAAGTGTCTCAGGCTAATGGCGCTTGAGGGACAGGTAGCATTGCAGGCGCCGCAGCCCTTACAGAGGGCTTCGTTGACCGTCATCACCTTCCGGTAGGGATCCATTCTTAATGCCCGGTATTCACAGACCTGCTCACAGAGTCCGCAGCCCGCGCACATGAGCATATCGACCCAGGCAGTGATGGGTTCAATTCTCACCCTGCCTGCGAACAAAGGAATGGTTGCCCGCGAGGCTGTTCCATGGGCCTGGGAGAGGGTATCGGAGATATCTTTTGGACCCTGACAGGTTCCGGCGAGGAATATCCCATCGGTTGCCGTATCGAGAGGTCTCAGTTTCGGATGGGCCTCGAGATAG
>VGRU01000368.1 GCA_016875255.1 Deltaproteobacteria bacterium
GAAGGTGGTAAGTGAATGCCTCCGTCAGATGGGATTCGAAAAGGAAGCGGAGCAATCGATCCATTTAGCCTACGAGGTAGTCAACCTTTCTTTGCAGGCAGCCCGGATTTTGGGAGCGGAAGAGACTAAAGAGAAAAGATCGGTTGCCATGTCAGGCCGTTCGGGAACGGGTGTGAAGGCGATGGATTTCATCGAGATGGTGAAGAAGAAGGTGGTGGAGAAAGCAGACCATCCCCTCGAAGAGAATGTTGCCAGCGCACTGGCGACTGCGGCTATCCGTTATTACCTGCTCAAATTCACGCTGGAGAGTCAGATCATCTTCGATTTCGATGAAGCCCTCAAGACAACTGGAGATACGGGAGTCTATCTTGAATATGCCCATGCGCGAGCTTGCAGTATTTTGAGAAAGGCCGAAGAGAGAAAGATCGATTTTCATTGGAGGGAAGAGGCTGTCCCCGCTCAATTGACTGAGACGGAGAGGGGTCTGATGGAAGTTCTTTCGAGATTCAATTCCGTGGTCGTCAGGACCGGCAAGAATTTAAGGATTTCACAGTTGACGGAGTATGCTTTTGATCTTGCCTCATCCTTTACGAACTTCTATGAGCATCCCGATCCAGGGTCAGATGTCCAGACCCCGTTCATCCACCTTCAGGATGAGAGCCTCAGAACATTCAGGCTCTCGCTGGTGAGGGCATTTCGAATCGTGATGGGCAATGCGCTCAGCCTGATGGGGATGCCTGCTTTAGAAAAAATTTAATAGTTCGGAGTTATCAGTTCGTAGTTCGGAGTTTTTTAATTATTAGTCTCCGAACTCTGAACTCCGAACTCCGAACTCCTTACTAAATAAGGAGCGAGCTATGAGCCGGCGAATGAGAGTGCTGCCCAGGGGCTGGTACCCAGTGGATAAGAAAGAATGCCAGAGGGAGATCGAATCGTTTCTTGAGGGATGGGAGCCTTCTCTCTCTTTAAAAGTCGTACGGGGAGGAATGGTTCCCCATGCAGGCTGGTATTTCTCCGGAAAGATTGCGGCAAGGGTATTTCATCTCCTGATGTCAAAAGGGAAGGCTGACCTGATCGTTCTCTATGGCGGACATCTCGGTCCTAATGATCCTCCACGGATGGTGATGGAGAGTTCCTGGGAGACTCCATTCGGAGATGTGGAGATGGATACGGAGTTTTCCAGGAGCCTGATGAAGAAAATCGAGGTAAAGACAGAGAGCCCGGCCAGTGGTGACAATACGATGGAGATTCAACTTCCAATGATCAAATATTTCTTCCCCGACGCAAAACTACTTGCCATCCGGTCGCCTTCGTCTCTGAAGGCAGAAAGATTGGGTGAGGAGGTGGCCAGACTTGCCAATGAAAAAGGGTTGGCGATTCTGGCGATCGGCTCGACCGATCTCACCCATTATGGTCCCAATTATGGGTTCGTGAGAAAAGGGACTGGTTCCTCTGCCCTGAGATGGGTGAGGGACGAAAATGACAGAGGTTTCATCGATTGCGCATTAAGGATGGATGCAAAGAGTCTGATCAAACATGCCGAAGAAAATGACAGCGCCTGCAGTGGTGGAGCGGCTGCCTCTGCCATCGCCACCTGCAAAAGCTTAGGCGCGGAAAAGGGAAATCTGATCGATTACTACACCAGTTACGACATCATGCCCGATGAGAGTTTCGTGGGTTACGCAGGGATTGTGTATTAATGTGTGGAAGTCAGAATTTGACCCTACATATCCTGTAAGGTTCGATGTTAACTTCCTGTACTCATTGGTTGGCAAGGTCCAAAAGGGGATGCAAACTTCGTACGGAAAGAAACAAGACCCTGTAGGGTGGATCAAGTGGAGTGGATCCACCATTCCCGGAATTCGCCGCAACAGAAAAGAGTTGGGTCCGCTTTGCTTGACTCACCCTACGAGCACATGGCGCCAATACCGTTTGATGCCATTACGATAATTGGCTCACGCTCAAGCCGCTTTGAGCTTCTTTAATTCTTTAAGTAATTCAGGATGTTGATCCAACAATCGAAACAGGTTTACCACAGCGGCAACGGGTTTGGCCTCGCCTCTTTCGTAACGTGAAAAGGCGTTATGACCACCACCCGCTATTCTTGCAGCTTCCTTCTGGGTCAACCCAAGCCTTTTCCTAATGCGAGCAAGCTCAAGAGCTTCTTGTTTGTCCACACGGGCAATAAAATCGTCAAGCAACGATTCGGAGGCAGCCGCCTCTTTCCCACTTACAATGCCTTCGCCGCAATAGGTACACCATGCTCCTGGTTGCTCGTATCTTAACACACGGCCACGGTATTCGAATCTTGTCTGTTTCGCCCGTTGTTCTAAGGTCCCCTGGAAACAGGCAGGACATTTCTTCCCATCCCATTGTTTGTTCATCGATTATCGCTCCTTGAACGACACGACGAAATATTCCTCGTGTTGTTGAAATTTAATGTATAAGGCTCTTCCCTTCCATTCAGCATGGTAGACATCCTGCCATATTCGGCTGTCAGCATGGACTGTCATTGATTTGTAGAAGTTCATAGGAGAAAGCCGCTTGATTGCCGTTAGGGCTTCTTCCAATGTCATCCCGGCTGCCTTGATACCATGCCAGGCTGTCATGGTCAAATTCATTGCCTCCGTAATGTCCATTTGAGCCTGAATCGCCTTGAGGTCATAATGGGGGCGACGTTTTTCCATATGTTACTATAACCCTTAAAGGGTAATTATGCAACCATTCTTTCTCTCACATTTGTTCCTGCCTCGGCCACCATCCTCTTGAAATACAGATTTGTTCACCACCGCTCCCTTTCCAGCGATAATCATCACTTTTCAGCGGCGACCGATTTTGCGGCTTTGTAGATGACAGAGTTAAATTGGACTTTTGGATCGCTGGATTTAGGGGGAAAAGGATAACTTCCTGAA
>VGRU01000369.1 GCA_016875255.1 Deltaproteobacteria bacterium
AACCCCTTTGTAGCGCCCTGGGCCGTTCGAGTATTGGCCCTTGTGGCAATACTCAACCCCACATAACCTGCCACCAGGGAGCAGGCCGCCCCCACTAGATAGGAGATCGCGGTGAGAATGGAGAAATACCATCCCTGACCTTTCAGCCCTATGGCCAAGAGAATCGCCACGATGGCCGCAAAGATGCAGATGGCTTTATACTCCCTTTTTAAAAAAGCCATCGCCCCTTCATGAACCGCATCGGAAATGGCCACCATCTGAGGGGTTCCCGGGTCCTGCCTCATCACCTTCTTCGCCGTGAAGACCACAAAAACTAATGCGATAATCCCTGTTAGCGCTGAAACTCCAATCCAGACCATAATTAACCCTCCTCTGCTATGATTTTTTCTGAAACCGGTTCATCGCCGTTTGCAATCCATCCACAAATATCACTTTGAAAGCCTCTGCGGCCTGATCGAGCGTTCTTTCCAGGCTGGTTTGTTCAAGGAGATCGAAACCGTTCAGAACATATTCCGCCGGATCCATTCCCTTCGGAGGCCTTCCGATGCCAACCTTTAACCTCAAAAAATTACTGGCTCCTATCGATTCGATGATGGAACGCACTCCGAGATGCCCTCCGTCTCCCCCTCTCACCTTGAACCGAACCCTCCCCAGCGAAAGGTCCAGGTCGTCATGAATGACGATCAGATCTTCCGGGCCGGAGTGAAAAAAATGGAGCGCCTTTTTGACCGCCTCTCCACTGAGGTTCATAAATGTCATGGGTTTGATGAGGACAACTTCCTGGGCATCGATCCATCCTTTTCCGAGGATTGCTTTGAAGCGTTTTGTGGAAATCAGAATATGATGTGCGGCCGCAAGCCGGTCCGCCACTAAAAATCCAATGTTATGTCGGCTCCCCTCGTATCGGGCGCCCGGATTTCCCAATCCCACGATGAGCTTCACAATTGATTACTCTTTCTCCTCTTTCTCTTTTACCTCCGCTCCCTCAACCGCTTCTGCGGCCACCTCCTCCACCTTCTTCTCTTCCGCTACGGGCGGAACCACCGTGGCAATGGTGAAGTTGGCCTCCGTTAAGATCTTCGCCTTCTCCAACCGAATGTCTTTGACATGGACGGAATCGCCGATTTTTAAAGAGCTGACATCAAGATCGATGCCCTTTGGGATATCTCCTGGAAGGCATTGAATCTCGATGGTTCTCCGAACCTGATCGAGGATGCCTCCCATTTTTGTCCCCTCCGGTTTTCCGGTCAGATGGATGGGAATTTCCACGTTGACCATCACATCCATGGCCACCTCATAAAAGTCGGTGTGCAGGGCTATTCTCTGAAAATGGTCGTACTGGAGCTCCTTGACCATCACGACCTTTCGTTCGAATTGGTCGCCCTTTTTTATGTCGAGGTCGATGAGCACATTGCCTCCTGCCTCGGTCTTAAGGGTAAGTGATAATTCCTTGGGATCGACGACAAGAGGAATCGTCTGGGCATGCGCTCCATAGAAGATGGCAGGGATAAACCCTTTAGCCCTTAGTTTTCTCGCCATTCCTTTTCCCGTTCCTTCTCTCAGTTCCGCTTTTAAAACAGGTCGTTCCATAACTTCGCTCCCTTTCATGTTCCGTGAATGTGATTCGCAATAGCGAATATCTACCGCGATTCATCCATACGATTCACCGACACAGTGTTTGTATTGAATGTCTTTTAAATGAACAGACAACTGACTGATTCATCTTCGTAGATCCTTCGGATAGCATCTGCGAGGAGGCTCGATACCGAAAGAACTTTGACCTTCGGACAGGCCATTGCCTCTTCCTGCAATGGAATGGTGTTCGTCACAATCATCTCCTCGATGGGAGATTTTGAAATGATCTCCACCGCCTTTCCCGAAAGCACGGGATGGGTGCAACAGGCATAGACAGTTTTCGCTCCCTTTTCCATCAGGGCATAGGCTGCGCGGGCCAGCGTCCCACCTGTATCCACCAGATCATCCACCAGAATAGCGATCATACCTTCGACATCTCCGATGATATTCATCACCTGCGAAACATTCGGCCCCTCTCTCCGTTTATCAATGATGGCCAGAGAGGTATTCAACCGCTTGGCATAGGCCCTGGCCCTTTCCACGCCTCCTGCATCCGGAGCGACAATCACCAGATCATTCTTCAATTTCTTTAAATATTCCAGAAGCACAGGGGCGGCAAAGAGGTGATCCACGGGGATATTAAAAAATCCCTGGATTTGGCCGGCGTGGAGGTCAACGGTCAGGATCCGGGAAGCGCCTGCCGTGGTGATCAGGTCCGCAAGCAATTTGGCGGAGATGGGGGCCCGGGGCGAGACCTTTCGGTCCTGTCTCGCATATCCATAGTAGGGCAACACTGCCGTGATCCTTTCGGCGGAGGCTCTTTTTAGCGCATCAATCAGAATGAGAAGCTCCATCAGGTTGTTGTTCACCGGGTGGCAGATCGACTGGACGACAAAGACATCCATTCCACGGACACTCTCATTAATCTCGACATTGATCTCCCCATCGCTGAAATTCTTCACCATGGATTTTCCCATGGCCGTTCCCAGGTCCCTGGCAATCTCCTCCACCAGATGGATGTTTGAATTCCCCGTGAAGATCTTCAGCCAGTCAAGGTTTGTGTCCTGCTCTAAAATCACCCTCCTCCTCACCATAAAGACCCCCTAAATCTGGAATGTGGAGAGTGGATGGTAGAAGGTCGTTTAAAATATTTTTTTCTACTCTCCACTTTCCGCCTTCTACTTTCCAATAAATTGGCTGGGGTGGGAGGATGTGCTCGATCGCTTCGCTCTCTCCGCCTCCCTCCGGTCGCCGAACCTGATTCCCCTCCTCACGCCGGGGAAAGGTTCTCATCCTCTTTACCGCAGACTTCAATAAATTGGC
>VGRU01000370.1 GCA_016875255.1 Deltaproteobacteria bacterium
AAATCAGAGCACAAGACATCTCTCCTCACCATGCAAAGGATTTGCTCCTCAACACCCTTTATAAGTTTGCCGAGAACCTTCAGCAAGGGGCCTTGATTTCGGTGGATGAGGAAAAATCAAGAGTTCGCTTGCTTCCCCTAAGACGAGAAAAGACAGATTAGAATAGAAAATCGGGGGCGGGTTCACGTTGGTGCGCCCGATCACCGGTTGGGATATGAACCGGTCAGAAGTTCAATATTATAAAAAGCATAGGAGGTGAAGAAACGTGAAGGGAAAGGATAAGCCTTGGGCGGATTATTATGACCAGGTAAATATTCCGGATGAACTCCTGGAAGAGCCTGTTAAATTTAACTTGGGTGAACGGCTCCGCCGCGATATTCTTTCAAAAAAGAGAAAAAGAAAACTTCAAAATATAACAATTAAGATAGACCCCCTTCAGGTCCGGGCGATCAGGAAGTTGGCGACGACCAAATCGATTCCATATCAAACATTGATTTGACATTGGCGTGCAAAAGAAATTAAGAAAGACCTAAATTGAGCGATTCACCCTATCTCACAAGGGAGGCCGAGATGCCTCAAACCCTTTTAGAATGCGATACATTGAAACAAAGGGCAATTGGCCATAATGATTCACCAAACAGGTGATGATTGAACAGGCCGCTTGGTTAATTCAACCTATTAAAGGTAATCGCTCTAAAAGGCTTTTCGACCTCCCCGCCTCCCTTGTGAGGGGTGAAAAAATCGCTCAATTTAGGAAAGAGTTAAATCTTTTATGATGATCTCGTAAAAAGTCCCTTTAGTCCTGGTTTTGTCATTCCGGCCCCGTATTAAGTACGGGGTAAACTCCAGCCGGAATCCAGTGTTTTCAATCGGTTAAGAATTCCTGGACTCCGGTTTTCACCGGAGTGACGACTTTTTACGATTCCATCTTTTATAACACTGTTAATTTTTCAAGGTGGAAAGATGAGACTAAAAGATAAAAAAGCGATTGTGACGGGAGCGGGGCAGGGGATTGGTAAAGCGATTGTCCTGAAGATGGCCCAGGAGGGGGCGGATGTCGTCGTTGTGGAATGGAATCACGAGACCGGCATTCAGACTCAGAAAGAGATCGAAGCCCTGGGCAGAAGATGTCTCTTTTTTGCGGTGGATGTGGGAGACCGAAGACAGATAGAGAAGATGATTGCAGAGGTTCTAATAGCCTTCGGACGGATTGATATTCTGGTCAATAATGCCGGTTTTGATCGGCCGGGGAATCTTCTAAAAACGAAAGAGGAGGATTGGGATGCTGTGCTAAATGTCCATCTGAAGGGGACCTTGAACTGCATCCAGGCGGTTGTCCCCCACATGATCGAAAAGGGTTACGGAAAGATCATCAATCTCTCCTCGGTTTGGGGAAAAAGGGGAGCTGTTTCAGAGATCAGTTACAGCACGGCAAAAGCAGGAATCATCGGTTTGACGAAAAGTGTTGCCAGAGAGTTGGGCAGGCACCAGATCAATGTCAACGCGGTTTTACCCGGATTTATCCTGACCCCTACGGTTTCCAGGATGGCTGAGAAATACCGAAATATCATCATTGAAAATACCCCTTTGAAACGGGCCGGTCAGCCTGAGGAGGTCGCCAATGTGGTGGCCTTTTTAGCCTCCGACGAAGCCAGTTTTGTAAACGGCGCTGAAGTCGAAGTCTCCGGCGGATGGAATATGTAGGGCGAAGCAGGGGATTAGAGCATCGGGCGATCAGGGTATCAGGGGATCAGGAAATCAGGAAATCAGGAAAGAAGAGGTTCTTCCAGAAAAGCTTGCGGAAATATAACCCCTCCACACCTCCCCTTAAAAGACTGTGTCGTAATAGGGTAAACTGTAGAAAATGTCATGCCGAACTTGTTTCGGCATCTAATAGAATCAAATAGTACGAGACCCTGAAACAAGTTCAGGGTGACAAGTTAGTAATTACGACACATCCCTTTAACATAAGGGGATGTTACCCAATTGAAACTAATTCACTAATGTGACATCGTATAGGCATGATTATCTTTACGCACCATACGGGTGAGCCCCACGGGATCCTTGGGGCTCAACTGGCAGCGACCTTTTTTCAACGAAAACTTTCCATCCCATCCATTGTTGTCGGAATCGAAAGAAACTTCTCGAAAGAGCGATTGTTCCGTTTTTTAGATGAACATTATGCGGGGAAGGAGAGGGTTGCCGCATTCTCGCATCTCTGTGGAAGAAAAGACCTCATCGAACTGATCCGTGAACTGAAACAGAAGGGGTTTGTTACAATCATCGGAGGGCCTCAGGCCCGGCAGGATTATGTGGGCGAACCAGAGGTTGATTCTCATCCGCACCGGTTCAGAGGACTGAGATCCACGGTCGACCTTGCTTTTCAGGGGCCAGTCGATGGCTTCAGATCGGAGCATCTGAATATCCACGAAACACTCTTCGAATATCCATGGACAAAGGAGATATCCATCGAAGTCGACTGGTCAAACCTCCATCTATTTTCCGACACCCTCCAGAAACACGAGGTCCGGCTGTGTCAAGTTCTTAATGCGATCGGTTGCCCATATTCCAGTAAGGCGCAGACCGTGATTCTGCCTCCACCGGTGGATCTCAAGGGGAGAGGGGCTGTGGAGTTGAGCGTACGGAGTGAAGGATGCATCTTCTGCGATGTTTCACATGACAAAGGCTTTCATGACTTATTGGAGATGGAACAGGTTATTGATCAGATTGTGAGATTGCCCGAACTCGACGGAAAGAAGGTCCCGTTCGAACTCATAGACGAGTACCCCCTCCGCTCCCTCGGCAAACTGTTTGAGGAGATAAGTCATCAAAACATCAGACTATCACAAATCAATCTGGTCTGCCGGGTCGATGATGTCAATGCTCACG
>VGRU01000371.1 GCA_016875255.1 Deltaproteobacteria bacterium
TTTATCGGCGGAGGAGCCTATCATCATTTTATCCCTGCTGTGGTTTCACATCTGGCCTCCCGTTCCGAGTTCTATACCGCTTACACCCCTTATCAGCCGGAGATCAGCCAGGGAACGCTTCAAGCCATCTTTGAGTATCAGACCCTGATGTGCCAGTTAACCGGAATGGAGGTGTCAAATGCTTCGATGTATGACGGGGCATCGAGTTTGGCCGAAGCGGTGTTGATGGCTCACCGGATCACGGGGAGAAAGAAGATCCTGGTCTCGGAAGCAATCCACCCCGAATATCGTAAGGTCATCCAGACCTATATCGACCCCGAAGAGCAGGAAGTTGTTTTGATCCCGTATCTGAAAAAAGAGGGGAGGACGAACGAGAAAGCTCTGGCCCAATTTCTTGACCAGGATGTGAGTGCGGTCATTATTCAGAGTCCGAATTTCTTCGGTGTGATTGAAGATCTTAAAAATATCGGTGAAGGAATTCATAAGGCAGGAAGGTTAATGATCATCTGTTTCAGCGAAGCGATTGCCTACGGAATTCTGAAGCCACCCGGAGAAATGGGTGCCGATATCGTGGCGGGAGAAGGCCAGAGTCTTGGGATTCCCCTATCCTTTGGCGGGCCTTATCTTGGCATCTTCACGACAAACGAGAAATTTATTCGAAATATGCCCGGACGGCTCGTGGGCGAGACCGTTGATCTGGAGGGGAAGAGAGGTTTTGTCCTCACGCTGGCGACCCGGGAACAACACATTCGCAGGGAGAAGGCGACCTCCAATATCTGCACGAATGAGGGGCTCTGCGCCCTGATGGCAACGATCTATCTCTCCTGTCTCGGAAAGAAGGGATTGAGGGAATTAGCGCTGATGAACCTGAGCAAAACAGAGTACGCAAAGAAGGTAGCCTCGAGGATTAAGGGTTGCAGGCTTACTTTCTCTTCTCCCACATTCAATGAGTTTGTCATGGAGATCGAAGGTGATCCTGAAAAGGTCTTGGAGAGATTGGGGAGAGAAGGAATTGTGGGCGGATTACCTTTAGCACGATTCTATCCTGAGCTTAACCGCCACCTCCTCGTCACGGTCACGGAGATGAATGCCCGGCAGGAAATCGATCGGTGGGCCAAAGAGTTGGAGAAGGCATTGAAATAAAAAACAATGTCAAATGTCAAAGCTCAAAGTTCAAATGAATTTCAAATTTAAAATGTCAAATATTTAGAAATTGGTCATTTGTCATTCCTTTGGTATTTGGATTTTGACATTTGAACTTTTGGAAGGTACCCCAAACGCCGTTTGTCCGAGAGAGATTACAATGGGAAAAACAAGAGATACCGGTCTCCTTCAAGATGAACCTCTGATCTTTGAGCAAGGTGGAGAGGGAAGGAGAGGATATTCCCTGCCCGGATGGGATGTGGAAAAAGTGGAGGATGGAGAACCGATTCCCCCGCATCTTTTGAGGAAGGAAATGGAGGGTTTTCCTCAGTTGAGCGAGATGGATGTGGTTCGCCACTTCACGCGGCTTTCCCAGTGGAACTATGGCGTCGATAGCGGTTTCTATCCATTGGGTTCCTGCACAATGAAATACAACCCTAAAATTAATGAAGAAGTGGCGAGGATGAAGGGGTTTGCCCATATTCATCCCTATCAACCGGAGAGCCTCGTCCAGGGCATTCTTAAACTGATGGTTGAACTCGGAGGTTTTCTCTCCGAGATCACGGGGATGGATCAGACGACCCTTCAGCCGGCCGCAGGGGCTCATGGTGAGCTGACCGGGATGATGATGATCCGGGCGGCTCTCCAGGCCCGTGGCGAAAAGAGGAAGAGGGTGCTGGTGCCGGATACCGCCCACGGAACGAACTGCTCGACTTCAACCGTTGCTTCCTATCAGGTGGTGGAGATCAAATCGAATGAGAGGGGAATCATCCCACCCCGAAAAGTTGAAGAGTTGATGGACGAAGAGGTCGCCGGAATCATGGTGACCAATCCCAATACCCTCGGGTTCTTTGAAGAACATCTGGCAGAGATCGCTGAGATCGTTCACCGCAAAGGAGGGTTTGTCTATTGCGATGGAGCCAATCTCAATGCTTTAATGGGAATCGTAAAACTGGGTGATCTCGGAGTGGATATGGTTCACCTCAACCTTCACAAGACCTTCTCGACCCCTCATGGCGGAGGAGGGCCCGGGTCCGGACCTCTGGCTGTAAAGAGTGAGCTGGCTCCTTTTCTTCCTGTTCCGGTGATCGAAAAAGAGGGAGAAACTTACCGGTTCAATTTTGATCGGCCCAAGAGTATTGGAAGAATAAAGGCCTTCTATGGAAACTTCGGGGTTGCTCTTAAGGCCTATGCCTATATCTTTTCCATGGGAGCAGAGGGACTTAAGAGGGCGAGCGAGATGGCTGTGCTCAATGCCAACTATCTGATGAAGGGACTGAAGGGTTCTTTCGATCTTCCTTATGACCGGCCCTGCATGCATGAGTGTGTCTTCACCGACCGGCATCAGGAAAAGCATCATGTCTCAACGCTGGACATTGCGAAGAAGTTGATCGATTACGGATTTCATCCACCGACCATTTATTTTCCTTTGGTGGTCAAAGGCGCGCTGATGATGGAACCGACGGAGACCGAAAGCAAAGAAGGCCTCGATCGATTTATTGAGACGATGACGGCGATCGCCAAAGAGGCGGAAGATAATTCCGACTTGCTCCGGCAGGCCCCCACCAAGGTTAAGGTGAGACGGCTTGATGAAGTTCGGGCGGCAAGGAAGCCGAAGTTGAGATGGAGCAAGGGAGAATGAATAATGGGTATCAGGATATCGGGTTATCAGGTGGTGGACATCACAATATCAGGGCATCAGGTTTAGAAAGGTT
>VGRU01000372.1 GCA_016875255.1 Deltaproteobacteria bacterium
CGATCACCGAGTCGATCATGGTCGGGCCGATCCCTGTTCCCGCGCAGGCATTTCCTGCCACGGTATTAGAAGCGGTCACATAAGGATAAGTCCCATGATCCACATCCAGGAGCGCCCCCTGCGCCCCTTCAAAAAGAATATGTTTTCCCTTCTGAATTTCATCATAGAGGATGAGCGAAGTATTCTTCACATACTTTTCAATCTGTTTCTTAAACCGGAGAAATTCATCGAAAATCTCCGATTCCTCGAACCCTTTCTCCCTCAGCACCTCTGAGAGATAGGCATTTTTCTGGACGAGGTTGGCTTTTAGCTTTCTCCGAAAAACCTCCTCATCCATGAGGTCAACCATCCGTATCCCGTAACGCGCCACCTTGTCTTCATAGGCAGGCCCGATCCCCCGGCCGGTGGTGCCGATCTTAAAGACCCGGTCCCTTGCGATATCGATTCTCCGGTGGTAGGGAAGGATCAGGTGGGCTTCTTCGCTCACCATCAACTGGGAATCATCCCTTAAATATCCCCTCTTTTTTAATTCGTTAACCTCATCGATCAAAACGGCCGGGTCCACGACCACCCCGCTGCCGATCATACACTGCTTATTCCCATAAAGGATGCCGGATGGAATCAGATGAAAAACAAATTTCTCTTCCTTAAGGACGATCGTATGACCCGCATTATTCCCCCCCTGAAAACGGACGACAATATCCGCATACCCGGTCAGCAGATCAACGATCTTCCCCTTGCCTTCATCCCCCCATTGAGCTCCTACAATCACTATATTGGCCATATTCACCCTCGCTCTGTTTTCCTAAATCAACCCATTCGGCTACCTGGTCTACAGACCGGGGGTATGCTCAGGGTTGATACTGAGCGGCGCTTTTCACCCTGATTTATATATCGGGGTACGGCGCCGTCGAACGTATCAAAGCTCGATCTGGCGGACCGAGATGATATTGGGCAGCCTCAAAATCTCACCCACCATGCCCGGGGGCAGCGGAGAATCGAGGTGGAGAAGGGACATCGCCATTCCGCCCATTCGATCGCGACCGAATTGCATGGTGGCGATATTGATATTCCGACTTCCCAGCGCCGCCCCGATATTGCCGATCACTCCGGGCCGGTCATAATTATTGACCAGGAGGATGTATCCCTCCGGAAGGGCTTCAATGAAAAAATCGTTCAGTTTGACGATTCGCAACTCTTTCCTTCCGAAGAGTGTTCCTGCGATATAGTTCTGCTCCATCTTCGATCGCACGGTCAGGGCGATCAGGCTCGTAAAATCCTCCGCCTCTTCACTGGTTGACTCCGTCACCCTGATCCCTCTCTCCCTGGCCATCAGGGGAGCATTGACAAAGTTGACCGTCTCACCCACAAACGGCGTCAGCAGTCCCTTCAGGACAGAGGTGGTAATGGGTTTAGTCCCGTAGGCTAAGACTTCGCCATGGTATTCGATCAGAACTTCTTCAATGGCATAATTCGAAATCTGTCCTAAAAAGCTTCCCAATTTCTCCCCCAGCCTCAGATAGGGCCTTAAGAAGAGGAGGATCTCCGGGCTGACAGCCGGGATATTGACTGCGTTGCGGATTTCACCATGGATCAGATAATCGGCCACCTGCCGGGATATGGCGATGGCCACATTCTCCTGGGCCTCTTCTGTGGATGCCCCTAAATGAGGGGTGCAAACCACTTCTTCCAGTTCCAGAAGAGGATTTCCAATCGCGGGCTCTTTTTCGAAAACATCGAGCGATGCTCCCGCGACCTTACCCGTCTTAATTGCCTCGTAAAGATCCTTTTCGTTGATGATCCCGCCCCGTGCGCAGTTGATCAGGATGACGCCTTTTTTCATTTTTGCAATGGCATTCTGATCGATCAGATTCCGGGTCTCCTCGGTCATGGGGGTGTGGATGCTGATAAAATCCGAGCGGCTCAAAAGCTCGTCAAAGGAGACCAGCTCAACCCCTTTCTTCTCCGCGCTTTCCGGTGAAAGATAGGGGTCATAGCCAATGATCTTCATCTTCAAGCCCCTGGCTCGGTCCGCAACGATCGTTCCAATTACCCCGATGCCGACCAGTCCGAGCGTCTTTTGATAGAGCTCCACCCCCATAAACTTCTTCTTCTCCCATTTGCCTGCCCTCATCGAGGCCGTCGCTTGGGGAACTTTTCTTGAGATGGAGAGCATCATGGCGATCGTATGCTCTGCCGCGGCAATGGCATTTTCCTGGGGAGTGTTCATCACCACAATCCCCTTCTTCGTCGCCGCAGGAAGATCAATATTGTCAAGCCCGATCCCTGCCCTTCCGATCACTCTCAGGCGATTCCCTGCTTCGATGATATCGGCCTTCAACTTCGTCTCGCTCCGGATGATGATCGCATCGTATTCACCGAGGATTTGCTTCAACTCCTCCGGTGAGAGCCCGGGTTTGACATCGCATTTCAGACCCTTCGACTCTTTTAAAATTTCCAACCCGCTCTGTGATAAGGGGTCGCTGACCAGCACCTTCATCATCTTCTCCATTATGCCTCCGATTGAGGATCACATTGTTTGAGGATCGCTTCGCTGCCAGGAGACCGCTCCGCTTGAGGACTACTTTGTTTGAGGCTTAAAGAATTTGTTTCTAACCTCCCACCTCAAGTTCTCCAAAGGAGAATGCTCCTCGAGCCCCTACAAGGGGCACTCCTCCTACTTTTATTGATCCATCAACACCTCTTCCAGCCTTCTCACACCCGCGCCTAATTCGAAGCGATGGCCCATCTCTTTTAACAGCATCTCAAGGGCAGAGATGACCATCACCATGTCCAGTCTTCCATAATACCCGAGAT
>VGRU01000373.1 GCA_016875255.1 Deltaproteobacteria bacterium
TGCCCATGATCTCCCACGATGACGAAGATCGTCCGCTCCAGCAACCCCTCTTTTTTTAGATTCTCATAGACACGTTTTAGCATGTGGTCAAGGAGGTTGAGGTTATTGTAATAACGGCTGATCATACGCTCATCGGGCTCAACGATGCGGTAATCCGGCCCGTAATCAAAATAAGGGAGATGAGCGGTAAAACTGAGATAGATGCCTAAAAAAGGCTCCCTGGCCTGCCGGATTCTCCGGTTGAAAAAGTCGATGGTTTGAACCTCATCCCTCCCGATATAGCGGCCGAAGGAATGTTGTTCCTCCCTTGTCTTAAGGTTTAAGTTTTCGAAGTGATGCATCTCCGTCAACCCACTATTCTTTACAAAGGCCGTTGGGAAATACCACTGGATGGGAGAAGGTGTGATTAGAAAACTCTCATAACCTTTCGGTAGATAGTTGTGGAGGGACGGGACGCTTGCATCCGGACGGCTTCCGAATGTCTCCTGATTGAAGAAATCATAAAGCCCGCTGAGCAAAGAGAAAACAGCCTTGGTGGTGATGTTCGATGAGGCATGGTGCTTTTTAAAATGCCAGCTCTCTTTTGTCAATCCATGCAGAAAGGGCATGGGCATAGGATGGCCACGCTCCGTATCAAAGATATACCGGCTGCCCACGGACTCCATGATGAAGAAGACGATATTCCACGGATGATCTTTCGGAGGGGGAAGGAATTTTAGCGATTTCGCCTGATTCCGATAATCCGGCCCGCCGGGCTGGATGCCCGGACTGCCTTCCCTGGCGATTTTGACATATCTATCCTCAGGAGAAATCTTAAAAACCCCCTGCTCCACAAGATCGGAAAGAAAAAAGAGGGCCGGGTTCAGGCGAATCTCGGCGGGAAGAGGAGGGCTTTTAAAACCAGATCCGATGATTGAAAATGTTGAGAGAATAACGAGGACCCCAATCGAGACCTTTAATATCCGAACTTTAATGACAGGCGGCAGGAGCAAGATCCCCCAGAAAAGTCCGATGGGAATCAACAAGAATAATCCGTCCTTCCAATCGACGAATATAACGAGTTCAACCCACGGGACATTGAGGAAGAGTTCCTGAATGACGAAATAGCTCATTCCGGTTTGAGCCTCAAAAAGAAGGCGTGTATGAGCGCCGTGGATGAGCAACAGGGCAATGAGAAAGAGATGGAGAAGGACGAACCCTGAAAGGTTAAGGAAGGTTTGGATTCGTCTTTTTCGCTCGAGAGTGGAAAGATGAGAAACGAGCCATGAGACTAAGAAGCAGGAAAAAAGGAGGGCAAAATCATAAGGAAGATATCTCACCATCAACCATATGGGATGGGCTGAGGGATTGAAATCAAAGGGTCTCATTGAACTTGTAAAAAGAGCCCATGTGAGTTGAACCCGGTAAACAAGGATCATCATCAGAACGCAGATAAAAAATGCAAGGGTCGGTCCGTTTGAATTGGGAAAGTTTTGGAACAAAATGGAAAAGCGACTTGAATTCTTCTTTGCCACCGATCTGAGCACAGGTTCTCTTCTCATAAGATATTATTTTGTGATAGAAATGAATAATTATCAAATGAGTCTTTCCGGAAACCAGTCACATAGCGATACAGTTGAAATCCTGGCGGAAATCTTCTATCGTTGATAGCGTATCAAAATTCTATCGGATTGCGATTTCCCATGAAGAAGAACGGTTCAATAATTTGGGATCGTGCGGGAGATGTCCTGCTCGATGGGCTTACCATTTGCATAACCATCCTATTCCGTTGCCTATCCCCAAATGTTTTCATTCTTCTGTCAAAATTTCTGGGAAGCGCTGTTTTCTGTCTCATTAAAAAGTACAGGGAAAGAGTGATCCAGAATCTCACCCTCGCCTTTGGAAAGGAAAAAGATTCCAAAGAAATCGAAAAACTTGCCAGGGAAGTCTTTTTCAATTTTACGCTTACCCCTTTGGAATCGGTTTATGCCTATCTCCATCCTTTTGAGCGATTTCTTCTTAAAATCGATATTGAGGGAGAAGAATATCTCAGGTCCGCCCTCGCTCTGGGAAAAGGGGTCATAGCCCTGGGCGCTCATTTAGGACCTTTTACATTAGTTGGGGCAAGGCTCTCTCTGGAGGGATACCGGTTCAATCTGATTTTCAATGAAGGGAATTACCCAAAACTCTGGAAGAGGATGGGAGATTATCAACGAAGGCTGGGCCAGAATCCATTTCCCCTGAAACCCATCATCTCATCCCTTAAAAAATCCTTAAACTGTCTCCGTCGGAATGAGATTCTCTATCTCATCGCTGATGAACAACAGAGGCGTGGGGGCATTCCCACTCCCTTTTTCGGACAGGTCGCTTTCACCCCAGGGGGTCCAGCGATTCTCTCCTTGAAGACAGGTGCCCCGATTTTACCGATGTTCATCGTAAGAGAGAAAAACTTCCCCAGGAGGCTTGTCATCGGCCCTCCCATCGCCATAGAGCCAACATTCCATCTGGAAAAGGATATAGAGACTTTGACGGTAAAGTTTACAAAGGTGATTGAAGATACGGTGAGGCAATATCCTGGCCAGTGGTCATGGCTCAACCGCCGCTGGAAAACGCCGAGATAATACATCCGATCTAAATTGAGCGATTCTTTTTGAAATTTATTGTAGGCGAAGGCTTTAGCCTGCGGTTTCCTCTCACCCGTTGGGTGAGAATTCGTTTCGGATAAAATCACGCAACCTAAAGGGTGCGGCTACATTTAAGATAATAAATCGCTC
>VGRU01000374.1 GCA_016875255.1 Deltaproteobacteria bacterium
ACTATTGAGACGAAGCATAGGTTTCTCAACCTTTGTTTACTTCAACATCGCATGAATTCTAAATCCGAAATTCGAATATCGGGCGAAGCGTCCGTCACGGACCAATCCGAAACAATTCTAAAATTCGAATATCAAATTTCTAAACTCTTTTGGTTTAGAACATTTGGATTTAGAACATTCGTGCTTGTTTCGAATTTCGTGCTTCGAATTTAGAATTTCCTATTTCTTAATGGGTGCTACAAACTCTATCGTCGTTGTTGCCAAAGCTCCAGAGTCCGCTCCTGATGCTTTTATCGTATAGACTCCAGGAGGAATGGGATTGAGGGTTTTTGGATCAATAGACAGAATAAGAGTGTATCCCACCCGAAAGAAGGTGTTCAATTTTGCACTGGCAGGAACCTCTCCTTTGAAATTGCCTGCGTCATCTGCTTCACCATAGGCAATCCCAACATCCTCTCCAGGTTTGACCCCTTGCATTTTCATCCCCGGAGGGAGGACCATATCCACCACCACCATCTCTTTGGGTTTCCACCCCGTACCTGTAAAAACGATAGGCACCCTCAAGATGCCCGGGAATGCCAATTCCACCTGCGCAGGAGTGACGGCCACCGTAGCTTTTGGTTTTGGAGGTGGAAACAGAGTGCTACAAGCCATGAAAGGCAAAAGGAATATTAAAAGGCTGAGAACAATCATTATCTTTCTGAAAGAGTTCATCGATTTTCCCTCCTCTCTTGAGATTTCTGAAAAGCCCAGAAATCTCTGATTACAACGATTAGGAACTGATTACACGGATTTGAAATTCATCGAGAATTCAAAAAATCTGTGTAATCCTTTTTTAAATCTATTTAATCTTGTTACTAAATCTGTGTAATCTTTTTTTTAATCACTGTAATCGCATCTCTAAAATTTGTGAAGGGATACGGCATCAGGCGCCTTTATCCAATCGGATATGGAGACAACCTTTCCTGCTCGAACCTGATAAAATCTGACCTCCAGACTACCTCTCCGTGAAGTTGGGCTATAGGCACAGGGTCCTTGAAGTCCAGCCCTCTCCACACCGGTGAGGTTTTGGTAGGCCTGAAAGATAGCTTCACCATCCAGCTTCTTATAGCCGACCTGTTTTAAAGCATTCTTTAGACCCGCCTCAAAAGTTATTGCCCAGGACATCCCAATCGTATAGACCTCGTTCATATCTTCCAATTTTCCTCGCCCATACTTCGTCCAAAGGTTTGCAAGTGGATGTTTTCTGGCATCGTCTCCACGGAGATAGTAAGAGACGATCACCACTCCTTCCAGGGCTTCAGGATGGAGTCGGGTACCGAGGGAGGTAGGACCCCAATAGTCACAGAAGAACTGGATGGTTTTGGTTAAACCCAATTTATGGGCATCTCGAATCACATTAGTCGGTGTGGGATCAACTCCGCCGACGAATATATAATTGACCTCTGCTTTCGCCAATCGGTTGAGATATACTGTATGGTCCAGTGATCCTGCCGGGAAAAACTCAGGCGGAGCCATAGCCACCCCCATCTTCTCAGCATACTCTTTTCCGCCTCGGAGAGGTTCCCTGCCATAAGCGCTATCCCATGAGATGAAACCGAGCTTGGGAATTCCTGTTTTCCCCTTCTTCTTCCAATCTGCAAGGAGCCAGTCAATGGTGGCAGCAAGAGCGTCCTGGTAGGTTGGACCCCAAGCAAAGATCCTGCCAAGATTAGCCTGAAATTCGCCATCTCCTGGAACGAGTGTGATTAACTTATCTTTTGTCGTCAGGGGTGCAACGGCCTTCCCGATAGGGGTGCCAATGGCATTGACCACCAAAAGTTTGGGCTCCGTACGGTACCTTTTGTAGGCGGAAACTCCTCTGGCGACATCGTATCGGGTGTCCACCCCGATAAACTTTACTTTTACACCGTCCACACCGCCTCTGGCATTCAAATCTTTGATGTAGTCCTCACAGCCCATATCCGCGGGCACGTTGAGGCCCGCAATCGCAGCCGTGTAATCAGCCAGACTCAGATAGGTGACCTCCTTCTGGGCATGGCCTGGGATGACACCGATGACAAAAAGAAAAGTAAAAATAATGACTCCCCAAAATATCTTTCTCATCTTCATCACGACCTCCTTTCGTAAAAGGGAGAACCTTTTAGAAACTTCCCCTCCCCTGGTGGGAGGGGATGAAGGGGAGGGGGCTAATTTTTTATCACCCCCACCCTATCCCTCCCCCATCAAGAGGGGGAGGGGATTAGGTTAGGGAAATGATTCTTGTTTGCTCAAAATCTATTTTCTATCACCTCCTTCCAATCCCACCAACCCCCCTTTTCTAAAGGGGGGAGAGGGAAGATTAATGTGAAAACGGGTAGAGCCGATAAGAAGCTTTAAAAATTTCCCAACGATGGGCCAGTCCTCTCGGCTCAAAGATCAAAAAAAGGATGAGGACCACACCGAATACTGAAACGCTCATGGAAGCCGCCGGATGAATTCCTATCCAGGGGAAGGCAGAGGCCAGAAGCGGTGCGGCAAACATCACTCCCTCTTCCAGAAGGCGAAGGAAAATGACACCGAAAAAGACTCCCGGGATACTCCCTCCTCCTCCCACAATGAGCATCCCGATGTAATTGAGGGCATGGAGCAGGGTGAATTGTTCAGGGTGAACCATCTGGATCCAGTGGGCCCATAAAGAGCCGGCAATGCCCGCATAAAAGCAGGAGATGAAGAAGGCAAGCA
>VGRU01000375.1 GCA_016875255.1 Deltaproteobacteria bacterium
TTCGGGGATTGGAGAAAGACACTCCGGATTTTGTGGAGAAGCTCGATGAGGTGATTCATGGGACCACCCTGGTCATCAATTCGATTATAGAGAGAAAGGGAGCTAAAACCGCGTTAATCACGACAAAAGGTTTCAAGGATGTCCTCGAGATCGGAAGGGGAATGCGATATGCTCCTTACGATGTGTTCGCTCAATTTCCAAAACCCCTCATCCCGAGACATCTTCGTTTCGAGGTGGACGAGAGGGTCCGAAGCGACGGAAGCGTCCTGAAGCCATTGGATTCGCAGGAAGCAAAACGGGTTGTCCGGGAGATTCTTAATCTAAAGGTTGAATCGATTGCGGTCTGTCTGATCAACTCATTTGAAAACCCGACGCATGAACGGATGCTTAATGAAATCATCGAAAAGGAATCGCCTGGAATATCGGTCTCCATCTCCTTCAGGGTCCTGCCGCAGATTAAAGAGTACGAGAGAACAAGCACCACGGTCACCAACGCCTATGTGAAACCCCTGACAGGCCGATACCTCTCCAAATTGGCTAAAAGGCTGGAGACCATCGGCTTCCAGGGAAAGCTTTTCATCATGCTCTCCAGTGGAGGGGTCACCTCTGTCGAAACAGCTTCAGAGTTTCCAGTCCGAATCATTGAATCCGGTCCGACCGCTGCGGTCATTGCCGGTCAATATTACGGCAGGCTTTTCCATATTCCGGAAATGTTCTGCTTTGATATGGGAGGCACAACCGCCAAGTCCTGCTTGATTCAGAAAGGGGAAGCCGGCGTAGTCCCAACTTTTGAAGTCGGCCGCGTCCAGAGGTTTATGAAGGGAAGCGGACTGACCATCCAGGTGCCCGTGGTTGACTTGATGGAGATTGGGGCAGGAGGCGGAAGCATTGCAAGGGTGAGTCGTCTTGGAACGCTTCAGGTTGGGCCGGAAAGCTCCGGAGCAGATCCCGGGCCGATCTGTTACGGCATTGGAGGGACGGAGCCCTGTGTCACCGATGCCGACCTCCTTTTAGGTTATCTCGATGAAAATTACTTTCTCGGCGGCAAGATGAAACTGGATAAGGAAGCGGCAAGACACGGGGTCGAGGAAAAAGTGGCCAGGCCGCTGGGCGTTACCTTCATTCAGGCCGTATGGGGAATCCATGACCTCATCAATGAAACCATGGCCGCCGCCGCCAAGACACACATCGCCGAAAAAGGAGGGAATCCCAGCCTCGTCACCATTGTCGCCTTTGGTGGAGCAGGCCCGGTTCACGCCTATGGTCTTGCTAAAAAATTGGGGGCGCCCCGCCTGCTTGTCCCGCCCAATGCCGGAGTGGGCTCGGCTCTCGGCTTCTTTACTGCCCCCCGATCCTTTGACCTGATCAGAAGTCACAAGGTGACTCTAACGGCTTCTGATTTTAATGAAATCGAAAAGATGTTGAAAGAATTGGAAGAGGAGGCGGCAAAGATACTTAAAAAACAGGCGTCGGAGAAGGACATCCGATTCGAACGATCTCTTGATATGCGTTTTGTCGGCCAGGGATCGGAAACCAACGTTTTGATTTCCGGAAGAGATTTCACAAAGATGCGTAAGGAGGAGGTCCGTCGCAGATTTGATGAGGTTTATGAAAAACTGTATGGAAGGACGTATCCTGATTCAGAGGTGGAGTTCATCAATTTCAAAGTCAGAGCCAGTCTCCCTGAACGGCTGATTCAATTTCCAACGTTGAATCAAACGGGGAAATCTTTAAAGAAGGCACTCAAGGGGAACCGCAAGGCTTACTCCCCTCTGGCCAGAGACTTTATCTCCTATACCGTCTATGATCGCTACCAGCTTTTCCCGAAGGCCATGTTCAAAGGACCTGCCATTATTGAAGAGAAGGAGTCAACCCTGATTGTCGGCGAGGACGGTTCGGTCTCCGTCGATGATTTTGGGTTTCTGTGGATAAATCTGAAATAGGATGATGTTGAAGGAGCGTCCCGCAAAGAGGGACTTGAGGTTGGAGGCAAAAGATCTTGCCTCAAGTGAAACGCTCCTCCAGCAAAGCGATCCTCTAACCTTGGCTTGATTTTTCAGCAGTTCCTTGAGGAGGAAGAACATGGGACAAACCTTCGACCCCATCACTCTCGAAATACTCTGGCGACGCTTGATCTCCATCGTGGATGAAGCGGATAGCGCGGTGGCCCGGACCGCCTTTTCCAGCCTGCTCAGGGACGCCCATGATTATACCTGCATGTTTACGGACCAGAAAGGCAGGGAGCTGGCGCAGGGCTCCTTTGCAACACCCGGCCAATCCGGGGCCATGGCTTTGGGAATCAAGAATCTTGTCGCCAAACTTTCTCCGGAAACCTACAGACCCGGAGACATTTTCATCACCAATGATCCCTGGGCCCTCGCAGGACATCTGAACGATGTCTGTGTCATGAGTCCCGTCTTTTACAATGGGAAATTGGTCGCTTTTACCGCCTGCGTCTTCCATCACTCGGATATCGGAGGCCGTGTTTCCTCCGACAACCATGATGTTTTTGAAGAAGGCCTCTTCCTCCCGCTCGTGAAACTCTACGACGGAGGCACCCTCAATCAATCCGTGATCGATATGATTCGCTGGAATGTCCGGACTCCCGACGAGGTGATTGGGGACATCCGGTCTCAGATTGCTGCCAACCATGTCTGTGCAGAGAAGATCTGCCAGATGCTCA
>VGRU01000376.1 GCA_016875255.1 Deltaproteobacteria bacterium
ATCCACCCACTTATACATTTCTCCGTAGCAGGGGGTGACCAATAGAATTAAAATGACGAGGGAGGGGATAAAGCCTTTTGCTTTCATTTTCCTAACCGTTAAAAATATTTTACTTTCTATAAAAAGACTGCAATTCAGACACTGGGGAATGTCTTTTTTCTGCCCGCGCCAGCGTAGGGTTTCCGTGATATAGCCACAACATTTTTTGGGAGGTATCTATTTTTTTCTCTTGACATTTGGAAAACTGTATGTAATTCTATATAATAGAATGCAGAAAAGGCGGGATCGAGAAGAACTTAGCCGTTTGCGATCGGCTCTGCGGGGCCGTCTTGCGGACCTGCAGCGAGTCCTGAAGGTGGTCTTCGGGAGATCGGCGCTGGTCAAAGGCAATGTCTATGAGTTAGCCCGCAAATGCGGTAAGCCCAACTGTGTCTGTACGCGGGGACAACTGCATCGGAGCATGGTGTTGACCTGGAGTGAGAAGGGGAAGGGGCGGCTGCTGTCGCTTCCGTTGGAGCGCGTTGCGGAGGTGAAGAAGAAGAGTGAGGAGTACTTAGGGTTTCGTCGCGCCCGGGCGCGGGTCACAGAGATTCATCGAGACCTCTTGGCACTACTGGACCGGATTGAGAAACTTCGCCGGGAGGAGCCCTTGAGATGAAGGATCGAACCGTTCCCATGCTGTATGAGCGCAACGACGCGTATGTGATCGAGGCGTTCCGTCAGGGGGAGTTTGATTATCTGGAGGGGGTAGGAGAAGTTTCAGAGGCGGATTTTTTTCGGGCCATCGCGGGGAAAAATATTTTACGTAAGCTGGCCGATACGTATCCCTCTGCTTGTAAGAAGCACGATGTTCCCGTGTGGGTTTACCTTGCCAGTGATCTTTCCATGCGGTTTCATGGGGTCCATCCCTTTCATGCTTTTCCCTACGTGGTTCGATCTGGAGGGATGGTCCAGGCCTTTGGTCCCGATATGGGTCATAAAGCGGTCCATCCCCAAACGGGGGATGTGTCGTTGGCCTGTGAAGGGTTCAACGAAAAGAATACGTTTGACCGTCAGACGCCATGCGATCAGGATTACTTGCGCAAGATGGCCCGACGGACGGAACCCGACCTTCTGCAGGACTGGTTTAATCGGGACGTGGTGGGGATCTTCAAACAGCATCATGCCTTTGATGCCGAGGGGATTTTCATTGGCGACGCGACGTATCTGTTTGTCCCCAACAATCCGAAGTATGAGAACTCATCGCTGATGCTCTTTGATGAGCACAATCATCCCGTAGACGCATCGAAGTTGACGGCGAAGGAGCGCGCCCGGTGCACTTGGAAGCGCTGTTACAAATTGGTCAGCCTGATTCATACAAACTGGAGCGCCGAATTTTTTCTCTACGCGGGGCTGGTCGTCACGGCGGGTCAGGACCACGAAGCCCCGCTTCTTTATCGCCTTGTGGAAGCCTTTGTGAAGCGCCACGGTCGGGGAGTGATGAAGCGGCTGATTCTGGACCGCGGGTTTTTGGACGGTGCCCAGATCGGACGTTGCAAACAACAGTGGGGAATCAATATCCTCATTCCGGTCCGCCAGAATATGGACATCTACCAGGATGTGGTTAGTCTGGCCGAAGCGGGAGAGCTGTCCTTTCAGCCCTGGGTAGAGCCCGTTTCTTCTTCGAAGCCGATCCCTGTTCACCGTCCTCCATCGATTCAAAAGCGAGAAGAGGCACGCCAAAGAACCTTGGCCCGAAAGAAACTCCAAGCCCCTTCTCCGCCTCCCCCTGACCCTTCGAAGGTGCGAGTTCGCTCTGAGATCGCAACCGTGAGTCGGGTGGAGACCTTTTCCAGTTGTCCGGTTCCTCTCGATGTCCTCGTCAACCGGGAGATCTATGCCGACGGGCACATCGATTACTGGGTACTGCTCGATACCGCCCCCATTCGCAATCCGGCCCGTACCCGCCAGGCATATGGCTTGCGCACCAGCATTGAAGAACGACACCGCCAACTCAAGTGCTTTAGTGACCTCGAATCCTTTCCCTCCCGGAACTTCTCTTTAGTGGTGAATCAGGTCGTCTTCGTATTGTTGACCTACAGCTTATTACAATGGTTTCTTTTACGAATCGGACGTAAGGAACTTAATCCCAAAACACGAGCTCGTATCCTGGAACTCTTGCGGCCCACGCTCACCGTTATTGTGATCTATTACCAAAATTACATGGCCTTTCTCACGCCTCTTGAGCATCAGGAACTGGTTCTTACCCTCGATGAGTTTGCACGAAAGAAGATCCTCGCTAAGACCCGTCGCCTTCGCAGAAGCCTCGCTCACGCATTGCAACATGCTCGCCCACCCTGATGCCACCTCATCTTTCCGCTGCCTGAGCTGTTTCACCTGCTCCGATCTCCTTCAGATCGAACGAGCCACGGGACTCTATTTTCATTTATCCTAAAAAAAATGTCTCCACATTCTTGTTCTTCCTTCGCCCCTCCAAATTGCTTTGCCTAACCAGCCCCAGGAGTCTCCCGCCCCCTCTCTGCCCCGTTCCTGCCCCCCCAGTGTCTGAATTGCAGAATCTCCCATTTTTTTCTTGACAACATAGAGGAATTCTGTTATTCGATTGACCTATATTTATTATGGGCTTAAGAAGTCTTTAGAGAAAGAACAATGAATGAAAGGAGGTGAAGGTAATGAGGAGAA
>VGRU01000377.1 GCA_016875255.1 Deltaproteobacteria bacterium
TGTCGAGGATGAACCGATTTTGCGAGATGCGTGAGATGATCGAGAACTTCCTTCTCTTTCATCCCGAACAACTTCGAAATTTCCCTCAAATCGAGGTCTTCCCTCTCCAGAACCTCAGCAATCCTCTTCCTTGGTGTTTGCATCCGCTTATGGGTTTATCTTTGAAAGCGGGACGCCTCCATGGGCAATATTCTCTTTGGGGAGTTCATAGAGGAGGATATGAACTCGCTCTTTTGGAATCTCAAGCGACTCGGCAATGGCATCTGTCACTTTCTTAATGAGTTGTTCCTTCTTCTCCGGGGTTCTCCCTGGAAGCAAACTGATCTGAACGGTTGGCATTGTTGACTCCTTTCTTTCGTCAATTTCGGAATTCGGATTTCGGATTGCGGATTTAATAAAATGCTATCATTCAATTTTAGTTCACTTTAAGCACTTTAGTCACTTTTCGGTATAAATACTTTTGACCACAAATCTTTGCCGCCACCAAATTTTTCTAAAATCTCAAGGGCCAATTGAATCCCATTTGACACATTTTCTTCCACAATTCCAGGGGCGGTGAAGACATAGACCACGATATTCTTACTTGATGAATCGATCTTCGTTTTGAAATCAGGCCCCTGAAAGAGAGAACAGACGATCTCCTTCTCATCGCGGAGAACAATCTCATCTTGCTTACAGAGGATTATCTTTCCCGAAACACCCTGAAAGGTTTCTCCCTCATTAGCAAAGTCGAGCCTCCATGACCCCTCGAAACGGTCCAGGTCCTGAATGGCCATCAGAATCCCATGGTTCATCTCTGCCATGATATGGGTGTCGATATAGAGATTGTGGATTGGGAACCCCATCTCAACGGTCCGCTTCAGATGATCAGGAAGGGGGCAGGGATATCCCCAGTCTTTAAAAAATCGATCGTAGAGATTGACCCGTTCTTCAACTTGGGCAAGATTGGCCCTCCTTTTCATTTTTCTCAAGACTTCCCTTTTATAGAGTTTGAAGGGTTCGCTCTTGTCAAAATAGGCGCAGTCCCGGATCGTCCCGATCCCAAAACTTAAGTCAGGAAATCGTTGACGATAGGCATCTGTGATGGTGAGTGAGACTTCTCTCTGCATATTAATCCATTGTGAGGGGTGAGGCATGCCTACGGTCCTTGGGTTACGGTTACAAAAAAGGTTCACAGTGACGATGCTCGTATCGAAGCAGGAAACTCGAAACTTGAAGCTCGAGTATCCAGCATCCCAATATGAGCCTCGATACGAGCTTCGACAACAACAAACGTCATTTTCAATTTAACAGAACGAGCCTCATTACCCTTACCGTTAGACTTTTTTTCTAATCAACTACTCCGGCACGTAGAGGCGTCTCATTTTGTGGATCTCTCGGATCCGAGACTCGGCATAACGATTTGCAGCCTCTAAAGGTAGAATTCCTTCTCTCTTGGCCATCTCAAGGATGTAAAGCAGACGGGAATAGATTCGCTCTGTCTTCATCTTCACCCGTTCTGGATTGAAGCCCTGTTCTTCATCAATGGCCTGGATGACGCCTCCGGCGTTGATGATGTAATCCGGCGCATAGAGAATCCCGCGCTCATGGAGCATCCGGCCGTGGCGCTCCTCATCCTCTAATTGATTGTTGGCGCAACCCGCAACGATCCTGCATTTCAATTTTGGGATGGTCTGATCATTCAGGATGCCGCCAATGGCGCTGGGAGAAAAGATATCGCAATCGGCCTCATAGATTTCTTCTGGCTTAACTGCCCTGAAACCATATTTTGTTTGAAGACGTCTGAGGATTTTCTCGTTCATATCCGTGGCGATGATCTCCAATCCCCCTTCCTTTAAATGTTCTAATAGAGGCTCACCCACGGCTCCTAATCCCTGGACAGCGATCTTTTTACCTTGAATGTTTTCGTTGCCCCATAGAAATTTTGCACAGGCTTTAAGCCCTATGTAGATTCCATAGGCTGTGGTGACTCCCGAACTTCCGGAGCTTCCTTCTTCTTTAGGCCTTGCCAAAATATGTTGAGTCTCCCTTCCGATAATCGAGCCATCGTTCAGATCGAGGTTGAGATCCACTCCGGTGACGATGCGACCCTTTAACATTTCAATGAATCTTCCGAAAGCCCTCAGATAGGCCTCATTCTTATCCTTCTCGGGGTTGCCCCAGATGACCGCTTTGGACCCACCCTTGTCCTCATCAGCGGCCGCACACTTGTAAGTCATTGCTTTGGCCAATCTCATTGCATCTCGAAGGGCATCCTCCATCGAGGCATAGTTGACCATCCTCACCCCTCCGAAGGTCTGACCGAGCGTGGAGTCGTGGATGGCGATGATCGCCTTCATCCCTGTCTCCTTATCGAAGTTGAAGATGACCTGTTCGTATCCATCCTTCTTCATCAATTCGAAGATATCCATAGCGAACTCCTTTTCAGGTTGAGGTTCAGGTTAAGGCTAAAAAAAACCTCAACCTTAGCCTAAACCTTAACTGATAACGTTCAGGACATCGTTAACTCAAAAAATGCTCACGACATCGTTAACTTAGGGCTTTGAGTCTATATATTAATACCGTGACCAGTATCATCAGTCACACAGTTGATGTTGATATTTATATTC
>VGRU01000378.1 GCA_016875255.1 Deltaproteobacteria bacterium
TTATGGCAACCTTTAACCTAAATTGAGCGATCTTTTCATCCCTCACAAGGGGGGCAGGGAGGCCGAAAAGTCTTTTAGAGCGATCACCTTTGATGGGTTGAATCAACCATGAGGCCTGCCCAATCATGACCCGTTGGGTGAAAGTTCGAGGCCCATTCCCTAAATTTATAACGTATCGCATTCTAAAAGGGTTTGAGGCATCTCTGCCCCCCTTGTGAGATAGGATGAATCGCTCAATTTAGGTTTAATAATTATCAATTCGTCACTCCCACTTCGTATCAAAGTACGGGGTAAACTTCGGCGGGATTCCAGTGATTTCAATTCCGTCTAAGGCGGGACTGGATTCCTGCTTTCGCAGGAATGACATTTTTAGAGGAACCCTTATGTCTTGTCCATCGCCCATTGTTCATCGTTTATTTGTTTTTTCCAACGCGCTCACCAGGTCTTCGAGGGGAGGCCTCTTGTTGATGTCGTGGACATCGATATATTGAATGGTTCCTTTCTTATCGATCACAAACAGTGCCCTCTCTGAGACTCCATCGGAGCGTAAGACGCCATATTTCTTTGCAACGCCCCCATGGGGCCAAAAATCGGAGAGCACGGGAAACCATAGCTTCCCCATCTGGTTGGTCCAGGCGAAGAGGGTAGGGATATTGTCCACCGTCATTCCGAAGAGGATGGCATCGTTCTGGACGAAAACATCTTTGATGATATTATACCCAGGCCATTGATCCGAGCAGACAGGTGTCCAGGCCGCTGGGATAAAGGAAAGGACGACATTCTTCTTTCCACGGTACTGGCTCAAAGAAACCTTCTCTCCGGATACAGAGGGAAGGGTGAAATCGGGCGCACGATTTCCAACTTTCACATTGAGTTTACTGTCCACCGGTTTAAGGGCGCCTACCTTATAAATGTTCTCCTTAAAGGCATCTGATGCGCCATAAACCGCCGGAATAAACGCCAAAATTGAAATGGTGAGTAAGGTCAAGACCATTTCAACCCGTCTTATCTTTTTCATCGCCTTCTCCTCCTTATTTGAGTCCTGAGGCTTTTAGGACAATCTCCAAAAATGGTTCGGCCCCCGGATAATTTCCTAACTGGGCATGGACAATCTGATGTGATCCATCGTCATTGATTTTAACGACGATAAAATAAGGGGTTCTCACCTCTCCACAGGCTTTATGGATGGAAAAATCTTTGTCCGGGAAGAGTGGAAAAGGGACCTGATAGGTCTTTTTAAATGTCTCCACTTCGAAAGAGGTGTTTCCTGCGCCAATACCAATGATTTTAATTTTGTTCTTGAGGTTGGGGTTTTTTTCTATCAGGTTATAGAGTTCGTTCATCCCGGGAGCATCCTTCTGACAATAAGGGCAATACATACTGTAAATTTCGACAATCACCACCCTGGCCTTGATCTGTGGAATTTTGAAAAGGCCATCGCCTGAAAGGCCGAGGTAGGTTTTTTCAGCGGGATTTTTAGGGATCGGAAGATTGAAAACAGGCAGGGTCTCGCCTTTTTCCGGTGGCTTGTTGGCAGAAAAAACCGGAAAAACCAGCGCGAGAAGCAGAATCGGGATGACCGGCAGGGTTAAATAAGTTTTCTTCATAACTTCCCCCTTATGTCAATTTTTTTAAGGCACTTAGAATGGCTTCATAGTCCGGCTCGCTTGTCGTCTCCTTGACGATCTGGATATATTGAAGCGTTCCCTTTCGATCCACAAGGAAAACAGCCCTGGCAAGAAGCCTCAGCTCTTTAATCAACACCCCATATGAGGTACCGAAAGAGGCATCGCGATGATCTGACAGGGTTTGAACCTTGTCCACTCCGCTTGCCGCACACCAGCGTTTCTGCGCAAAGGGGAGGTCCATGCTGATGGTCAAAATGACTACATCCGGACCAAGACGGCTTGCTTCCTCATTAAATCTCCGAGTCTCCATATCGCAAACCGGTGTGTCGAGGGAGGGAACGGAAGACAGAATGCATATCTTCTCCCGGAATGATGCAAATTGCACCGGAGAAAGATTATTGTCAAGGACAATAAAATCCGGCGCACCATCTCCCACCTTGAGTTCGTTTCCGACCAGAGTAAGCGGATTTCCCTTCATCGTTACGATTCCTGTTCGTTCTTTCATTAAGGCCTCCTTTTAAATGAGGAAATTCGAAATAGATGCCTGCGCCAGGCAAGCGAAATAATAATAAACCCCAAAAATAAAGCTCTTGCCTACCGCAGAGAGGTAAATGTCAAATCAAATCCAAAGCCCGAAGGAGATGCCGAAACAAGTTCGGCATGACGAGAATGTCATTCTGAATTCAGTTCAGAATCCCACTTGAGCTTTGACTTTTATTCTATCTTTTTGAACATCTCTCCTTTGGCTCCGCAGACCGGGCAGGTTGCTGGGGCCGCTTTTTCAGCCGTGTATCCGCAGACCGGGCAGATATAATAAGGATAATTCTCCTGAGGTTTTCCCAGTCCATCCAGTAACTTTTGGTAGAGCTGGGCATGGATCTTCTCAACCTCATTAGCGAAGTGAAAAGTCCTCTCTGCCTGTTTATTACCCTCTGATTTGGCTGCTTCGATCATCTCCGGATACATGCTCTTAAACTCAT
>VGRU01000379.1 GCA_016875255.1 Deltaproteobacteria bacterium
CGCGCCAAACGCTTCGCCCACTCCGGCGCCCATGCAGATGGTGGTATGAACGGCATTGAGCGGAGGCGCTGCTGCAAGGGTGTAACAGCCGATATCTCCGAAGACAAAGAGATCCAGCTTCTTCAAAGCATAAAACATCGGCCGGTGAGAACAACCCGAACACAAATTGGGCGGCCTCTTGGGAAGCTCCTCAGCCTTGATCCTCTCCTTGGGGGCCTTATATTTCTTTCCTTTCAAGGATTTCTCGACAATTTCCGGCGAGAGTTCATAGATGCTTGGTATAACATCCTTGCCGTGAAAGATTTTGTAACCCATTGCCCGGATTTCGGTCTCGAAGAAGGGGTCGAGTTCTTCCACAATGATGACTTTCTTAACCTTCTTGAAGAAGTCTGAAATCAGTTTCTTAGGAAGGGGCCAGATCATCCCGAGTTTCAGATAGGAGTATTCCGGGAAAATCTCCTTGGTGTAATTGTAACAAACCCCGCTGGTGATGACCCCGATTTTCGGGTCATTGATCTCCATGACATTATAGTTGAACTCATCCGCAAAGGCTTCAAGTTTCCTCATCCTCTCTTCAACAAGGGGGCGTCTCTCTCGGACATAGATGGGGACCATGGTAAATTTAGGAGCATCCTTTTTGTTTAACCCGAGGGGCATTGCCGACTCCCTCCGTTCCTCCAATTTTACGATGGAAAAGGAGTGCGAGACCCTGGTCTCGGTCCGCAAAAGAACAGGGGTATCGTACTGTTCGCTCAAGTCAAAAGCCAGTTTCGTAAAATCCTTACACTCCTGAGAGTCAGACGGCTCAAGCATGGGCATCTTTCCGAACCTTGCCCAGTGGCGGCTGTCCTGTTCATTCTGGGAGCTGTGAGCATAGGGGTCATCAGCCACAACGACAACCAGCCCCCCTTTGACTCCTGTATAGGAAAGGGTCATCAAAGGATCTGAGGCGACATTTAATCCAACATGCTTCATTGAGGCCATGGCTCTGGCTCCGGCAATGGAAGCTCCGCTTGCCACCTCCAGAGATACCTTTTCGTTGACCGACCATTCAGCCTGAATGTCATTCTTATATTGGGTGCCGATGACAAAAATAATTTCACTGCTTGGCGTCCCTGGATAGGCACAGGCAACCTTAACCCCTGCCTCCCATGCTCCCCTTGCTATGGCATGATTACCCTGAAGCACTTTCTCCATAGACCCCTCCTTTCATGTGATAGTTTTCCCAAATTAACCAAAAAAAATTTTTTTGTCAACTACTTAGTGAAATATTTAACATGCCTATCTATTTCTCTAAAACGGATACCTTTTTAAGAACAGAGTTAGTCGAAAGGGATTTTGGTGAGGTTTTCAAAAAAGCCTTGTAATTTTCAAGAGCTTCATCGTTTTTTCCCAGTTTCTCATAGCATCTCGCTAAACTCAAGTGAATACCTGCCCATTGGTATTTTTCGCCCAATTTAATGATTTCCTGATACGCCTTCACGGCCTTTTCATAATCCTTCTTCCCTTCGTGAGCATACCCTAACCCCTCAAGGGCAAAAAGCTGATACAACCTTTCTTTCCCGGCTTTCCTTAGGAAGGCATCATAAGCATTGATCGCTTCATCGAATTCACTCAGACGGAGATGAATTCCCCCTTTATAGATGAGAGAGGACTTTGCGGAAGATGTCCTTGAATAGGTCTTAATCACCTCCTCAAATCCTTCCAGAGCCTTTTTATAATCGGCCGGCGACCCTTCACGATATGGAGAGCTGACCATCTGATAGGCTTCAAGAGCTAACATAAATTTTTGATTTGCCTCGTCTTCCTTTTTCTGATCCCACATCCGAAACAGGAAGAAAGATAAGATAAGAACCAGAACGAGAATCGCACCAATCGATATTTTCTTAATATGTTCGCCGATAAAGAGATAGGACCTTTCGGTAAAACTGATAAATTCATCCGGCTGCTTTAATTTTTTCTTCGTAATCTTCTTCTTTACCTTCATAGGAAGCCCCTTTCTAAAAACTTAATTGAAATCGATGTTTGTCGTTGTCGAAGCTCGTATCGATGCTCGTTCCTCGTCTTTCGGGTAAGGTGACGAGGCCCGTTTCGATTATCGGTAACGGTTAGGTAAAATAATCAAAAGACGATCAACGTAACCTTCTATAAACGATACGGGCTTCGTAGCCGTAGCCCTAACCCACTAGTTTTTCACTCTCTTTGGCGGTTCTTAAAACTCGCTTGTCCCCCAACCTCAGGGTCAATTTGATCTGATCAAAGTATTCAATCAAGGGGATGACATACTTCCTCGATGCTCCGGTCATCTCCTTAAATTGCGGCGTGGTGATCTCATTGTTCTTCTTTAAATAATGGAGCAGGTTCTCTTTCAACTCTTCGAAGGGTTTGCGATGGAAATAGATTCCGCTTTTGATCTTGATCAGGCTGCCTTCGTGAACAAGGTGTTCAAAGATCGCCTGAATCCCCTTCTCCTCTTCAGACCATGCCTCAGAAAGTTCTTTTGGAGAAGGAGGCTGGAGTCCCCCCTTCAGGATAGCCTCTTCCACCTTTTTGACCAGACCCTTTTCGTCGGAGGAGGAGACCCGGTGCTCAGGCAATCTTA
>VGRU01000380.1 GCA_016875255.1 Deltaproteobacteria bacterium
TCGTATCTCCTGCGAGCACCCCCAAACCACCGCTGTATGTCGGTATGGCCGGATCAAGGCCAATCTCCATGGAGAAATAGGCAACGGTTCTTTCCCCGTTCATACACTCCCCTCCTTTCCATACTTACGATTTCTGTGAAACATCATAAATTCTTGAGATAATCTCCCACGCCTGCTCTGCGGTCTCAACATATTGAAAGAGTTCGATATCCTCCGGTGAGATCGTGCCCTCATCCACAAGAGCGTCAACGTTTATAATTTTCTCCCAGAACTCCCTTCCGAAAATGAGCACGGGGATGGGTTTGATCTTCCTCGTCTGGATGAGGGTCAATGTTTCAAAGAGTTCGTCGAGGGTGCCATATCCACCAGGGAAGACCACCAGCGCCTTTGCCCGCATGAGGAAGTGCATCTTTCGAATGGCAAAGTAGTGAAACTGGAAACAGAGCTCAGGGGTGATGTAGGCGTTGGGCTTCTGTTCAAAGGGAAGAACGATATTAAGGCCGATGCTTTCAGCTCCTGCATCATAAGCTCCACGATTTGCCGCCTCCATGATTCCGGGCCCACCGCCTGTAACCACCACATCATGAGGCTTACCCAATGCCTTGCCGGCTTGTGAAATCAGAGAGGCGAGCCTGCGCGCCTCTTCATAATATTTTGATTTATCAGCTACCCTGCGTGCTATCCCCACTTTTCGCGCAAGAGACTCATTTGTTGGATCTTTCCTGGCGGCAGCCTCCATTTCAGCCAACTGTTCATGGGCAACTATCGGCTCCGGGATCCGGGTCCCTCCGAAGATGACGATGGTGCTTCCAATTTGATGTTCTTGCAGGATCAGTTCCGGCTTCAGTAATTCGAGTTGCAGGCGGACAGGACGGAGTTCATCCTTTAATAAAAAGTCATGATCCCTATAAGCTAACCGATATGAAGGAGAAAGGGTCTGGGGAGAGGGGATACATAATTCCGCTGCCTGGGCATCCTCAAGGGCGGAAGGAAAAAGTTCGGTTTTGATTTTTTTACTCATTGGCAACTCTCCTTTTTCTTCGATGTCTTCGAATCGCCTTATCCGCTTCTACCGCAATGACCACCGTGAGGCTGACCATGACGATCTGCGACCAATCCGATAACGCCAAGGCTTCCGTTCTAAAAACCCACTGAAGGGCCGGAACATAAATCACCGCCAACTGAGCAAGGAAGGCGGCCACCATGCTGTAAAAGAGAAAGGGATTGCTGAGAGGGTTGATTCGAAAAACGGACTGAAGTTCAGACCGTGAATTCCACGCCTGGAAGAACTGGAACAGAACCATCGTGGTAACGGCAATGGTTCTTGCCCGCTCCAAAGAGACCCCGTCATCGAGGGCTTGAATAAAATTATAGATCACACCGGCAGAAATGATCAGCCCAACCAGGACGCTCCTCTCATACATCAGCCTTGACATGATTCCCTCTTTCGGGTTTCTCGGTTTCCTTTTAATCACGTCCTTTTCTCCGGGCTCAAAGGCCAGCGCCACATCCTGGAGCCCGTTTGTGACAAGGTTTATCCAGAGAAGTTGAGCGGCGACATAAGGGATTGGAATATCAAGGACCATGGCAATAAGAATGGAGACAATAGCAGCGAAACCCGTTGGAATGAGGAAAAGGGTTACTTTTCTAATGTTATCAAACACCACACGGCCTTCCCCGACTGCATGAAAGATGCTTGCAAAGTTATCGTCTGTGATTACCATGTCGGCTGCCTCCCGCGCCACGTCGGTTCCCGTCTTCCCCATCGCTACTCCAATATGGGCAGCCTTGAGAGCCGGAGCGTCATTGACCCCGTCTCCTGTCACCGCAACGACCTCCCCATGTTTCATGAACTGTTTAACAATCCTGAGTTTGTGCTGGGGTGAAACTCTCGCATAGACCGAAACATTCTTCACCCTTTCGAAGAGGTCTTCATCGCCCATCGTCTCCAATTCCCTGCCGGTCAAGACTTCGGACCGCTCGCGGGCGATTCCAAACATCTCTCCTATGGCAGAGGCTGTGACGGCATGATCTCCGGTGATCATGGCCACCCGGATCCCCGCTTCCCTGCAGCCTTTCACGGCTTCAATGGCCTCGGGCCTGGGAGGATCGATCATTCCCTGCATCCCTGCAAAGATGAGATTTTCTTCCAAGTCTTGGCGAGTCAGTTCTGAAAGATCATCGGGCGCTTCCTTATAGGCCATCGCAAGCACCCTCATCCCGTCCTTTGCGAAATGTTCGGCCATCTTGAACGCTTTCTCCCTATCGAGTTGATCCCTCTCCGGCGCCTTCGAGCACATCTCGATGACCTTTTCGGGCGCGCCTTTCACGAAAATAATTTTTTTACCATTGTCTTGGTGCAGGGTTGCCATAAAGCCGCGTTCGGACTCAAATGGAAGAGTCGATAATTGGGGATAACGAATTTTCTCCTCTTCAAAACTGAGGTCTGCTTTCATCGCGGAGACGATGAGGGCCCCTTCTGTGGGATCTCCGTTAATTTTAAACTGACCCTTCTCCTCGTATAGGCTCGATTCATTGCAGAGCATCCCTATTCGGACGACGCCACAGAGTCCCTTTAAGGTAG
>VGRU01000381.1 GCA_016875255.1 Deltaproteobacteria bacterium
CGCAGCCGTGAGTCGAGTGGAGACCTTTTCCAGTTGTCCGATTCCTCTCGATGTCCTCGTCAACCGGGAGATCTATGCCAACGGGCACATCGATTACTGGGTACTGCTCGATACCGCGCCCATTCGCGATCCAGCCCGTACCCGCCAGGAGTATGGGGTACGCCCCACGATTGAAGAACGACACCGGCAACTCAAGTGCTTTAGTGACCTCGAATCCTTTCCCTCCCGAAACTTCTCTTTAGTGGTGAATCAGGTCGTCTTCGTATTGCTGACCTACAGCTTATTACAATGGTTTCTTTTACGAATCGGACGTAAGGAGCTTAATCCCAAAACACGAACTCGTATCCTGGAACTCTTGCGGCCCACGCTCACCGTTATTGTGATCTATTACCAAAATTACATGGCTTTCCTCACGCCTCTTGAGCATCAGGAACTGGTTCTTACCCTCGATGAGTTTGCACGAAAGAAGATCCTCGCTAAGACCCGTCGCCTTCGAAAAAGCCTCGCTCACGCATTGCAACATGCTCGCCCACCCTGATGCTACTTCATCTTTCCGCTGCGTGAGCTGTTTCACCTGCTCCGATCTCCTTCGGGTCGAACGAGCCGTGGGACTCTCTTTTCATTTATCCTAAGAAAAATGTCTCCACATGATTGTTCTTCCTTCCCCCCTCCAAAATGCTTTGCCTAATCCAGCCCCAGGAGCCTCCCGCCCCTCCTCTGCCCCGTTCCAGCCCTCCCCAGTGTCTGAATTGCAGCTCGGGAAACTGCAATTCAGACACTGGGAAAGGTCTTTTCCCCAATCGCGCCAGCGTAGGGTTTCCTTAATATAGCCGCAACGATTTTCCCGAGGTATCGATTTTTTTCGCTTGACTTCTTGATTTCTGTATGTAATTATATATAATAAAATGCAGAGAAGGCGAGATCGAGAAGAACTAAGCCGTTTGCGGTCGACTCTGGGGGACCGCCTTGCGGAGCTGCGACGCATCCTGAAGGTGGTCTTCGGGAGATCGGCGCTGGTCAAAGGCAATGTCTATGAGTTAGCCCGCAAGTGCGGTAAGCCCAACTGTATCTGTACGCGGGGGCAACTGCACCGGAGCATGGTATTGACCTGGAGCGAGAAAGGGAAGGGTCGGCTGCTGTCGCTTCCCTCGGAGCGCGTTGCGGAGGTTAAGAAGAAGAGCGAGGAATACTTACGGTTTCGTCGTGTCCGGGCGCGGGTCACGGAGATTCATCGAGACATCTTGGCGCTACTGGATAGGATTGAGAAACTTCGTCGGGAGGAGCCCTTGAGATGAAGGAATCGGATCGAACCGTTCCCATGCTCTACGAGCGCAACGATGCGTACGTGATCGAGGCGTTCCGTCAGGGGGAGTTTGATTATCTGGAGGGGGTAGGAGAAGTTTCAGAGGTTGATTTTTTTCGGGCCATCGCGGGGAAAAATATTTTACGGAAGCTGGCCGAGACCTATCCCTCTCCTTGCAAGAAACACGAGGTTCCCCTTTGGGTCTACGTTGCCAGTGATCTGTCGATGCGGTTTCATGGAGTTCATTCCTTTCATGCCTTTCCCTACGTGGTCCGTTCCGGTGGGATGGTTCAGGCCTTTGGTCCCGAGATGGGCCATAAGGCGGTCCATCCCGAAACGGGGGATATTTCGTTGGCCTGTGAGGGGTTCAACCATAAGAATACGTTTGACCGTCAGACGCCGTGTGACCAGGATTACTTACGCAAGGTGGCCCGGCGGACGCAACCCGAACTTCTACAGAACTGGTTCAATCGGGACGTGGTGGGGATCTTCAAGCAACATCATGCCTTTGATCCCGAAGGGATCTTCATCGGAGATGCCACCTATCTGTTTGTCCCCAACAATCCGAACTATGAGAACTCATCGCTGATGCTCTTTGATGAGCACAATCATCCCGTAGATCGATCGAAGTTGACGGCGAAGGAGCGCGCCCGGTGCAGCTGGAAGCGCTGTTACAAGCTGGTCAGCCTGATTCATACAAACTGGGCCGGCGAGTTTTTTCTTTACGCGGGGCTCGTTGTCACGGCCGGTCAGGACCATGAAGCTCCGCTTCTTTACCGCCTGGTGCAATCCTTTGTGAAGCGCCACGGTCGGGGCGTGATGAAGCGGCTGATTCTGGACCGCGGGTTTTTGGACGGTGCCCAGATCGGACGTTGCAAACAAGAGTGGGGAATCAATATCCTCATACCGGCCCGCCAGAATATGGACATCTACCAGGATGTGGTTAGTCTGGCCGAAGCGGGCGAACTGTCTTTCCAACCCTGGGCGCCACCCATTTCCTCCTCGAAACCGATCCCGGTTCACCGCCCTGAATGGATTCAAAAGCGAGAAGAGGCACGCCAAAGAACCTTGGCCCGAAAGAAAGTCCAAGCCCCTTCTCTCCCTCCCCCTGACCCTTCGAAGGTGCGAGTTCGCTCTGAGATCGCAGCCGTGAGTCGAGTGGAGACCTTTTCCAGTTGTCCGATTCCTCTCGATGTCCTCGTCAACCGGGAGATCTATGCCAACGGGCACATCGATTACTGGGTACTGCTCGATACCGCGCCCATTCGC
>VGRU01000382.1 GCA_016875255.1 Deltaproteobacteria bacterium
GGATCCATCCGTTCGGTTTCAGGCCGGAGGTGACATCCACCGCTCCGATCAGGGTGGGGTCTAAAACGATGATGTGATCGGGTTCATAGATGTTCACCCTCAACTGAATGGGCTCGCGATCCACCCTCAAGAAGGCCATCACAGGAGCGCCCCGTCTCTCGACACCGAAGGCAGGAAAAGACTGGACATAGAGGCCTTCGTGGAAAAAAGCGACGGCAAGCACTTTGGAAGCCACGACCGCCCCCTGCCCTCCCCTTCCATGAAATCGAATTTCAATCATCCTTTTCTCCGATGAACTCAACTATTCTATACTATATCTTCTTTTAGTGGACAAGAGAAAATTTTTCAGAAATCAAAGACTGCATCAACCCATCATCCAATCATTGATTTTCACTCTGGGCTGTGTTAGTTTTTCATTCAATTCTCACCTGCCCGGCCTGGAAAAAAGGATGATATGAAGACCGTAATCATTGGTGCGGGAGCGATGGGGAGTCTTTTGGGTGGACTCCTCTCTATTTCCGGAGAGGAGCTCTGGTTGGTCGACGTCTGGAAGGAACACATCGATGCCATCCGTTCAAAGGGCCTCGCCATCGAGGAGAAGGGAATAACCCGAAACATTCCTGTAAATGCCACTTCAGATGTCCGGTCCGCAGGAGAAGCGGACCTCATCCTCTATTTTGTAAAAACCTATCACACGGAAAAGGCCGTCAAAGACTCTTTAGCCCTCCAAAAAGAGAACACCCTCTTTCTCACCCTTCAGAACGGCCTTGGAAATGAAGAGATCATTTGTAAGCAGGTGGATCGGAAGAAGGTGATTCTGGGAGTTACGGGACAGGGAGCCACCTTACTGGGACCCGGACATATTCGCCACGCGGGATGGGGCAAGACCTCTGTCGGGGAATTGGATGGGAAGGCGACGGATCGAATCAGCCGGGTCGCTCAAATGCTTCAAAAAGCGGGGATCGAAACAGAGGTTTCCTCCCGGATTCATGACCTGGTCTGGGAGAAACTTTTCGTCAATGTTGGCATCAATGCCTTAGCAGCCCTTCTCGGAATAAAGAACGGCCAGCTTTTGGATTATCCCGAAACGTTGAGATTGATGGAAACCCTTGTCCATGAAGCCGTAGAAGTTGCCAGAAAAAAGGGGATTCGAATTGAGGGAAACCCAATCGATCGGGTGAAAACAGTGATTGAGGCAACCCGGGGAAACCGCTGCTCCATGGGGCAGGACCTTGACTTCAAACGAAAAACGGAGATCGATGCCATCAACGGAGCGCTGGTAAGAGAGGCGGAACGTTTTGGGATCCCTGTTCCCTATAACCGGATGATCACGGATTTGATTAAAGTCATAGAAAAAACTTTTTAAATTCAAATATCAAAGTTCAAATGGCAAATGAATGTCAAAGTTCAAAACTGGATTCTGAAACGAGTTCAGAATGACAGTATGGTCATGCCGAACTTGTTTCGGCATCTCATTTGAGCTTTGGCATTTGACATTGAATGATGGAGGTATCGATGGATCGCAAGAAGATTACACCGGTGGATATTCAAACGATGAAGAACGAGGGAAAGAAAATCACCATGCTCACCGCCTATGACTATCCCATGGCGCTTCTCGAAGACCGGGCAGGAATCGAAATCATCCTGGTGGGCGATTCCCTGGGGATGACGGTCCTGGGTTATGAGAACACCATCCCGGTCACCATGGATGAGATGATCCACCACACCAAGGCAGTCACCCGGGGAGCGAAATATGCGCTCGTCATTGGCGATATGCCCTTCATGTCCTACAACACGTCGGAGCAGGAGGCCATTTTCAATGCCGGCCGGTTTATGAAAGAGGGTAAGGCCGATGCCATCAAGCTCGAAGGAGGCGCCAGCGTCAAGGATATTGTTAAGGCCATCGTGAGGGCAGGCATTCCGGTCATGGGCCATATCGGTTTGACTCCCCAGACGATCTCCATGCTCGGAGGATTCAAGGTCCAGGGCAAAGACGCGCAGGCCGCCCAGAAGATCATAGATGATGCCTTATCGTTGGAAGATGCAGGAGCCTTTTCAGTGTTGATTGAAGCCATTCCTGCTCCCATTACCAAGAGGATTACAGAGCGTCTAAAAGTCCCAGTGATTGGAATTGGCGCAGGGGTTCACTGCGATGGTCAGGTGTTGGTCGTCCATGATATGCTGGGTCTCTTCGACCGCTTCACGCCCAAATTTGCCAAGCGATATGTGAATCTGAGTGAGCTGATGCTTAAGGCTTTTGAGGCATATCGGGAGGAGGTGCTGAAGGGAGTCTTTCCAACAGATCAGCACAGTTTCCACATCGACGAAAAGGAGTTGAGCAAGGTGAAATAAGGAATATCCAAAAACAATCGCCTACCTTCCTGCTGTGGATAGGTGTCTATTTTGGGAGCTTCATGATCCGATCCTTTATTTCTTCGTCTGGCTTCCTCGGATGGTGATGAAATAGAAATCACTTGAAATTATATGAGGATTAGGGTAATTTAATCCTCAAAGGAGGTGATCGTATGCCAATCTCTGCTTATGTCTTCATCGAATGCACGGCGGGGAC
>VGRU01000383.1 GCA_016875255.1 Deltaproteobacteria bacterium
CCCCCATTGCCTTTATTGAGATAACCTACGGGAAGAAGGACCCTGAATATGCTGACTTCTCGATCCGGCAACAACAACATATCCTGACCAGACTCAGGGAGGAATGGAATCATGCTGAATGCAAAGGCCCGATTCCTTTTCCAGAACAAAAAATGAGCAAGTGAAGCTTTCCATTCGATGTCTTTACTATTTTGAGACCGGTAATAATTCATTGTCATTCCCACATTCGAGATTCCGAAACAAGTTCGGAATGACATACCTTTTCTTGTCATGCTTGAACCCGTTTCAGCATCTCATTTAATGTTTTGTATCAATAAAGGTGATTGTCTAATTCTGCGGAAATGGCTCCTTGTGAACCCATGACGTTTTGCCATATAATAGGTTTGGTTCGTTTTCCCCGCAATACCAGCGAAAGGAGATGATAAGATGGTGGTTCACACTGCCGAAGGTAAGTTCGACGCTCCCGAGTTCCGCCCCTGGTTCCAGCACTATGATCCGCAAGTCCCTCCGCACCTGACCTATCCATCTATTCCGCTCTACTGCCTTTTGGACGACACCGCGGCCAAAACCCCCACCGGTCCATGCACAAACTTTTTCGGCAGGCGGCTCACCTACCAGCAGGTCAGAGAACTATCTGACCGCTTTGCCGCAAGCATTTGTCATTTGGGTATCCGAAAAAGGGACCGGGTGATTTTATTGCTTCCTAACTCACCGCAGTTTCTCATCACTTATTACGGTCTCCTGAAAGCCGGGGCCGTGGTCGTTCCTCTGAACCCTCTCTCTGTTGAGCGCGAACTCGAATTCTTCTTGACGGATTCAGGGGCTCAGGTCGTCATCACCATTCCTCTCTTTCTGGATAAAGTGGCATCGTTGAAAGGGAAGACGCCTTTAAGGCACATCGTCTGCAGCCGCCTTGCTGACTTCCTTCCATTCCCGCTGAATCTTATTCAAGGATTCCGGGAGTGGAGGCTCATCCGGAGGGTGGGCAGATCAGACGTGGTGGATTTCAAGGAATTGTTGCAGCAAGCGCCCCCGCCGGATTGGCATCCAGAGTCCGTTTCGCCAGACGAGTTGGCCGTGCTGATCTATAGCGGCGGCACGACGGGCGTTGCCAAGGGTATCATGCTCTCTCAATTTAACCTGGTCGCCAATGCTCATCAGATCATCGCATGGGCAAATCTCACAGATGAGCAAGGGGTACTGGCTGTCATTCCTTTCTTTCACGGCTTTGGCATGAACGTCATCATGAATTCCGCAGTGCAGGCTGGAGGCGAGATTTTCTTGATGCCGCGCTTCAGTGCAAAGGCGGTGGCTAAGGCCATCCAGAAGTACAAACCATCCTTTTTTATTGGTGTGCCAGCGTTATTTGTGCAGTTGAGCAACCTGCCGGGTATTGAACGCTACGATTTCAGCAGCCTGAAGGGAACCTTTGTCGGCGCGGCGCCTCTGACCAAAGCCATTAAGGATGAGTTTGAGAGAAAAACAGGAGGACGAATGATCGAAGGTTATGGCCTCACCGAGTCGACGACGGCAATCATGGCGAATCCCTATCATGGAATGCACAAAGTTGGAAGTATTGGCATCCCGTTTCCCGATGTGGATGTCAAAATCGTCAGCATCGGCGACGGTCATGATCTCGCTCCGGGCGAGTTGGGAGAGATCGTTCTCAGAAGTCCATCGGTGATGCTCGGCTATTACAATAATCCTGAGGAAACCCAAAAGACCATTGTGGATGGCTGGCTCTACACCGGCGATATTGGCTACATGGATGACGAGGGATACTTTTACATCACCGACCGCAAGAAGGACCTCATCATCGTCGGCGGGTTTAATGTCTTTCCACGCGAGATTGACGAGCTGATTTATCAGCACCCCAAGGTCAAAGAGGGCATCACCATCGGTTTCCCTGACCTTCGCAAAGGAGAGCGCATTAAGGTTTACATCGTCCTCAAGGAGGGCGAGACAGCAACGCCGGAAGAGTTCATTGCCTACTTCAAGGAGCGGCTCACGCCCTACAAGGTTCCGTCCGAGGTTGAGTTTCGAAGTGAATTGCCCAAAAGCATGATTGGCAAAATCCTCCGCCGTGCACTTCGAGAAGAAGAGAGCCGCAAGACGAAAAAGACGAGATGATCTTTACCCCGTTAGAGACTGTTGCCCGCCAGGAGATCAGAGAAATGTTGAAAAGGAAAGACATCGATGCCGTCCTCTGTTCGCAGAACCGGTCCGCGAGGATAGACGATGATCCGACGGCATAATCCCTTAAGCTGTGCCACGGCACGCAGGCCTTTGCACCAAGTGTCCGTAAAGTTCTGACCAGATTTTGCCTCGACCGCTATCAGATCGGCCCCGCGAACAAGCAAGAAATCGACCTCCGTTTCGGACCGGCCTGAGGGTGCCCAATAATAGATTTCGTCACATATGCCACCATTATAATGAGGGTCAGGCAATCGTTATAAAGTATTTCTTCTTGGCTTGTTGAGTCAGCTCCTTTTCCAACTCACCCACCAGTTTTCTTAGGGACTCGTCTTTCCGCAGTTCAGTTTCAAATTCGATGA
>VGRU01000384.1 GCA_016875255.1 Deltaproteobacteria bacterium
GGATAAACTTGACCAGCTTTTCGACAACCTTCTCACCAATGCCATTAAATACAATCGCCGGGGAGGAAAGATATTTGTTACCCTTTCGGAGAATGAGAGGTTTGCCTTTGTCCATATTACGGATACGGGCATCGGGATATCCCACCAATCCCTGAACGAAGTCTTCACGCGCCACTTTCAAGAAAAAAAGAAGCCTGATGTTAAAGGGCTTGGGATCGGACTCTCACTGGTGCAGGAGATTGTTAACCTCCATCAAGGGGAAGTCCATATCGAGAGCGAGTCTGGAAAAGGAACGGCCTTTTCAGTCAGGCTACCCAAAAAGATTACCAGTTCGGAGTTCGGGGTTCAGAGTTCGGAGAAATAAAAATACTCCGAACTATTTTTTCGCTGGCGCAGTTCCTCCCATCCTTCCGAGGTCACACCTTCTGATTAAACCGCATCTGGCAATCCGAAATTTTTTTACGGTCTGAGTGTCCATCCCATTGGTTTGGCGCAGAACTCCCTGGCCGCATCCGTTCGATACGGGGTCCGCTCCACATCGACGATGACTGTAAAACAGTGGTCGAACCTTTGAAAAGCATAACGGGTGTAAGGGAAGTGGTATTCCGCATAACCATTGGGAAGATGAACATCGTTCAAATAGACAATGGTCTGGTCCCCGTCCTGAATCCGGATGTCCCCGCGAAGCGGTCTTCCGTCATTCCTCAACCTCACCTTAAAGCGAACCTCCTGACCCGGACGTGCGGGATCGGGAAACATATCGAGGTCTTCAACAAACAGTGGACCCACGCGAAGGTCGGATAATGTCCACCCCTGATGAGTTCGTCTGGCACAAAATTCCCTCACCACATCGATGGGTCTCTTCGTCCGTTCGATATCGACCTCCACCGAGAAGCAGTGCTCACGCCGGGAGAACCGATAACCCGTATGGGGAAAGATGATCCGGTTATGGCCCGGTTTGATCAAGATATCTTGAACCGAGGTGACCACCTCGTCCCTATCTTTCACGAAAAGGCTCAATCTGGTGGAATAGTGTGATAGATTGGAGAGGGTTGCCTCAAATCGAATCCTCTGGCCCTCCCATACTGGATCCGGAAGCATATCGAGTTGAAGGACCCGGAGGTCGCTGGGATGAATCCGCGGCCCCCATCTCTCAAAAAGTTTATCCAATGGGGGAATGGGTTGTGAATGGGCAAGCGAAGGAAACAAAACCAAGAATCCTAATAAGATGACCCAATATCTTTTATTCATTCCTTTCCTCCTTTGCCGCTGATTAGATCTAATGCTGTTCATATAAGCCGTTCGTCCTGCCTGTCCGCCGAAGCTCTGGCGAAGGTGGGAGGTTCTCGAAGGATGAACGGCTTTTGCTTAACCGAACGTGTTGCGGCTAAACCAGTTTTTTTTCCATTAGAAAATTCATCGAGGCCTGGCATGACGTGGTGGCAATAGAAATCCCTTCGGATAAGGACCTCAGGGCCTCCTCGAATTGGGACATCTGAATCCTTCCGATGACCTCCATCAATTTCCTCTCCAGGTCAACATAGTGACCGAGGCCGATCACATTCTGAGCGATCCGGAGTTCTCTGAGCAATGCTTCGAGATACCATACCAAAACCTTTCGCCCCCCGGAGAATTCGATCTCGTCTTTGAGAGTGGCCAATAGCTCAAGGAGGCTGATCCCTATGATTAACCCAGACTTCATCTTCTCCGAGTACTGAAAATCGAAAATGGCCTTTCTTGTATCCATTGTTAGGTCCTTTAAAAGCGATGAACGTTAAACGATGAACATAGCTTAGTCTTTCGGTCAGGGTAACGAGGCCCGTTTCGGTCACTGGTAACGGTTACGTGAAAATATTTAAAAGACGACAACCGTAACCTTTTATAAACGATACGGGCTTCGTCACCGTTACCTTAACCGTTCTTTGTTCATTGTCCATCGTTCATTGTAGCTCACGGGCTTCATAACCTTTACCCTAACCCAATGATTATCGATAGGGTTTAAGGCGTTCCAGTAGTTTTGGATCGGCAACGACTCCCAGCTTTCCGGCCAGGTCAGCGTGTTCGATGGCGAGTTTGAATTCTCCCCTCTCCAAATAGATAACGGCCAGATGATAGTGAGGCAACGCATATTTCGGATCGGCTTCCAGGGCCTTTTTAAAAGAAGCCTCGGCTTCTTCGATCCTTCCCTGCTGGCGATGGAGGCTTCCGATATTGAAATGACCCCTGCTGTAATCCGGTTTGATCTCGATTGTTTTCCTATAAGCCGCGAGGGCGTCGTCTGCTTTCCCATTTCTGAAATGGATATTCCCCAGGTTGTTATGGGCCTCCACATAATTCGGATTGATCTGAAGGGCCTTTTGATATTGGGCCACTGCCTCACTGAGTTTTCCCTTTTCTCCATATGCCACCCCTAAATGGAAATAAGCCTCTGAAAAATTAGGATCAAAGCCAATCGCTTTTTTATATTGGGAAATCTCCTTGTCCCACTTTCCCTGTCTTCCATAAGCCAATCCGAGATTGAGGTGCGCTCTCGAATGCTTTGGGTCCAATT
>VGRU01000385.1 GCA_016875255.1 Deltaproteobacteria bacterium
CCTACCGGCAGGCAGGCTCACCCCCCTTTTCCAAAGGGGGGCTACGTTTGCCATTTATAATGGAAATCGTAGGGCCAATATCCATATCTTCATGATGTTTTAACCCACTCGCTTTCACGAAGACCCATAAATAGAATAACCTGTTGTTGATTGAACCCCTTGACTCAAAAATTGAGTCAGGGGACTTGCTGATTCCTCCCGACCAATTCATAAACCTCTTTTAATGGTCTGTACCATGACGAGGCCGTATTGATCTGGTAATAGACCCGCGCCTTTGTCGCCTGTTTCTTCAATATTCCCAAACACAAAATATGAGACTTGACATATTGTAAATTGGAAGATATAGTTCCAATATGCAAACTTATATCAAACGGATCCTCACAACAACCATCAAACAGAAATTGGAGAATATGCCCGGGGTCGTCATCCTCGGCCCCAGGCAATGCGGAAAATCCACACTCGCTAAGGCCATTATTTCTGAAATCGGAGGCGCGGTCCATTTAGATCTTGAGCGGCCATCGGAGGTCAGCAAATTAAGAGATCCTGAAGCCTTCTTCAGCCTTAATAACGATAAACTAATCTGCCTTGATGAAATTCAAAGGGTTCCTGATCTATTTCCAGTGTTAAGAAGTGTCATGGATGAAAATAGAAAGAATGGACAGTTTATTATCCTCGGGTCTGCTTCGCCTGATCTGATTAAACAGAGCTCTGAAACACTGGCAGGAAGAATATCCTATTTTGAGCTGACCCCTTTCCTTTTGAAAGAGGTCTCTGAGGATCATCATTTAAAAACATTAAGAAAACTCTGGTTGAGAGGTGGGTTTCCAAGAAGCTACCTTGCGTCGGATGAGAAAGAAAGTATCGAGTGGCGTCTTGATTTTATCAGAACATTTCTTGAACGGGACATCCCGCAACTTGGTTTTAGAACCCCTGCCAAAACGATTGAGCGTTTCTGGAGAATATGTGCCCACTTGCATGGACAACTTCTGAACAGCTCGAAATTGGGGGAGTCCATGGGGGTAAGCCATCATACGGTGAGGTCTTACATAGATATGCTGGAACAGTCCTTTGTGCTAAGGGTTCTTCGGCCCTATGAATCCAATCTGAAAAAGAGACTGATTAAATCACCAAAGATCTATATCCGGGACAGCGGGATACTGCACGCGCTTCTTGGTATTGAGACCCATAATGACCTCCTCGGCCATCCTGTTTATGGCGCTTCCTGGGAGGGGATGGTCATCGAGAATATTCTTTCTCTTTTGCCGAACTGGAAAGCCTCCTTCTACCGTACTTCCTCGGGCTCTGAAATCGATTTAATCCTTGAAAAGGGCAATAAACATGTGGCCATCGAATGCAAAGGGTCCACTGCTCCAAATCTGAGTCGGGGGTTTTGGAACACAGTGAGCGAGTTAGAGCTTAAAGAAGTGTGGGTTGTTGCCCCTGTTAAAGAAGCCTATCCCATAGAGAAGGGGGTGATGGTGGCGCCACCTCTTCATTTGATTGAACACCTCATGGCGAAAGAAAGGTAACCCTTCACACCTCCCACCGTCAAACGGAGGTTGGAAGAATGTGTGTGGAACCCCCATGGGAAAGGGTCGAGCCATTCTTAAAAACTTGATGGTCTTCTCTGCCGGGGTAAGTTGTGGCTGGAAGAACGGACTCCAGAACAGTTGAAGGGTGAAGGGGAAATGAAGTCATAATTATTTCAGTAGGGTGGAGTGAAGTTGTATTTGAACCAATGTCCCCCGGGGGTTCTTTCATCGTAACGATCACCAATTTTCTTCCTGTATTTTTTCATAATCCCGCCCAGAGAGCTTTCACAATGGTCTTCTCACTGATAACTTGACAATTTACTTTGAGCTTTCAGCTTTGAGCTTTACGCTGTGCGCTTCTTAGCGCTATGCGCTCTGCGTGCATTTGAGACGGCCAACTTTTTTATGGATGACACCGGAGATCAGTATTTAAAAATAACTTGTTGAATGTTGCGGTCTGACCTCGCAGAATTTCCTACGTCCCCGAGGCCGTTCCCCTTTTTTAAGGAAGACACCTTATTCAAATATCCCAAGCCTGACCCCACAGCTTTCCGCCCCCCTCCTCCTCTAACTATGGAGGAAGAGCTGAACCGATTAGCAAACAAGATCCGGGAGGAGCTGATAGAAATCCAAATATCCAAAGCCTGACCCCAATGACCTACGGCATGACAGACTCTTTTGCCCTCTCTAAATTTCCTCGCCCCCCTGCCTGCCTGCCGTAGGTAGGTGATAAAGTGGGATATCAAACCTCCTTTCACCCCCACCTCGATTGCAAGTCGTATCGATCTCCTCCGTCGGTGAGGAAGATATAGTGGGATTAGCTGGCTTTTTTGAGAACTCGAAGTTCCTTTCGTACCGCCTCTCTAACAATTTCTTGAATGGACCGTTTATCCTGTTTGATGTAATTACGCAAAGCCTGGTTCATCGCAGTTTGATATCCCTGGCCTTGGCGCTCAGCCTCATCCCTGAACCATTCCAGTATATCCGAATCAATAAAGATCGTAATTCTTGTCTTGCC
>VGRU01000386.1 GCA_016875255.1 Deltaproteobacteria bacterium
TCTTGACAATATATGTATTGTATTATATTGTATTTTAAACTATTTGATGGAGATTTGCTTGTCTCAGACAAAAGTTGCCAGAACAATCTATATCAACAGTGATCAGGTAGAGGCCCTGAAAAAATTATCCGACAGGACGAAGGTCCCCCAGGCTGTCTATGTGAGGGAGGCCCTGGATATGCTTCTGGATAAATATTCCGAGCAGTTAAAATTGGAATTCAAAGACTCCTTTAAAGAGAGAATGATTCAGAAAGATTTTGGTTTTTAAGGGGAGATCATTTTGATAGACCGTTTTCGACTGATCTATCTAAAATCCGCAGAGATGGAAAATAACCCGCTGGATCAAATTCTTCCTTCACCTAATAAAGGAAAAGGGCCGGGCCGACCTTCTACCCCATCACCTAATCCTGCTCCCGAAACCCATGCGACCAGGGAGATTCTGAAACAGGCGAAGGCAGACCTCAAACACCCTGACCCGAAAGTGAGGATTATCTCTGTAAAATATTATCTCGAGAAATCCCATCTCTCCATCACCATGCCTCTCCTTCAGGAAATTTTATCCGATCCCGATTCAGGCGTGAGGGCCCAAGCCCTTTCCACTCTGGTCACATTCGGGAGCCCAATCATTTCTCCCTTCCTGAAAAAACATCTCAGGGATCCTGACCCCATGGTCAGGATGGTTGCCCTCAAAGGGATGTTCCGATTCAAGGAGAAGATAGATTTGAATCTTCTTATGCAGTTTCTTAGCGACGATTCTCCCTGGGTGAGACGGAAAGTGGCCACTCTTCTTGGATGGAATCAGATCGAAGGAGTCTTGCCCATCCTCGTGGAGATGTCGAAAGATGAGGATCCAAAGGTGAGAAAGGCAGCCCTCTTTTCCCTCGTCACCCTCTATCCCGAAGAAGGAGTGCAGGGGTTGATGGAGACGATGACCGATTTGGACCCGGATATTCGTAAATGGGCAAGAGACCAGTTGAATAGAATGCTCGAAAGACCGGCAACAAAAGCAACCATTTTCCTTTCGAGGTGACATTGAGACCGAAAACGATGGCGACCCAATCTCTTCCTCTGATTCAAAAGGCTCAGATTTTTGGGGACAGAGTCTATTCTCCGCAGGTCTTTGCCGGACTTCTCGGAATCTCAAAACAGGAGCTTCTCGAAAAAGAGTCTCAGGGCATCATTCCTCCGGCCAAGAGAAATGAGCGAAAAGAACGGTATTACAAACCGAAGGATGTGGTCAAATATCGCAACTACCTCTCCCTTCCATCGCCCATTCCATCGGTCCGGAAACAGCTCTTCCTCAACTTTAAGGGCGGAACAGGAAAGAGCAGCCTCTCGGCTTCTTATGGGTTTCGTCTCGCCCAGATGGGATTCCGGATCCTGTTGATCGATCTCGACCCGCAGGGACACCTCACCCAGTGCTTGGGCCTCAACAACGAACAGTATACTAAGACCCTCTACAATGCGCTGGTCGAAAAGGAGGAGATCGAAAAGGTCATCGTCAAAACCGATCTCCCCACGCTTGATATCATTCCTTCGAACCTGAATCTCTCGCCCGTGGAGCTTTCACTCTTTTCGATGAACTCGAGGGAGTTCCGCTTGAAACGACTGCTCAGTTCAATGGAAAAGAATTATGATGTGATCGTGATGGATGCCTCTCCGAGCATCGGGCTCTTAAACCTCAATGCGATCCTGGCTTCCAATGACCTTCTCATCCCTGTTCTGGCCGATTTTCTCTCCTATCATGGTCTGAAGATCCTCTTCGAGACCCTCTCCACCATTGAAGAGGATTTTTCTTTCGTCTTTGAGAACATCTTCATCTTTTTAAACCGGTACAACGAGTCCCACCGGATCTGCAGGCGCTCAAAGAAGGCCCTGGAGACCCATTACAAGAAGTACCTCATCAACACGGTCATCCGCCAGGACACGAAGATAGCTGAGGCCACCAGCCAGGGGACCCCCATTTTTCTATTCGCTCGCTCCTCAAAGGGAGCTGAGGATATACAAAACCTGATCGGAGAAATTTTCGGAATGAAAGGAAACGGATATGACGGATGAGTTCACCAACAATGTCGCGCAAAAATTTCCCAACACCCTGAACAAGGAATCGATCGAAAAACCCTGGGATGTCGGAGAGCCAAAAGCAGTCTCCTCGATCAAGAGGATCGTTGAGGAGCCCAAACGTGAAGAGATCACGGACAAGATCCATACGCTCTATTCGGAACTTCGCACCTCCCTGACCGTGCGATCCGCCCTTGAATTCGACCTCAAGCGAGCAAGCCGGGTTCTTGAGGAAGTCAATAAGGTCAAGGCAGAGGTGGAGAAAATTGTCGAGATGTTAAGGGCGATGGAAGACTATATGAGGGAACGGCTCAAGTAAACCCCGTTAGAAAGCTTTCAACTTTCTAACGGGAAAGCTCACACGGGGCATTAAACCCCGTGTTCGCTGAAAAGGAAACAGTCACCATCCCCGCAGCAGAGCTGCGGGGCTTTCTAACGGGGTAAAAA
>VGRU01000387.1 GCA_016875255.1 Deltaproteobacteria bacterium
AAGAGAAGGGTATCCTGGGTGGTCTTGATCTGCTGAAGAGGATGAACCTGGGCAAAAGAATGAAGCTGGGCGACAAGATTGCCATCATCGGCGGTGGAAATACAGCCATCGATGTTGCCCGGTCCCTCATCCGGCTCGGGAAGAAAGCAACCATTCTCTACCGCCGCTCAAGAGAGGAGATGCCTGCGTTTGAAGATGAGATTTCGGAGGCTCTTGAGGATGGAGTGAGAATTCGTTATCTCGTCAATCCGATCCGGGTTGGACAGAAGAATGGTCTGAAACGAATCGAATGCCTGCGGATGGAATTGGGCGAGAAGGATGAGAGCGGCCGGAAAAGACCGGTCCCCATCCCCAATTCCAATCTCCGCATCGATGTGGATCATGTGATCATTGCGGCAGGAGAGGAGATCGAAGCCTCCTTTCTTCCGGAGGGGCTGGAGAAGAAAGAGGGGATCGTTCTCACCCGGAGAGACGCAAGCACCGGCATCAAAGGGGTCTTTGCCGGAGGAGATCTCACCTCCACCCAGCGAACCGTAGCCCATGCCATTGGTTCGGGCAAGAAAGCGGCCATGGCCATCGATTGCTACTTCAAAGACAAAGATTCAGAGGAGGCGATCCGCCAAACTCTCATCGGAGAAGGCCCGTCCCTCTCCATCTTCGAGTATCTCCATCCCGGAGAGAAATTGAGGAATCCCCATGTGGTCACGTTTGAGGAATTGAATATGGACTATTTCGAGTCCGCGAAAAGACAGGGAGAGTTCAAGGCCGCTGTTAAGGATAGGATCAAAGGGTTTAGAGAGGTGATCTCAACCCTTTCCAGGGGCGATGCTCTGGACGAAGCGGAGCGATGTTTCAACTGCGGGTCGTGCAATGAGTGTGAGATTTGTTATGTCTTCTGTCCCGATCTCTCAATCTTAAAGTCAGGCGGAAACTTCTCCCATCAGGTCGACTACGATTATTGTAAAGGGTGTGGCATCTGTTTCACCGAATGTCCCCGGGGGGCCATCTCTCTCAAAGAGGAGGCGAAATGAAGAGGGTCATCACAGGAAATCAGGCTGTGGCCTATGGGGTCATCTTGAGCCGTGTGGATGTGGTCTCCGCCTATCCCATCACACCCCAGACCACAATTGTGGAGGAGCTTTCGGAGCTGATTGCAAGCGGCCGGTTGAAAACGAGGTTTCTTAAGGTCGAGTCTGAACATTCCGCCATGGCCGCGCTCATCGGAGCTTCCACCGGAGGCGTGAGGTGCTTTACGGCGACCTCCTCTCATGGATTGGCCTATATGCATGAGATGCTCCACTGGGCCTCGGGTGCAAGGCTTCCCATTGTGATGGTCAATGTGAACCGGGCCATCGGTCCGCCCTGGAATATATGGGGCGATCAGAGTGATTCCATCTCTCAGCGGGATACGGGATGGATTCAACTCTACTGCGAAAATAACCAGGAAGTCCTCGATACCATTGTCCAGGCTTATCTCATCGCAGAAACGGTGAGACTCCCTGTGATGGTCGTCCTCGATGCTTTTGTCCTTTCGCACACGGCCGAGGCTGTTGAAGTCCCGAGCATCGAGCAGGTGGACTCCATCCTGCCGCCCTTCTGTTCGGATTATCCCATCGACACCCAGGAACCCCGATCCTATTCCGAGATCACCACTCCTGACTATTTTTTGGAGTTCCGATACAAGGTCCAGAAGGCCATGGAACAGGTTCCAGAGGTCGCCAAGAGAGTGGATGATGAATTTAAGACCAAATTTGGCCGGGGTTATGGAGCGATTGAAAGGTACGGATCAGAAGGGGCTGAGGTTTTGCTGATGACCTCCGGAACAGTCACCAGCACCTCGAGGACCGTGATTAAGAGGTTGACGGAGAAAGGGTTGAGCGTTGCCGGAGTCAAGATCAAAAGATTTCGGCCCTTTCCCGCCGAAGAGATTTGTGAGGCGATTCAGGGAGCAAAGAAGATCGCTGTCATTGACCGGAATCTTTCCGCAGGAGTGGGCGGCATCTTTGCACAGGAGTTAAGAGCCTCTCTCTATTCCCGGGAGGAGAGGCCTCCGGTCTTTGGATTCGTTTCCGGATTGGGCGGAAGGGATATTACTCCGGAACGGATCGAAGAAGCGATTCGATATACGATGGAACATGACCAGCCCGAAGAGGAGATTCTGTGGCTGGGACTAAAAAGATAAATCCGAAATTCGAATATCGAAATCCGAAGCAAATCCTAATGTCTAAAAAATCAAATTATTTAAACTTTATTCGTTTTGAACATTTGAAATTTGGTTATTTGAGATTGTTTCGAATTGGTCCTGCTGGACGCTTCGCCCGGATTTCGTGCTTCGAATTTTTGGAAGTTAAAAAAGAGGTTTAGATGAATAAAATAAAAATCCCAATTGAAGAAAATTTAGGGCACGGTCATCTGGCCTGCGCCGGGTGCGGAGCTGCTGTTGCGATGAGGCTAACCCTAAAGGCATTAGGAAAAAAGACGGTCAT
>VGRU01000388.1 GCA_016875255.1 Deltaproteobacteria bacterium
CCTTTCTTCGAAGAGACTTCATACTCAATCTGAGGTTCTCGAACCTCGATCTGCTCAGCAGGAATACGAACCACTTTTCCATTCCTCCAGATGGCAATCGGAACTCCGTTACGCCGATGTTTGGCGATGGCTTCGGCAACAGCTCTTCGGAAGGCTTCGTGAGCCTGATGCACCCATAGAGAAGGCGACCTTTTTATTTTTTTCATTGTGGCACCTTATGGCTCCTTATATTTCGATAAGAGATCGAAAAGAGCTGGATCGACAATTTCAAGCTTTCCTGATTCCTCAAAGGCGATCACCTCAGGAACATCTCCCGAATTATTAAAAATGATCCATCTGTCTACAACGAATTGATAAAAACGGAAAAAATTAGAAATTCCTTTATCGAAACGGCGACGCACTACCGCCTCCGGGATGTTATGTCCACCCTGCTGCACTCGTAATTCAATCCGTTCCAAAGCGAGTTTGACGCTGCTAATCCATAGAAAAAAGAGATGAATGTTGTAGCCTTTCCTTTGCTTCAATTCATTTAGAAGCCTCAAATATGACTTTCCGGATAATGTTGTTTCGAAACCAAAATCAAAACCGTGGTTCCCCAAAGAATGGATTTGTTCCAGCATAATTCTTCCAGCTTTGAGAGCAGCTCTCTCTGGATCGAATGGAGATAAACCACTTGCAATCAAATCTACGTTCACAAACTCCAAGCATTTTGCATAATCCGGAAGAAACTTTCGGGCAAAGGTCGTCTTCCCTGCCCCGTTTGGACCCGCAATGATATAGAGGTTTGGTCTTCGGGTTTTATTCTTCAAGTGATCCTCTTGACTGAAAAATTCAGTCAAGTTGTGTGGCCTTGCTTTTAGCCTTCAGCTTTGAGCTTTGGGCTATGCGCTTTACACCATGCCCTTTGCTAAATAATGAAAAGCTTTATGGTCTGGTTTTGATCTCCCCCTCCCCCCATCTTTTCTCTTAAAAGGCAGACCCAACCTTTTTAGGGAGGACACCAGTCAATAATGTAGACCTGACACCAGGGCCTTGACTCTCTGGGTTTTCCAATTTTTTTTATATTGGATCAGAGAAATCTTTGAGAAACTCCCGATCTGATTAAGATAGGTGTCTATCTGGGCAAGTTTTCTCCCTACCAGAAGCTTATCAACCAATGCCGTACCTCCTTTGTAAAATTTCCCTTTCCTTAATGCTAAAATCAAAAAATTCTCTCAGTATTCGGGATTCGTATCGGTGTCGCAGAAAAGGGTTTTTATCAATCAGGATTTTTCTTTTCTGCAAAATCCTTCCAGTAAGGCTGATGGGGGCAGTGTTTAGAACGACCAAATCGATTTCATCGGTACGGAGAATATTTGAAATTTTCTCGTAAAACGAAAGATAGTCTAACTTTTTAATATTCTTCACATAGACGCCCAGATCGACATCACTCAGAGGTTTTTTCTTGTTTTTTACCAAACTTCCAAAGAGATAGGCAAAGATGGTATTGGAGTTTTCTGTAAGAAGATCGGTTAAGAGATCAATTCTTTGAAAGATGTCTTCCGGGACCTTCTTAAATCGAATCATGAATAAAACATATCACAAAAGAAGATATAATCCAATCAAAATCACTTGGGGGACGCTTGGTCTCGATTTAATTGAAGATCCAGAGTTTCCGGAGACGGTTGAAGCGTTTGAGGAAATCGGTTTCTTCCGGGGTCATAGAGGATGGGGAGGCTCTCTCTTTTAATTTCAAGAATCCCCCATAATCCACCCATCTGAAGAGGGGGAAAAGATATCGCCTGAGAATTCCCTTGTCTTTAAAAGCGAAACTGCTGTTGAAGTCGATAAGAAAAGGCTTCCCTTGTTCAGAAACGAGGATATTCCCTTTGTGCCTTAAATCCATATGAACCACACCCCTGGAGTGAATCGCTTTTAGCACCTGATCGAGGTCTGAAAAGAAGGCAGGGGGAATGATTTCCCCTCTCTCGATAGGGACTCCCGGAATGAATTCCATGGCAAAAGCAAAGCGATCAATCCGTTCCACAGGCTGGGGGATCCCTTTCAATCCTTTGAGTCGGGAATAGATCTTCCATTCCTGTTGAATCAACCAGAGTCCTAATGTCCACCGTAAGAAGAAATTTCTTCTCCGGACATCTTTAACCATAAAGGTCTGGCCATCAATCTCAACCCGGTTCAAGTCAGGTTTCCCAAACCTTCCCTCAACCAGGCAAACAGATTTATTTTCAATGTCTTTTCGGTTCATCTCAGAAAATAAAAGTATTGGGTTATGGTTAGGGCAAGGATGCCAGTTTAGTCTTTGGGTAAGGGCAAGGGTTTAAATCGTTAAACCTATAACCCCCTAACCTTCCACCCAACTGGCTTCCTAGCCCTATCCTTAGCCTAAAACACCGATCCCCAGAAGGGTCTGTTCAAAATCAATATAATCCCTGCAAGAATCATCAGGAAAATTCCTTCTTCGCTATTTTCAATAAAGCACTTGAA
>VGRU01000389.1 GCA_016875255.1 Deltaproteobacteria bacterium
AAAACATTGGCGGATGGCACAACGGTCGAACGACAGGTTTCGGAATGTCACCTCTCCTTACCACAAGGTGAAGGGCATACACCCGTTATTCTTGGACAACCGGGCGATGAACCGCTCTTGGGAGCAGTGACCTTAGAGGTTCTCGGCCTCGTGCTGAACCCTTTCCAGCGAAAACTCCAGCCTATGCGCATGTTGTTGATATAATCCTGAGACCCCGATTGAGCAAAATTTTCCCTCTTTATTGTGTAATAATATAAATTTGTATCCATTTCTTCTCACTTCTTATCCAGGATCTCTCTCAGCTTCTGCGAAAGCTCATTGATCGAGAAAGGTTTCTGGATAAATCCCTCGCACCCCTTGCTCAAGATCTCCATCGTCTGCCCGTTTATGCTGTATCCGCTCGAAAGGAGAACCTTCACCTCTGAATCGATCTCTTTCAGGTTATCATAGGTTTCCCCTCCGCCTTTGTGAGGCATGATGAGATCGAGAATGACCAGGTCGATTTGATCCCGGTTCGTCTTATAAAGTTCGACAGCTTTCTCACCACTATCAGCGATCAGGACTTTGTAGCCTAACGTCTTTAATATCTTTTCTCCCACGTCGAGGACATGTTCCTCGTCATCCACGAGGAGGACTTTTTCTCTCCCCATCAGGAGCTCTTCACCCTTCTTGATCTGTTCCTCGACCTTCCCTTCCGAAGCCGGAAGGTAGGTGAGGAACGCGGCTCCCTTCCCCGCCTCGGACCGGACATTGATGTATCCGTTATGCCCCTTGATAATCCCGTAGACCGAGGCTAATCCCAGCCCTGTGCCTCTGCCTAATTCTTTCGTGGTGAAGAAGGGGTCGAAGATGCGCTCCATCGTCTTCCGATCCATCCCGATTCCTGTATCAGTGACCGAGAGCAGAACATAGTTTCCCGGAACCGGTTCATAGAGATCTCCCTGGATCTCCAGGTGGGTCACATTAGCCGTTTTCAGAAATAGGTTTCCTCCCACGGGCATGGCATCGGCCGCATTGACCAGCAGATTCATTAGCACCTGCTCCATCTGACCCGGATCGGCTTCCAGGGGATGAAGGTCCCTGTAAAGGTCCATATGGATCACGATATTCTTTCTGGTCCGACCAAATGCCTCTGCAGTCTCTTCCACCAACTGATTCAAAAGAATGGGTTTGACTTCATAGCGGCCCTTTCTCGCATAGCCCAAAAGCTGCGCCGTCAGTCTTGACCCGTTCTGCACCTTCTTCTCGATGCTTCGGAGCATCTCATAATGGGGATGGGAGGGGTTCATATCGAGAAGCATGAGCGAAACATTTCCCTGAACCACCATGAGAAGATTATTGAAGTCGTGGGCAATGCCTCCTGCCAGGGTGCCGATCGCCTCCATCTTCTGGGCTTGAAGAAGCTGGGCCTCCATCTTCTTTCGCTCACTCACATCGTTGAGAAGAATGATGGTCGTCCGGTGCTCCTTGTCCAGGATGGGTAAAAGGCTGAGGGAAACCTGTTTGCCATTCAATTGCAACGGGGGATCGCCGTTGACCGTCTTTCGGTGAGTGTTGAGGGTGGAGAGAAGCCCTTTCATTCTTTCCCGGTCTTTATCGTGAAACAGGTTGAGGAGGTTGGAGGCCAACAACTTCTCTTCAGGGATTCCAATCAGGGAAACGGCTGACGGATTGCTGTAGACAATTCTTCCCTGAGGGGTAATCTCCAGGATTCCTTCCGCCATGCTTCCCAGAATAACTTCAAAATGCTTTCTGTCACTAAGTAACTCCTTTGTAATCTGTCGTGGGAAGGCATCCTCGAGGCCGATGACATGGTCTGTCCCCGCGGCGGGAGCCCTTCGATCCACTTCGTCCAGGGCCTTTCGAATATGTTTAGTCATCTTATCGAATGAACATTTTGCAATACAAAGGTCCGCTCCAAATTGAAGGATGTTAGTCTCTTCCTCCGATGCCGTGGCGGAAAAGACGACCAGGAATACATTCTTCAGGTCAGGGTCTTTCCGGATCATCTCACAGAGTTTCTCTCCGTCGATATTCGGCATGATGAGGTCGGTGAAGATGATATCCGGCCTATAGGTTTTCAAAATATCCAGGGCCGACAGACCGTCCTCCCCGGTTAAGACTTGATACCCTTCTTTTTCGAGAAGGTTCGTTATCCACTTCAACATGACCGGATCATTGTCCACAACAAGGCTTTTTTTCTCCATCTCTCTCTCCCTTTCTCTTATCATCCTTTGGACCGTCCATCCGTATGGCGTTGCCAGCTTAGTACATTGGTTCATAAATTCGCTAACGTATTTTTTCTCTATGCCCCGAAGAGGTCATACGCAACGACATTAATCACGGAAAGGGACGTCATTCCTGCGAAAGCAGGAATCCAGGAAAACACTGGATTCCGGGTCAAGCCCGGAATGACAAACTACACAGGACCTATTTATCGTCATGTATAACACGTTAGTGTATTTATGGAATCATGTACTTAG
>VGRU01000390.1 GCA_016875255.1 Deltaproteobacteria bacterium
AAAAAAATGAATCCTTCTGTCAGCAGAATTTTAAGGGTAAAAGATGAAATGCCAACAAAATAGACCTGACCCTGATCCCAGCTTCCTCATAATCAAATATCAATAAGTCAAGCCCGACCCCAATTCCTTATTTTTAATTTGACGTATTACCGAAATTCTGTTATACTGAATTTCAAATTCCTTGATATCGGAGGAAATATGCGCCAAACCCTTTTGGTCTCTAGCCGGGGACAGATCACCCTGCCGGCTTCGTTACGAAAACGCTTGAGCATCCAATCCGGAGGAATTGTGACCCTTGAGGAGAGGGATAATGTCGTGGTGCTACGACCTGCAGCGGTAGTCGAAATTGAAACTTTTTCCAACGAAGAGATTGCCCAGTGGGATAAAGAGGACCGGTTTGAACCTGGCAAACGGGCTGCCCTATTAAAACGTCTGAGGAAGCGATCTTGATCCGCCTGTTTCTTGATGCAAACGTGCTCTTCACGGCTGCACACAACCCTTCCGGAAAGGCATCGTTCATCATTGATCTTGGAGCGAGGGGATATTGTGAAGTAATGTCCTGTTCCTATGCGATTGAGGAAGCCCGACGTAACATTTCAATCAAATTCCCAGACTATTTGGTAAGATTTGAAACATTAATGACAACGGTTACAGAAGTCCCTTCCAGATCAGGTCAAAACTGTCCAGCTCCCCTTCCAGAAAAGGACCGGCCTATCCTCAAAGCGGCAATCCATTATAGGGCAACTCATCTCCTCACAGGAGATGTCAAAGATTTTGGACCATTTATGAACCATCCGGATCTTACAGGTGGTGTTCTTATTCAGACGGTCTCAGAATTCTTGGAAGGCTTTATAAAACAAAGGAGCAAAAAAGGGGTTAGTTAACCCGCCAGTTGCAAAAACGGGCATGGGCAACCCGCTCTACAAGGCTTCGAATGGCGGTTTTTTAGAATTTTATGGGAAACGGGGGATTTCACCTAAAGTGAATTCCGGCAGGGAAACGAAACGAAAGTGCTGATACGGAAAAAGGTTCGCCTCGAAGCCTTTCCGAACGGCTTGCCCATGCCCGTATGATCAGGATTTATGCAACATCTGGGTTAATAGAAGTAGTCTGAGCGGTAGCTCCCACTGCTTCATTGGCCGTTCATGTATGATGACTCTGTGCCAACAAAATAGGGGCTGTTGCTCAAATCGATTTCATGCTTCGATCCCGCGTTTCGCGGGACATGAGCGGAAAACTCAAATGGTTTCAACATATCACCGTTCGCCCTGAGCCGTGAGCCTGTCGAACGGTCGAAGGGCAATCGGTTGGCTTGGGCAACCACCCGAATAGACCCCAGGACCGTAAATTAAAAAGGCAGGTGAGAGACCATCCCACCTGCCTTTTTAATTTTAGATAGTTTTATGGATCTTACTTCTTCATCCTTCTTCTGGCCAAATACCCAAGGCCGATAAGGCCTGAACCGAGATAAGATTTTAGTTTACTTTTGAAAATACCTGTGATAAATATGTTTTATGAGGTAAGCATAACTGAAATATTTGGAAATGCGGATAAGATATTCTAAACATCTTCTACAACGGCTACTTCTTCGAAAAATGGATTATGATTTACCTAAGAGAATATTTGATCAATCAAATGAAAGATATCATGATGAAGAAACAGGGTATCTCATTTCAACGATGAAGATCGATCTTTATGATAAATTCAGAGATGTAATGGTTGCCTATGTTATCAAAGATGATTTTGTTAAGTTTTTAACGATCCATCCACTCAAAGAAGGGCAAAAAGAGAATAGAGTGAAGAGTGGTAGGTGGAGGAGAATCTCATGAAAGATTTTAAGATTTTTTACGATGAGGAGGAAGATATTCTCTATCTTGCAAAAGAAGGGCAAGAAGGAGAAGTCGTTGAGCTTTCCCCTGGGATCAACCTTGAACTTGATGAGTCTGGAAAGCTCATCGGAGTGGAGCTCTTTAAAGCCTCCAGTTTATTCAAGGACGTGATAAAATCAATGGAAAAAAGACTCCAAGCGGCTTGATTTTTTCCCAGACGTGGCGTTGAGATAAAAAGAGCCCACTGGTCAAAAGACTGGTGGGCTCTTTTTAAAGGTGGACGAATTAGATCAGAACAGGTGGCTACATTGCGTAGGAATATGCAAGAAGATACGGCTCTTGACGGATTTTTGTGAAGAGTTTTCCTAAAAGGGCCTGCTTCCCTATTACCGTAAGGGTTCGAAATCTCATAGGTTTCAGTCCATGCTTCTTTCGATCTTCATTAAGAAGCAAAGGGGTCCAAAAAGATCATGCCCAATGTTCGATTCTTCATGACACCTTATCGTGGACCAAGTGGCTGTGTGATTTTTCAGGTTAATTCACCCACCTGATGGGTGTTTTTTTCAAGTCAATTCACCCACCCCTTTTTCAAGTCAATTCACCCACCCCGGAAAGAGGTTTTCCAACTCAATTCACCCGCTGCTTAA
>VGRU01000391.1 GCA_016875255.1 Deltaproteobacteria bacterium
CCCCGATGTCCTCCCCACCGAAGTGGCGAATCGCTGGCATAAGAAGTTTGGCATTCCGCTTTATCAGGGCTATGGGGCTACCGAGCTTTGTGCCGCCATTTCTCTCAGTTATGCCAGGGATGGGATTCCCCCGGAAGGAGCGGCGGGGAAAATATCACCGGGCAGTAAGTTTCGTTTAGTTGACCCTGATACCTTGGAGCCAGTCCCCCCAGGCGAACCGGGCGAATTGTTGGCGACCTCTCCCTATCCCGTGAAGTCTTATTGGAATAAACCCGAAGAGTCGGACAAATGCTTTTTCCCGATCGATGGAGAGGTCTGGTATCGAACAAAAGATGTGGTGGAGGTTGACAAGGATCAATGGGTTTACTTCAGAGACCGATCCGTCGATCTCATCAAACATAAAGGCTATCGGATTGCGGCGGCTGAGGTCGAAAGGGTGTTGCAGGAGCATCCCGCGGTCATTGCGGCCAGTGTCGTCGGCATCCCGGATGAGAAGGTGGGAGAACGAATCAAGGCCTTTGTTGTCCTCAAAGAGGATATTAAAGGGATCAGCGGGTTCGAACTTACCAAATGGTGCAAAGAGAAATTGGCCCCTTACAAGGTCCCTCAATATATCGAATTTCGGGATATGCTTCCGAAGTCGAAGGTGGGGAAATTCTTGCGAAGGGAGCTGAGGGAAGAAGAGCGCAGAAAAATATCCGAATGAAGGGGGGAAAAATGAAAGTTCGAAGTTTTACGATCTATGACATCTTTAAGAGGAATGCAAAAATTTATAAAAACCAGACGGCCATCCAGACAGAGGGGCAACGGATCACTTTTGGAGAACTCTTCGATCAGGTCAATATCCTGGCTGGATCATTGAATCGCAAGGGGATAAAAAAGGGAGACCGTATTGCGGTGCTGGCAAAGAATTATCCTCAATATTTAACGCTGATGGGCGGCATTGCCGCTCTCGGGGCCATCATGGTGCCCATCAATTTTCGCCTGACCGCTGACGAAGTCGGCTATAACCTTACCAACACCCAACCCGTCATGGTCTTTGTCGACCCGGATTTTGAAAAGATGATCTCCGACCTTCGTGGGGACTGCCCATCATTAAAAGAATTTGTGACCTTTGGCCCGGGGGGAGGGGCCTACACGCCTTTCGATTCACTCCTGAAGGGCCAACCCGCACCCATCATTGACCTCGACGGCGACGATCCCTATATCATCATGCATACCGCCGCCGTACAGGGGAAACCCCGCGGCGCCATCATCAGCCATCATAATCTCATCGCCTGCTCCATTCAGGGCATCGGACTGTTCGGCCTTTCTCCTGAGGATTCCTATCTCAACATTCTTCCTCTATTTCACATTGCGGGAATGATGGCAGCCCTGACCATTATGCATGTGGGAGGAAGAAACCTGATCATGTCAAAATATGATCCGAAGGTTGCCTTAAAGACAATCCACGAAGAGAAAGTAACTGTTATTGGAGACTTTCCTCCCATCCTACTCCAGTTGCTCGACGAGGCGGCAAAAGGGGAGTACAGCCTCTCCTCAATAAAACATGTGCTGGGCATCGAATTGCCAGAAACAGTCAAGAGGTTTGAAAGCCTGGGTCATGGCCAGTTCTGGCTGATCTATGGCCAGACGGAGACAATGGGCTTGACCTGCGTCTGCGCAAACAGGGAAAGACCCGGGTGCGCAGGAAGAGCGAGTCCACTGATTAATATTAAAATCGTGGATGAATTCGATCATGAGCTGGAAGCAGGTAAGGTGGGTGAGCTTTTGCTTCAGAGCCCCATGATCTTTCACGGTTACTGGGGAGAAGAAGAGCTGACCCGGCACACTTTCCGGGATGGCTGGCATCACACCGGTGATGCGGGCCGTCTTGATGAAGACGGATTTCTCTGGTTTGCGGGCAGAAAGGCTGAAAAGGAGCTGATCAAACCCGGCGGCGAGAATGTCTATCCCATCGAAGTGGAGAAGGTTATCCTTGAACATCCTTGCGTCAGTGAAGTTTCAGTCATCGGAGTGCCCGACCCTAAATTTGGTGAGGGTATCAAGGCCATCTGTGTCTTACAACCGAATGTGAAACTGACGGAGAAGGAGCTGATCGATTTCGTCGGGGGAAGAATTGCACGATATAAAAAACCGGGTTATGTTCAGTTTGTCGACTCGCTTCCCAAGAAGGCAGATGATTCGATAGACCGGCCAAAGGTGAAAGAGTTATATGGGAAGTGACGGGGAACGATTGAGAAAGTGATCAGTAATCAGTGATCAGTGAGCAAAAGATAAAAATAAACAAAAGAGAAAAATCAAAGAGAGATGCTGGAATAAATTCAGCATGATATTTTATAGGAGTAGAAAATGAGAAAAGTAGGCATTGTTGGAATCGGACATGGAAAATTCGGGATAAGGTCGGATGCCTCGCTCCGGGAGCTTGTCTTCGAGGCGGTGAAGGCCTGTCTGGATGACTCCGGGATAA
>VGRU01000392.1 GCA_016875255.1 Deltaproteobacteria bacterium
CAACCTCTCCCGCACCTCCGGTGACCAACGCAACCTTCCCTTTGAGCATCATCTTTTCATCCCCCTTTCAATTCACTGGCTTTAGATTCTCGACGAAAAGCCTTAAGGAATCAAGAGAGCTTTTTAATCCGAATATCGCGAACGAAAACGAATAGGATGAATAGAAATGACTTAAGACCGGAAACCGAGATCCCGAACCAAGTTCGGGATGACAAGAAAGTAACAATCACCTAAATTGAGCGATTTTTTCACCCCTCACAAGGGAGGCGGGGAGGCCGAAAAGCCTTTTAGAGCGATTACCTTTAATAGGTTGAATTAACCAAGCGGCCTGTTCAATCATCACCTGTTTGGTGAATCATTATGGCCAATTGCCCTTTGTTTCAATGTATCGCATTCTAAAAGGGTTTGCCGCCGGAGGCGAGCCTCGCCTTTGGCGGGAGGCATCTCGGCCTCCCTTGTGAGATAGGGTGAATCGCTCAATTTAGGAATCAAATTCTTTTGCCATGCCGAACTCATTTCAGTGTTTGATTTGATTTTTTCTGCCTTCTGCTCGGGTGTGCTTTCAATAAAAGGTTGTCTTAAGGACTTAGAATCGGTTAAATAAGGGATGATGAAAATCCTTCTCGTCTCACCGGAAAGAGAGAGAAAAAAGGAGGAAGCCTTCCTCTTCAGGCTTGGTTTCCTGAACCTTCCCTATGTGGCGGCAGTCACCCCTCCTGATGCGGAGGTCAAGGTTGTGGACGAAGCCTTTGAAAAGGTCAATTTCGAGGAAAAGGCCGACCTGGTCGGCGTCACCGCACAGACCCCCGTGGCCCCGCGGGCTTACCAGATCGCAGGAGAATTCAGAAAAAGAGGGATTCCTGTCGTCATGGGAGGAGTCCATGCGAGCATGCTGCCCGAGGAGGCCCTTCACCATGTCGATGCCGTGGTAATCGGCGAGGCAGAAGAGGTCTGGCCTCAACTGATTGAGGATTTCAGAAAAGGGCAGATGAAACGGATCTATCAGGCCGATGGATTTGTCAACCCCGCCGGCCTGCCCCTCCCGAGAAGAGATCTGCTTAACCATAAATTCTATTTTCCTCTTAAACTCCTGGAGACGACGAGAGGATGCCCCCATCACTGCGACTTTTGCGGGGTCTCAAAATTCTTCGGTTATCGATACCGGAACCGGCCTCTCGGTGAGATCGACCGGGAGCTGGCAACCCTGTTCGAAAAGGGGCCGGTGATGAACCCTTTTCTCAAAAAGGCCCTCTCTCTTTTCAATAAGGACCTGCCCTACTTTCTCAAAAGGAGGCTTCTCTACATCATCGACTCCAATATTGCAGGCGACAAACGCTTTGCCCTTGATCTTGTCTCCCTTCTGAAAGAGTACGACCTCCTCTGGTATGGCCACGCCCCGGTCTCTATCGCCTTCGACCAGAAACTCCTCGAAGGGTTTTCACAAAGCGGATGCATCGCCGTCAACCTCGGCTTTGAATCCTTCTCAATAAAAAACCTCAAGGCTATGGGCAAGGGGTTCAATCAACCCCCCCGCTATGCCGAAGCCGTCAAAAGGATACATGATCACGGAATCGGCATCATGGGAACCTTTATGGTGGGCATGGATGATGATGATCCGGGAGTTCTTCAGCGGATCATCGACTTCTGTATCAATTCCAGGCTCGACTGGGCGCTCACCTTCATCATGGCGCCCTATCCCGGGACCGAATCATTTTTGCGATTGGAAAAGGAGGGAAGGATATTTTGCAGGGATTGGGAAAAATATGATTCCCTCAACGTCGTCTATCAACCCCTCCTGATGTCAGCGGAGGATCTGGAAAAAGGGATGAGGAGGATATGGAAGGAAGTCTTCTCCCTCTCCTCCATCTATAAGAGAATCCTGAAAAGGCCCTGGATCCATCCCCTCTTCTACCTCGTCATGAATTTACAGTTTCACCAATTGACAAAAAAATGGTAGAATGGGATGAAAAGAATGGTAAGATGAGGCGATATGAACACCTATTTCTTTAACCTGAGTTCTCTTTTTTATTTATTGGCCACGCTGGCTTACCTCTCTCATATCATCTTCCTTAAGGACCTTCTCTCCAGAATGGCAACCCTGATCGTCTCGGTCGGATTCGCCTCGCACAGCCTCGCCATCCTGACAAGATATGTGGAAGCGGGTTACACACCGGTGACCAATCTCCATGAGTCCCTCTCCTTTTTTGCCTGGATGATCGTTGGCATTCTCCTGATTGCGAATTTGAAATATAAGATCAAGGTACTCGGACCCTTTCTCACTTGCATCGCCCTCATCCTCATGCTCTTTGCGCTAGCCCTTCCCAAAGAGATTCTGCCTCTTGCGCCCGTGCTCAGAAGCTTCTGGCATCCCTTTCATGTCTTCTTCGCCTTTCTTGGCAATGCCGTCTTCACCCTCGCTTTCTGCAGCGGGATCATCTATCTCA
>VGRU01000393.1 GCA_016875255.1 Deltaproteobacteria bacterium
CGATTTTGCCGGATTGCTCCGTCAATATCTGGAGAAGAAAGGGGTTAAGATCTATACTTCAGAGGGCATTGAGGCCCTGAGAGGGAGCGAAGGAAAGGTAACTCAGGTCCGGACAGCAGGCCGTGGTATAGAGGCAAATGCGGTTCTGATGAGCCTTGGAGTCCGGCCCCGGGTAGAGCTGGCGAAAAAGGCCGGGTTGAGGATCGGTGAGACCGGGGCAGTGTGGGTGAACGAGCGGATGGAGACCAGCGCTGAGGGAATTTATGCGGCAGGGGATTGCGCGGAGACGACCCACCTGATCACAGGCAAGAAGGTCTGGATTCCTCTTGGCTCCACAGCAAACAAACAGGGCAGGGTGGTCGGCGTGAATGTCTGCGGGGGGAATGCCACTTTCCCGGGGGTAATGGGAACAGCCATCTTCAAGACTTTCGATTTCAATGTGGCCAAGACCGGCCTGAATATGAGGGAGGCGGAGAAGGAAGGATTTCATCCCGTTCAGGCCATTGTCAGAGGATATGATCGGGCTCACTATTATCCAGGCGGGAAGGAGTCCACACTGAAGGTAATTGCCGACCAGGAGACAGGCCGGATTCTCGGGGGGCAGGCCATCGGAGAGGGTCCCTCGGATAAATTCATCGATATCCTTGCCATGGCCCTTCACGGTAAGATGACCTGCAAGGATCTGGCCAATGTGGATCTGGCTTATGCTCCACCCTTCAGTCCGGTCCTCTCGCCTGTCATTGTGGCGGCCAATGTCCTGACGAATAAGCTCGAAGGAAGGGTGAGAGGAATTCAGGCCGCAGAGGTGAAAGAGAAACTTTCGACTGCACAAGAGTCTTTTCAGGTGCTGGACGTAAGAGAAGAAGATGAGGTCAAGAGGAAACGGATTCCCGGTTCCACTTGGGTTCCCCTATGGAAATTGGAAAAGCATCTGGGAGAACTTGACAAGAAGAAGGAGATTGCCGTCCATTGCGAATCCCCCCTTCGTTCCTATAAGGCCTGTCTCAAACTCCAGAAGGAAGGTTTTGAGAATGTGAAGAACATCGACGGCGGTATGCTCTGCTGGTGCGATGATCCGGAGTTGAAATGAGCCCCCCTTTTATTTTTCCTGTCAGCGAAGAGAAAGGCAGAGACCTCAGACAGAGGATGGAAGCCCTGAACATCCATGAGAAGGATATTGAGGAGAGGTTCATCCGGTCCTCGGGAAGGGGAGGACAAAAGGTGAACAAGACCTCCACCTGCGTCTATCTCAAACATCTTCCCACAGGAATTGAAGTGAAATGGATGACCGAAAGAAGCCAGGCCCTCAATCGATTTTTTGCAAGGCGGGAGCTGGTCAACCGTGTTGCGAAGTTATCGGGGCAGATGGAGGATGATGGGGCTGAAATAAAAAAGATTAGGAAACAAAAATCAAAGAGACAGAGAAGAGCAAAAATGAAGTATCAATAGAAGAATTGCTAGGAGTTTCATCATTGAATTGATATAAGCATTGGAAAATCTCCCCTTGCCCCTCTTTGCTAAAGAGGGGTTATACCTCCCTTAGGCAAAGGGAGGTCAGGAGGGATTTTATAAAATGATATTAATATAAAACCAATCTTAATTGTTACAGGAAGGAATGTTTTGACAAAAGAGAAATTTCCGGTCACAAACGCCATCCGCTTTTTGAAAGAGCATCAGGTGGATTTCATAGAGCGTCCTTATCGGTATGAGGAAAAGGGAGGCACCGAAGTCGCGGCTCAAGCCCTGGGCGTGGATGAACACCTGACGGTTAAGACGCTCGTTATGGAGGATGAGAAAAGATTGCCTCTCATCATTCTCATGCACGGCGACAAAGAGGTCTCGACCAGAGAGCTGGCAAGGGTCCTCGGGGTCAAGTCGATCACGCCCTGTTCTTCCGAAACGGCTTTTAAGCACACCGGTTATATGGTTGGCGGAATTTCCCCCTTTGGGACTAAGAAACAACTTCCGGTCTATGTCGAAGAGACCATCCTCAACCTTCCACGGATATTCATCAATGCCGGCAGAAGAGGCCTTTTATGTGAGATGTCTCCAAAGGATATGGTCAGAGTTTTAAATCCGATTGCTGTCCGTGTGGCGCGATAGACCCTAATCTATAGATTTACCCCGTTAGAAAGCCCCGCAGCTCTGCTGCGGGGCTTTCTAACGGGGTTTACTGGTCAGTCCATAAATATGCAGACGCAAAGATTAAATTCATTCTTCCCTCTCTTTGCACAAAGGAGAAATTCCCCTCTTTGGCAAACCAGGGGTTAGGGGAGATTTTCTGAAGAATATGTCTTCTCAATTATGGACTCCTCAGTAAGCATTATGAGATGACGAGTTCCTCGACATATTTCACCCAGTCATATCCGTAGGCATCCTCGTAGACCAATCTTAGAGGGAAGCCATGTTTTTGAGGAAGAGGTTCCCCATTGACGCGATAGGCA
>VGRU01000394.1 GCA_016875255.1 Deltaproteobacteria bacterium
TGCGTCGATTCGTGTGAAGGCAGGAAGACGTTCAGAGTTTCTTCAAATATTTAAGGCCAATATCCCCAAGGTCAGGGAAGAAAAGGGATGTGTCGAATATTTTCCAGCGGTCGATGTTGATTCCGGCTTACCCCCACAGATTCTGGACCAAAATATGGTTACGATCATTGAAAAGTGGGAAAGCCTGGAGGCCCTCCGTGATCATCTCACTGCGCCTCATATGCTGGCCTACAAAGAAAAGGTCAAGGACATCGTCGAGGATGTCGCCCTCAAAGTCCTGCAGGAAGCCTGAATTGAAGGGAATGTTCTTTGTTATCATTTCCGCAATCGCCTTCAGCAATGAAGAGTGAGTTTTTTTCGCGCTGTTAATCCGCTAAAAACCTGCCTTTTTTCTGGTCATCCAGGCAAACCTAAAATATTTTTTCGCAATGGAGCATTTTTTTCTTGACAAATATATGGAAAGTATATATACTTATTTTAATGGCACGGCCTCTAATGACCAATATGCGGGGAAAGCATGCTCTGGAGAGTATCCGGAAGATAAAGCCCTTTGTTCAAGCCTCCCTTAATATTACAAAAAAACGGTGCGGCAACCCGGGGTGCCGATGTGCTCAACAAGGCCCCCTCCATGAGGTGACTCTCCTGACCTGGAAGGAAGAGAAACGCACCCATACCTTATATGTTCCGATCGAATTTCGCCCGGAGGTGGAAAGATGGGTCCAAGAAGGGAAGCGTCTCAAACGACTCGTGGCAGAGGTCTCCCAGGCCCAGAGGGAGTTTTTGACCAGCAAGAAAAAGGGCAGGAAGAGCAAAAAGGGTTGATCCGTGCTTTAACAGGCACCCTCCACCATTTCTTTGGTGGTTTTTCCCCCTCTGTTCGCCCATGTCTCAGACCCCCGAGACCCCATCAAGATTACTTATCCTCTTGCGAGTCTTGGCTTTGCCGGTGTCACGATGTTCCTCTTTCACCTCAAGGCGAGACGACAGGTTGGGTTGTTGCTCCGTAACGGCCCCTCGGTCTGTAAATTCTTGGCGCTCTTTGGCGTAGATCGTTTTCCTCATGGGGATACCTTAGATGCGACCTTTTCGAATCTGGAGGCTGACCAGATTCAGGCGGTCGTGAGCGGAATGACCGAAACCCTCATTCGCAAGAAGGTTCTTTACAGCTATCGTTTATTTGGAATTTACTTCATCGTAGCCATTGATGGGACGGGTACGATTAGCTTCAGTCACCCGCACTGTCCCCATTGTCTTACACGTACCCAAAATGGAAAGACCCTCTACTACCACCCCGTCCTGGAAGCCAAACTCGTTACCTCCAACGGCTTGGCTTTCTCTCTGATGACGGAGTTTATCGAGAATCCCGAAACCAAGGCGACCAAACAGGATTGTGAACTCAAGGCCTTCTATCGACTGGCAAAACGACTCAAGACTCGATTCCCCCGGTTGTCCATCCTTTTATCGATGGATGGTCTCTTCGCAGGGGGGCCCACCTTTGAGCTTTGCCAGAGGTATGGCTGGAAGTTCATGATTGTTTTGAAGGACGATGATTTGCCCTCCATTAACGAGGAATTCGATGCGTTATCCAAATTACAACCCGAGAACCGGTTGATTTGGCGCACGGGTAAAGGAGCACAAATCAAGCAAACTTTCCGCTGGGTCGACGACATTGCCTATGTTGACTCTTTAAAAAAACAACACACCTTATCCGCGGTCCAGTGCCTGGAGACCAAACCCAACAAAGAGGGACAAAAGAAAACGACCAAGTTCAAATGGGTCACCAATTACCACGTTTCGTGTAAGAACGTCACGACCTTATCGAATGACGGAGGGAGGATGCGATGGAAAATTGAAAACGAGGGATTCAACGTACAAAAAACGGGAGGATACGAACTGGAGCATGCTTACACCAATCATCCTAACTCAGCCAAAATCTTTTACTTCCTCTTGCAGATCGCTCATCTGCTGGCACAACTTCTCTACAAGGCGACCCTGCTTAAAAGGGATTTCCCGAATGGATTCGGCTCAGCCAAGAACCTGGCCTTCCGATTACTCGAAGCCTGGCGAAATGCCCGCATGGCTCAAGCAGATATCACTGCAGCGCTTCAAAAACGATTTCAAATCCGCTTTGATTCTTCTTGACCCCTTGGCTGCTCCAGTCCTCCCCTCCCTGACAATCCGATCTCTGATTACGGTCCCAATCCATGGATCATCGGCACCTTACTCTCTTCTTCTTGGCTCCAACTCTCCTACCTACCTCCTACTTGGATACCCTGCCTCCCACCATCCCCTGACTCTTCATTGCTGAGAGATGTTTATGGGGTTTGACAATTGAAGGGTATTTGGATAGTATTTTGAAATCAGAGGGATCAAAGAAGCTTAGATTTAAATTTAATAAGTGGAGGAAGAGAGATGAAGAAATTTCTTTTGATGA
>VGRU01000395.1 GCA_016875255.1 Deltaproteobacteria bacterium
AAAGAGATTACCATATTCGCTCTCCACAATCCCAGGCATTTTCAAAAACATGGTTGGGGAAAATTCGAAATCCGAATATCGAAACCCGAAACAATCACTAAATCTTAAATTCAAATTTTCGTAACAGTTTAGTGCTTTGAAAAAACCGATCTAATCCCCCTGAATCCCCCTTTGTCAAAAGGGGGAAATATTTTGCCTCCCTTTGGAAAAGGGAGGTTAGGAGGGATTTTATAAGACGATTTCAAACAGCTAAATTGATACAAATTTTCGAAAAAAAGTTTTGTATTTTTTGTTTCGGTCATTCGAAATCGTTTCGAATTGGTCCTGCTGGACGCTTCGCCCGGATTTCGTGCTTCGAATTTTAAACATTGCTATTCCATGATCCAGATCGACTCATCGACCGGTCCCGTTCGATGGATCGCATCGAGAGCGATCTTCTGGATCACCTCGGGGGTTACATCCGTCCCCCCTATCCCGGCAACATAACTATAGATGAGAGGATGATCGGAAGAATGAACCATGGCCGCCCTCAATTCCTGGCAGAAGATCCCTCCGCCTCCGATAGAATTGTTCCGGTCGATAACGGCGATCTTTTTCTTTCCTCTCAGCGCCTGTTGAACGGCTTCTCTGGGGAAAGGTCTGAAATAGCGAATTTTCAATAACCCGGAGCGATGTCCCTGCTCACGCAAAGCCCGCACGGCCACCCTTGCGGTGGATGTGATCGAACCTGCCGTCACGATGATGATCTCTGCATCCTCCATCATGACGGACTCGACAATGCCATAGCTCCTTCCAAACCCTTCCTTAAATTCCTGATCCACCCGCACTGCCACCTCTTTTACAGAGTCCATAGCAGTCTGGGCCATATGCCTATATTTCCTGTATAACTCCGATGGAACCACTGGCACGAGAAATCCTGGTTTCTCCATATCGAACCGATGAGGAAGGTTCATCGGTGGAAGAAACCCGTCAACTGCCTCTTGATCCGGTATTTCCATAGGCTCCATAAAGTGAGAAACAAAAAAAGCCTCCAGAGAGATCATGACAGGCAAATAGACCTGCTCTGCAACTTTATAGGCCTGGATCACACTGTCCAGCGCCTCCTGGCCATTCTCACAATAAAGCTGAATCCATCCCGTGTCCCTTTGAGAAAGGCTGTCCAACTGATCGGCCCAGAATCCCCAGGGGGCCGACAGCAAACGATTAACATTGGCCATGACCACTGGCACCCGGCAACCCGCGGCAAAATGGAGCATTTCATGCATGAGGGCAAGCCCCTGTGAAGAAGTCGCAGTAAATGTCCTGACGCCTGTTAAAGAGGCCGCAATGCATGAGGCCATGGCCGAATGCTCGGATTCGGTGCGCATCATGATCCCCTTGATCACGCCGGAAGCTTCCCATTCCGAGAGCTTTTCGTAAATCGGCGTCTGGGGCGTGATGGGATAAGCAGCGATCAGTGGCGTTCTGCAGAGCCTCACGGCATGGGCCACCGCATGATTTCCGGTCATGAACTCTCTCATGAAATCAGCCTCATTTCGATCACATGCCTCGGGCAGGCCCTTGAACAGGTGCCGCACCCCTTGCAGTGGTCAAGATCGACCTTTCTTGTTTGGTCCACAGGATCGAAGGAAACGATTCCTTCCGGACAAAAAAAGTAACAGTTGTAGCAATAATTGCAGGTCCCGCAGGAAAAACATCTTAAGGCTGAAAGCCTCGCTCCCTCCGATGAAAGTCCGGTATGGACCTCTGAAAACCCCTTCAGGGTTTTTCCTGCATCGATTCTTCCTGTTCTCACTCTTTCAGACGGCTTGAAAAAGAGTGTATTGAGCTGATCGTAAACAACAACCCCCTTTGGCTCCTCCCAGATTCCCCTCTCCCTACCCTTGAGATAGGCCTCCATCGAAAGACCTTCTTTTGACCCGACCCTGATCTTCGAAAAGACCTTTTCCGGGTCCAGCCCCCTGAAAGAGAGGTCGATGGAAATGGCAGCCTTCTTTCCAGATGAGATGGCGGTTACCACGCTTCGCTGTTGGTCAATGGCATCTCCTCCTGCATAGATTTTTCTCCCCTTGGTCTCAAGGGAATGGACCAATTTGATGAAACCCTTCTCCCTCAGGTCTTGAGGGATCCATGAGAGATCCACTCCCTCCCCGACCGCTGTAATGAGACGATCTGCCTCGAGTATGACAAAGCTTCCTTTGATCGGGATGGGGCGGGCCCGTTCCTCAGTGCTCGTCTTTCTCAGCTTCATGCGCTGGAATTTGATGCGGATCTTTCTGTTTTTCAGAAGCCTTATCTCAACCGGTTGAACCAGGAACTCAAAGCGCACCCCTTCCTGCTCAGCTTCCTCAACCTCGTCCGTAACGGCGGGCATCTCTTTTTTTGTCCTTC
>VGRU01000396.1 GCA_016875255.1 Deltaproteobacteria bacterium
CCCCCCTTCATATATCTCACACGGTATCGGCCTACGATCTCCCTCTCCGCTTCCATCGCCACCCTCTCCCTCTGGGAAAGATGGGCCGCCTTTCTGGCCAATTCATCCTCTGAACCATCTGTCTCCTGGTCTGCAAGAACCTTCTTCAGGAGCCGATGGACGATCAGGTCCGGATACCTTCTGATGGGGGAGGTAAAATGGGTGTAGGCATCCGAAGCCAGACCAAAGTGTCCCTGGTTTTTGGCCGAATATTTCGCCCACTTCATTGATCGCAGAAGGATATGGTTGATGACACTCTCTTCGGGCCTTCCCTTTGCCTCCATCAGGATTCTCTGGAGTTCCTTCGGAGAATGGTCCGAATCCTTTCGCATCCCATATCCCAGATGGGAGACAAACCTCCGGAATTCTCCGATAGTCTCTGAGGATGGGGGCTCGTGAATTCGATAAAGTGAAGGAACTCTCCTTCCTTCCATGAGACGGGCAACAGCCTCGTTGGCTGCAATCATGAATTCCTCGATCATCTGATGGGCCAGGTTTCTCTCCGAGCGGATGATCTCCTCAGTCACTCCCTGAAGGTCAAGAATGACCTCCGGTTCCGGCAGATCAAAATCGAGGGTTCCTCGCTCCATCCTCTTCTGACGAAGTCTCCGTGCAAGAAAGGCCATCCGTTCCAGGGATGGGACGAGAGGCTTGAACCTCTTTCGCAACTCCTCATCCTCATCCAGCAGAATCCGCTTCACAATCGTGTAGGTCAGCCTTTCATGGCTATGGATGACGCTTGGATAGAAACGATATCCCCTGGGCTCACCACTGGCATCATATCTCAACTCAACCGTCAGAGTGAGCCGGTCCACTTTGGGACGGAGGCAACAGATCTCATTGGAAAGTTCGGGGGGAAACATCGGCACCGCACGATCCGGAAAATAGACGCTCGTTCCCCGAATATAGGCCTCCTCGTCCAGAGAGGTTCCCTCTTTGACATAGTGGCCGACATCGGAGATCGAAACATAGAGTTTCATCCCTCCATCGAATTCTTCTTCGATGGAGACAGCATCATCAAAATCCCTTGCCTTTTCTCCGTCGATGGTGAAGGTTGGGATTCCCCGCAGATCGACACGTCCGGCCTCATCCTCCGGGGATGGAAGGAGGGGAAGGTTTCGCGCCTCTTTCAGGGCAGCCGATGAAAATCGGTGGGGGAGGTCGTACTTATGTATGATGATCTGGGGTTCCACTTCCGGATCGTCAGGATATCCGAGGATATGGGTCACCCGGCCCTCCGGTCTCACCCTTTCGGTGGGATACCTCGTGATCTCAGCCACAACGATCTGGTTGGGCCGGGCCCTCTTTGTCTGACCCTCCGGGATAAAGACTTCTTGAAGGAGTCGCTCATCCTCTGGAATGACATAGGAATAATTCGTGGCCTTCATAAACTTACCCACGATCTTTCGTAATCCCCTCTCCAGAATCCGGATGACGCTCCCTTCTCTCCCTTTCTTTCGTATGGACTCCACCCTCGCAACGACCCGATCCCCATGCATGGCTTCTTTGAGATTCCTTGGATTGACAAAGATATCCTCTTCCCCCTCCTTTTCCGGGATGACAAAACCATATCCGTCAGGATGGCATTTAATCTTGCCCACCACCAGATTCATCTTTGTGGGAAGGCCGTAACGATTCCCCCGAATTTTGACGACCTTCCCTTCCTCTGATAAATCCCTTAATTGCTCTCGAAGCGTCCTCCTTTCTTCCTTTCCCAACCCGAAGCGCTGGAGAATTTCCCTCAAAAGCAGAGGCCTGTCTTCGTCCTCCATCAACCGAAGAATCCCTCCGGCTGTAATCTCTTGTCCGCTAATCTTTTTCCCTCTTTTTTTCATGTTTTGATCTTTGACTCCGAACCCTAACCTCCGAACAAATTTTTCTATTCCTTTCCTTCTCATCTTTTAATCTTTAGCTTCCCGAACGCCTCCCAAAAATAAAAAGGGGCGCCAGAAGCCCCTTTTTATTTAAAGTCAAAACCTTTTTTCACTCACCGCCATTCGATAAGGGTTTCGTCTAACGGCAACGGTAAGGAGGCCCGTATCGTAAATAAAAGGCTACGTTTGTCGTTGGAGAAGCTCGTATCGAATCTCGTATATCGATGCTTGACACTCGAACTTCTAATTTCGTATCACTTTAGCATTTTGAAAAGAAGAGTTTTACGAGTCAATTGACCAAAAGATTCATCATAAAATCCCCCTTAATCCCCCTTTTCCAAAGGGGGAAACCCTTATCTCCTCCCTTTGGTCTCCGACCCAGAGCGGTCTCTGACCCGGAGG
>VGRU01000397.1 GCA_016875255.1 Deltaproteobacteria bacterium
GCTCTTTCAACTTCCGGACCTGACCGCGGAAGAACGAAGGGAGGAGGATTAAGATGCCGGAATTCAGACAGAACATGGTTTCAAAGGAATGGGTCATCATTGCCACGGAGAGGGCAAAAAGGCCTGATCAGTTCCTCCAGAAAAAGGAGGAGAAAAAATTGGTTCCTCCTTACAGGGAGGATTGTCCCTTCTGCCCGGGCAACGAATCAAAGACTCCTCCCTCGCTCTTCTCCATTGAGAAGAACGGGGTCTGGTCGCTCCGGGTTGTCCCGAACAAGTTCGCCGCCCTTCAAAGCCATCTGACGACGGAAAGAAAGCATGAGGGCAGATTCCTTAAGGCGGATGGGTTTGGAATCGCAGAAGTGGTAATTGAAACGCCCTTTCATAACCGGACGATTGCCACCATGGATCTGGAGGAGGTAAAAAATACGGTGATGGCTTACAAAGAACGATACATTGCCCTTTCAAAGATCGGGCAAATCGATCTCATCACCATCTTCCGAAACTATGGTGAGAAGGCTGGAACTTCTCTCGAACATCCCCATTCCCAGATCATCGCCACGCCCATCGTCCCTCCCCATGTGAGAAATCCACTCTATCAATCTCAGCTCGCCTGCGATACCTTCGGAGATTGCATCTACTGCGGAATGATGGAGGAGGAACAGCGCCAGCAGGTGAGAGTGGTGGAGGAGACCAAATACTTCCTCGTCCTCTGCCCTTTTGCCTCACGCTCCCCCTTTGAAACTCGGATCTATCCGAAGATTCATCATTCTTCCTTCACTTCGATATCGGATGAGGAGCTGACGGAGTTCGCCTCTGTGCTTCAGGACACCCTTAAGAGACTCTCTGCCGGATTGAACGACCCTGATTACAACTATATTATTCGCTCCGCTCCCGTTGAGGATTGCGAAGTCAAATACCACCACTGGTATGCCGTGATCGTTCCCAAACTGACCACGCCTGCCGGATTCGAGATCGGGACAGGGATTTACATCAATACCACCCTCCCCGAACAGTGTGCAGAATTCCTGAGAGGGGTTGCAATCCAATGACCCTGCGCGAACTGAGAATCGGAACCCGGGCAAGCCAGCTCGCCCTCTTTCAGGCCAACTGGGTGAAGGAGAAACTGGAACAGGCTCACTCTCCCCTCAGGGTAACTCTGGTAAAAATAAAAACGACAGGCGATAAGATTCAGGATGTGCCGCTGGCAAAGATCGGAGGAAAGGGCCTCTTTGTCAAGGAAATCGAGGAAGCCCTCCTTGCGAAGAAAATCGATCTCGCCGTCCACAGCATCAAGGATGTCCCCACGGAATTTCCGGAAGGCCTTCACCTTTCAGTCATCACAAAAAGAGAAGACCCCCGCGATGCCTTCATCTCCAGAGAAGGAATCTCTCTGAAAGAGTTGCCTCAGGGAGCAAAGATCGGGACAAGCAGTCTCAGGCGGCAGGCACAACTTCTCCATTCCAGGTGCGATCTTGAACTGATCCCCCTCAGGGGGAATCTGGACACACGCCTGAAAAAGCTAAATACATTGGGCATTGATGGAATTGTCCTGGCCTGCGCAGGGCTGAAAAGGCTCGGTCTTGATGAGAAGATCACGGAGATCCTTCCGATTGATATCTCCCTCCCGGCCATCGGACAGGGAGCCTTAGGAATTGAGACCAGGGTGGGTGACGAGGAAGTCGAAGAAAAAATACGATTCCTGAATGACCCGGATTCATCCATAGCCATTACCGCGGAAAGGGCATTTCTAAAAAGGCTGGGAGGAGGCTGCCAGGTTCCCATTGCCGCCTTCGGCCGGATCGTGGATTCCGTTCTTCAAATCGATGGATTGGTTGGAACGATCGACGGGAAGAGACTCGTCAGACATCGTATCGAAGGACCGATTGAGCAAGCAGAAGCCCTCGGAGTTGAATTGGCAGAGATCCTCCTCAAAAAAGGAGCGGGGGAAATTCTGGAAGAAGTTTATCTGAGATCAGGGACAGCTAAATAAAATACCCAACAACCCAATAATGACCAAAAACTCAATGACCAATGTCCCAAAGAATAACTCCCCCTCTCCCCCTCTTAATATAAGTAGGGGGGCGTTATTGGGTATTTTCAGTTTGCATTGGTACGGAGGTCGTTTTGATTAAAATGCCTCTTAGCGAAAAAATAATTCTCATCACCCGTGCCCGAGAACAGTCGAGAGAATTTACTACCCGACTCAAGAAACTCGGAGCAGAGGTCATTGAATTCCCCACCATTGAGATTGTCCCACCTTCCAGTTGGAAGGGGATGGACCGCGCCATCTCCCAACTCAAAT
>VGRU01000398.1 GCA_016875255.1 Deltaproteobacteria bacterium
CAGCCTCGTATTGGCATTCCCTCTAATTGCCCGAGACGTGTGATGGAGAATCTCCATCCGTTTTAAAAGAGAAGAGAGATCCCATCCCCCGGCGATTTCTTCCATCTCTTCCGACAGATCGGAATGGATCAATCTCGAGCCCTCCATGGATGTCTTCATCACGATGAGATCCCTCAAAAGCGTCTTGGCCATCTCAAGGATCAAGTGGAGATTCTCTCTCTGTGAGGGAAGGGATTCAATCCAGCCTTCTTTCTCCTCGATGGAGAGCGATTTCGATCCCATCCATCCCGCGAGAAGCTCTTTTCTTGGAATTCCGGCTATCTCCTCTTTAATCTCCAGGGCTTTTCCAGGACTCCCCTCTGAAAGAGAGGCGAGAAGGTAGGCCTCTTTTTCCTCCAAACCTTTCTCCTTTATCAACCAATCAGAGACCAGATGAGAGGGCAGTGGGTTGAAGCGGATCGACCGGCACCTGGAGAGGATGGTCGGCAAAATCCATCTGGGATTGTTAGCCAGAAGGATGATCACCGTATGCAAAGGGGGTTCCTCAAGCGTTTTAAGAAGTGTATTCGACATATCGGTCTTCATTCGATCCGCCGCCAGGATGAAAACCCTCCGCCTTCCCTCATAAGGCCGGTAAGCGAGGCCTCTCAGCATCTCTCTCACCTGCTCTACTTTGAGGGTCTGGCCCTCCGGTTCAATGAGCGAGACATCGGGGTGGAGATGACGGTCGATCTTTTTACAGGAGAGACAGCGATCGCATCCATCCATCCTGTTCTCTCCTTCGAGGCAGTTGAGGGCCTTGGCAAACTGGTGGGCCACCAGGGTCTTTCCAATTCCCTCGTTTCCCCAAAAGAGGTAGCTGTTGACGACCTTCCTCTGAGCAATTGCCCGCTGAAGTAAATCAATCGGCCTTTCATGGCCCATGATGTTTTTAAAAGACATAATTGAATCAATTGCGAAATGCGGATTGCGGAGTGCGGAATTAAAATCCGAAATCCGAATTCCGAAATCTGAAATTATAATAACTCATCCACAATCTCACGTATCTTTTCGAAAACTTTTTCTTCGCCGGCGCGGGTGTCAATGACTTTCACCCGTCGGGGTTCCTTTTTTGCAATGGCCAGATAACCCTTCCTCACCCGACGGTGAAACTGGATCTTCTCCCTCTCGAAACGCCCTTCCTTCTCATTTTTTGAGATTCGATTTCTTTGAAGCGCCCTCTTCAATCCCAGGTCTGAAGGGCAATCGAGAAGGAGGGTGAGGTCGGGTTCGATTCCCTGAGAGGAGAAGCGGTTCAGTTTTTGGATGAGATCACAATCTATTTTTCGGCCATAGCCCTGATAGGCCAGCGTGGCATCATTGAAACGGTCGCAGAGGATAACCCCTCCTTTTTTTAGAAAAGGCTTGATCACCTCTTTGATATGCTGTGCCCTTGAAGCTTCATAGAGGAAGAGCTCGCTCAGAGGAAGCATCTCTCGATGGTCCGGGTCGAGAAGGATCTTTCTGATCTTCTCACTGATGGGGGGGCCTCCCGGTTCCCGTGTCACCTTGCAAGGGATTCCCTTTCGGGTCAGGTATTTTTTTAAGCGTTGAATCTGAGTGGTCTTCCCGCTTCCTTCCACTCCTTCAAATGTGATGAAAAGAGACAACCTCTTTCTCCTGGATGACGAATAAATATCTGAAATCTAAGCCAAAATATAAGTCACAGTGCACTCCATTGTCAAGGTTTTTAGAGGAGATTTCTGAATAATCTGAGGGAATCGGATTTTTTAAATCAATGTAATCAGAGAGCGGAAATTAGTTTTTCGTAGCTCTCGGGAGAAAGGGAAGGATGAGAAGGTGGGGGAGGGTAATGGCACCGGGGTTCCGGAATTGGGCGAGGCCGATGGTCATCCCCTCGTGTCCTGCCTCGGGTTGGGCGCGGTAGGTGCCTAAAATCCTGTCCCACCAGGGCAGGTTGAAGCCGAAGTTGCTGTTAAATTCCCTGATCAATACGGAATGGTGGACCCGGTGCATCTCGGGCGTGACCACGAAAAGTCTTAGTATACGGTCGATCGAAACCGGAAGGCGAACATTTCCGTGATTAAACATGCTCGTGGCATTGAGGAGGATCTCAAAGAGGATGACGGCTAAAGGAGAAGGGCCCAGAGTGATGACAACAGCCATTTTTATCCCCATGGAGAGAAGAATCTCAATGGGATGGAAACGGATTCCCGTGGTGACATCGAAGTCGAGGTCGGTATGGTGGACCCGGTGAAGCCGCCAGAACAAGGGGATGAAATGGAACA
>VGRU01000399.1 GCA_016875255.1 Deltaproteobacteria bacterium
CCGAGATGCCTCAAACCCTTTTAGAATGCGATACATTGAAAGAAAGGGCAATTGGCCATAATGATTCACCAAACAGGTGATGATTGAACAGGCCGCTTGGTTAATTCAACCTATTAAAGGTAATCGCTCTAAAAGGCTTTTCGGCCTCCCCGCCTCCCTTGTGAGGGGTGAAAAAATCGCCCAATTTAGGTGGTTATTACACTGATTTTTTCTGTGTCGAGACGACCATCCAATAATGGCACAACTTATTATTCCAATGATGCTTAAGCCAGCCCCAAGCTTAAAACTCAGGGGAGCATAGACAAACTCGACCTGATGGACTCCTTTGCTTAAAGGCACTGCCCGGAAATTATAATTGGCACGAAGAATCTTCTCCTCCTTACCATTCACAAACGCCTTCCAGCCAGGATAAAAAGTATCGCTCAAAACCAGGATGCTCTCTGTCTCTGCCTCCACTCTGAGGGATAATTTATTATTACTTTCGGAAAGGAATTCAACTCTCCCTATCCTACCCTCTCCCTCCTCGGGGAGAAGGTAGGGGTGAGGGGGATTCTCTTCAAAGAGAACCTTTCTCTCATGGTTAAAACCCTTTTGGGTTAGAGTCAAAAGCATTTCCTTGGAATCCATCACTTTGAAATCTCTCACCAGCCATGCTCTTGGCATAGGGCTTTTATTTCGATAGAGTTTGATCGTATTCTCCTTGAGAAGGTCTTCCTTATTGCCTTCAAGCCCATCCAGCCTCGCATAGACCAGTTCAAAACGGGAATCTCCTTCAATTGGAGTTACGGAAACAACATACTTCACCCCATAAATATCAACAAGATTTGTTGCTGAAATGGATGGAGTGTTTGTAAATACCTTATAAAGCTCATCACCTCTTTTTAGTCGGACCACATCAATTCCCCATATGTCATGGACCTGAAAGATCATATTCAATGAGGGCAGATGCTTCTCCTTAATGAGGTCAAAGGGGATAGCGTCGCCGATTAAAATGGGGGTATCAAGAGAAATGGTCTTCGCTGTCGAAAAGACTCGGGAAGGCTCTCTATCCGAAGTGACGATCTCCTGTATCCTGGTCTTCTTAAAATAATTCTCAGATTTTTCTTTACCATAAAAACCCATATTCCCGAATAGGTCTGCCGTCAGGAAAAAGACCAGCAGGACCTTTGTCCATCCTTTCCATTTTACCTCGTAACCAACCCTGAGAAGAAGAAAAAAGAGGGTGAGGTAGAAGAAGAATCTCTTGGCATGATAGAGGTTCACGGAGAGGTGATTGAACTGAGGGAAGTCGATCTCCTTCAACTTGAGAAAATGTTCAATCTCTTTGTGCCCCAGAACGAGAAACAGGAGAATGAACCCTGAGAGGAGTAAGAAAACGAAGAGGAGATGCTTTAACCATTTCCCATCACTCTTTTGGGCAGGCTGTTGAAAAAGTCTTTTTAACATTCGAATTGTCATTCCTGCGGAAGCAGGAATCCAGTTTGCTTTTTCGCTGGACTCCCGCTTTCGCGGGAGTGACGATAGGTCGGTATTTTTCTGCAACCTTGTAGAAAACTGAACCAGTTTTTCAAAACCCAGGCCCGCCGTAATAGCAAGGGCAAGGATGAAGATATAGAGAAACTTTACAGGATATCTGATCCCGTTGAAAAAGGGGACATACTTAAATACCAAAGGGTAGAGAGGGTTATAATGCCCAAGAGATAAAAAAAGGGAAAAGAGCATTAAAACGAGGAAGAAGAGCCTGTTCTTCCCGGTCCCGTTCATAACTTTGTCAATAAAATTTGTAGCCGCACCCTTCAGGGTGCGATTTTTTCGCAGGCTAAAGCCTGCGGCTACAATATTGTGGTTGGAATAAGGGAGAATAAAGAAGATCAAACTTAAAACGAAGGTCAACCCTCCCAAATACATTGTTTTGAGCCAGCACTGGGTGACCCAGTATTTCTTCATGTCTAAAAAATACCCGTATGCGTCGGCCAAAAAGAAAAGCAGGAAGTCCTTTGGAGCGAAGCTCCATACCGTTGCTTCCTGATAGGTGATTCCCTGACCACGAATGGAATGCATCCAGAGCTCGATAAATGGAAGGAGTTGAATGGCGGAAAGAATGAGAAAGGAGAAAGAGATGGCCAAGAGGGACCGAATCATCAATATGTAGTGTCGGGGTTTATCCCCGACATAGGATTTATTGGGTAACATTGAAAAAATCATCATGATCAAAAGCACAAAGAAATTCCCATAGACGACCTCAATCCCACCTCCCAGGAATGAAAGGGTTGTG
>VGRU01000400.1 GCA_016875255.1 Deltaproteobacteria bacterium
CCTCGGAGTGTATGACCTGCGGCGCCCCCATGGTCCCGATGTCAATTCGTGGAGAAGGGGGAATGATCCAGATCTGCTCCCGCCGTGGATGCAAAGGCCATATGCTCGATCTGACAGGCGTAAATCTCTGATGCAATAAGACCAATGGAAACTCTTAAAACGATCGACCACTTCACGGCGCTTCAAGCACGGCTGGTTGCAAACCGAAACCCCAACCTCCCAACGCTCATCATCTCTGCAGGAACCTGCGGTCAGGCAAGCGGCGCCAATGACCTCATCCGGATTGCCAAACGGGAGGTCCTGAGAAAAAAAATGATAGGGAGCGTCCGCCTACGGATCACCGGTTGTCACGGGTTCTGCGAGATGGAGCCATCCGTCCTCGTAGAACCCAGGAGAACTTTCTACCCGAAAGTTGTTCCCGGGGATATGGTTCGAATCGTGGAGGCGGTGGCCGCCGATGCGATCCTCGACGATCTCCTCTTTTCAGACCCAGCCACCGGAAAGAGAATTGAGACACAGGATGAAATCCCTTTTTTCAAGAACCAGATCAGGACGCTGCTTGGCTTGAATGAAAAAGTGGACCCGATCCGTATTTACAACTACATTGAGCATGGCGGTTATAAGGCGATGGCCGGAGTCCTTTCCAAAGGAAATCCCAGATGGGTCATTGAGGAAATTAAAGCTTCCGGACTCCGTGGTCGCGGCGGGGCAGGGTTTCCCACAGGGCTGAAGTGGGAGATGCTCGCCGGACAACTCAATCGCCATGGCAAATACCTGGTTTGTAACGGCGACGAGGGCGATCCGGGCGCCTACATGGACCGGAGCGTTCTTGAAGGAAATCCTCACAGTATCATCGAGGGAATGCTCATCGGAGCCTATGGGACAGGAGCAAACGAAGGCATTCTCTATGTCCGCAACGAATATCCTCTCGCCATCAAACATCTTGTCATTGCCCTCCGTCAGGCTTATCAACTCGGCTTGCTGGGTTCAAACATTCTCGGAACCGGATTTTCATTCGACCTTAGGCTCGTGCGGGGAGCAGGCGCTTTCGTATGCGGTGAGGAGACGGCATTGATCAAATCCATTGAGGGAATGATGGGAGAGCCCGTCCAGAGGCCTCCTTTCCCTGTGCAGAAAGGGCTTTATGGCAAACCCACCCTTATTAACAATGTCGAGACCTGGGCCAATGTTCCGGTGATCATGAACGCCGGCGCTCAGAGTTATAAAAAAATCGGGACGGAACGAAACTCCGGCACAAAGATCTTCAGCCTCGTGGGTAAGGTCAAGAATACCGGGCTCATCGAAGTCCCGATGGGGATCACGCTCGGAGAAATTGTCTACGGAATAGGAGGTGGCTCTTCCGGAAAGACTGAAATCAAGGCGGTTCAGACAGGCGGCCCCTCCGGCGGATGCATCCCTGCCTCACGATTTGACCTGACCATTGACTATGAGAGTTTGAAAGCGGCGAGGTCCATCATGGGTTCCGGCGGAATGATCGTCATGGATGAACGCACCTGCATGGTGGATGTCGCCAAATATTTCATGAACTTCCTCAAAGAGGAGTCCTGCGGAAAATGTTTTACCTGCAGAAAAGGAACTCAGCGGATGTATGAAGTTCTGGACGACATCACGGCAGGCAGAGCCGACCCGGGAGCGCTCGACCTTCTCGAAGAACTCTCAACCACGGTGAAGGACACAACCCTGTGCGGACTGGGGCAGACCGCGCCCAATCCCGTTCTTTCAACGCTTCACTATTTTCGCCGGGAGTATCTGGAGCATATCGAGCATCGTCGCTGTCCGGCAGGAGTCTGTAAACATCTCATCACCTACTCCATTAATGAAAATTGCACGGGATGCCGGCTCTGTCTGCGAACCTGCTCGGTGGAAGCGATCACAGGAGAGAAGAAAGAACCCCATCTCATTGACCAGGTCAAATGCATCAAGTGCGGGGCTTGTAGGGATGTCTGTAAATTCAATGCCATAGATATAAAGTAGCGAGTCAGAAATCTTTTAACAGTCCGTTCGCCCTGAGGCTCTCGAAGGGCGAACAGGGTATGTAAACAAGTGTTTGATTCATTGCAATAAGATAACCGGACTTAAGACGGGGATCAAAACCATGGTCACTTTCCACATCAACGGATTAGAAGTTTCGATGGAAGAAGGAACAACCCTGCTTGAGGCGTCAAGGTTCTATGGGTTCCCTATTCCGACCCTTTGCCACATGGACGGACTCTCCCCTTATGGGGCCTGCCGGCTCTGTGTGGTGG
>VGRU01000401.1 GCA_016875255.1 Deltaproteobacteria bacterium
CTTCCCAAAGAGATTCTGCCTCTTGCGCCCGTGCTCAGAAGCTTCTGGCATCCCTTTCATGTCTTCTTCGCCTTTCTTGGCAATGCCGTCTTCACCCTCGCTTTCTGCAGCGGGATCATCTATCTCATTCAGGAACATCAACTCAAATCGAAGAAGATGGGAGCCATTGCAAAGAGGCTTCCTTCTCTCAAGGTTCTGGACGACCTCAACTACCGGGCCTTGACCTTTGGATTTCCATTGCTGACCCTTGGGATCATCACCGGAGCCGTCTGGGCGGAATATGCCTGGGGACGATACTGGGGATGGGATCCCAAAGAGACATGGTCCCTGATCACCTGGTTCCTCTATGCCGCCATGCTGCATCAGCGCCTCACCGTGGGATGGAGGGGGCGGAAAGCCGCCATCATGGCGATTGTCGGATTTCTGTCCGTGATGTTTACTTTTTTGGGCGTCAATCTACTCCTTCCCGGACTTCATGCCTACTCGAATTGGTAATCCTTGAACCGGAGGTCAAGGGCGAGGTTAAGGTTGAGCCTAATGATGAAATATAACTTGCTTGAAGAAATGCCGGTAGAAAAAATAGCTATGGTTTGAAAAATAGAAGTCTTAAGCGGGTTTGATATTTTGTAACACTTTAGCTGTTTGAAAATCTTTGTAAAATCCCTCCCGACCTCCCTTTGCCAAAGGGAGGAGATAGGGGTTTCCCCCTTTGGAAAAGGGGGATTAAGGGGGATTTTATGATGATTCTTTTAGTCAATTGACTCATGAAACTCTTCTTTTCATAAGGCTAAATTGTTACGATATCTTAATTTTTTCTTAACCTGAGCCTTAACCTTAACTTAAATGTTTTTGCTTAACCTTAACCTCAACCTTTTTTTATATGCAACTGATCATCATCGGTTTAAATCACAAAACAGCCCCCATTGAGGTTCGGGAGAAACTGACCTTCCAGGAATCGGAGATGGAAAAGGCGCTCGCCCAGGCCCACTCCCTCCCTTCATTGAAGGAAAATATGATCCTCTCCACCTGCAACAGGGTGGAAATCTACGCCATCTCGCAAGAGACCGAAAAGACCGTCCGGGATCTAAAAGATTTTCTTTCCCGATATCACGAACTCCCCTTGAAAGAATTTGAGAAGAGCCTCTACCTCCTCGTCGGAGAAGAGGTGGTGAGACACATCTTCCGTGTTGCCTCCAGTCTCGATTCGATGGTGGTAGGCGAGCCCCAGATTCTGGGTCAGCTCAAGTCCGCCTATACCCTGGCAACCGAATCGAGAACCTCCGGCCTCATTCTCCATCGGCTTCTTCACCGGGCTTTTCATGTCGCCAAGAGGGTAAGGACTGAAACCCGGATCGGCGATAGCGCTGTCTCCGTCAGCTCCGTAGCGGTTGATCTGGCGGAAAGAATCTTCGGAGGCCTGGAGCAAAGAGCCGTTCTTCTGATCGGTGCCGGCGAAATGATTGAGCTGGCCGCCCGTCACCTAATGGCCGGAGGGGTTGAAAAAATTCTGGTGACCAATCGAACTTACGACCGGGCGGTCTCTCTGGCCGGGCAATTCAATGGAGAGGCCATCCGTTTCGAGGAAATGGGACAGGGCTTGAAAAAGGCTGATATTGTAATCAGCGCAACAGACGCCTCACACTATCTGATCAATCGTGAGCAGACGGTTAAGGTGATGAAGGACCGGAAACAAAAACCCATCTTCTTTATCGATATTGCCGACCCTCGTGATGTGGAGCCCGGCGTTGGCGACATTGAGAATGTCTATCTCTATAACATCGATGACCTCCAGAAAGTCGCCCATGAAAACATGAAGGATCGCGAAAAAGAAGCCCGCCGGGCAGAGGCGATTGTCCAGGAAGAAGTGACGAAGTTCGTCCACTGGTACCAATCTCTGGAGATCACTCCCGCCATCATCGCGTTGAAGAAAAAATTTGAGGAGATTCGAAAAAAAGAGTTGGAAAAAATGTTTTCGTTGCATCCCCATCTTTCCGAAAAGGAGCGCCAATCCCTGGAGGCTTTGACCTCGGCTATTGTCAACAAGATTCTCCATGATCCCCTGACCCGGCTCAAGCAGAAAGATGAGGAGACGATGTCGGATTTCTATGTCGATGCCATCAGAGCGCTCTTTCAACTTCCGGACCTGACCGCGGAAGAACGAAGGGAGGAGGATTAAGATGCCGGAATTCAGACAGAACATGGTTTCAAAGGAATGGGTCATCATTGCCACGGAGAGGGCAAAAAGGCCTGA
>VGRU01000402.1 GCA_016875255.1 Deltaproteobacteria bacterium
TGAAAACCCATCGGGTGCTGTCTGCTGAGAGCGGAACTCCTCTTTTTGAAATGGATATTGATGTAGAGGTTCCTCACTCTGTCTCCGAGCAAGGGTTTAGGGAAGACCTTCATCGCCTGGCCAACGAGCTGATGATCGACCTGGTGTTGAAGAGAATGTAAAGAGAGCTCTGGAAAAACCCCCACACCTCCAAATCTAACGCCCCCCATCCATCTTCCCCCCTCTTATCTTAAGAGGGGGAAGGGGGAGTTATAAGTCAATGTTACCCACTCACTACCCTGATGAACCTCATTTTTTAATGGTTTCAGCACTGGCAAAAAAACTGGTTTGGAAGTAGGAAAGCGGATCTGTTACCCGGATACGTCCCTGGCTGTAAGGTCTTCTCAAGTGGGCAGTAATTTGAGTGGCCTTCTCGGGTTTCAAGCGTTCAGTATAATAGAGAAGCGATTTTGAAATCTCATCATCCGACCACTTAACTTCAATTAGTTCCTCAAGATGATTTTCCTTAAGAATGACAAAATCGATCTCCCGCCCTTCCTTGTCACGAAGATAACGGAGTTCATAGCGGTAACCATCACGGTCTTCCAAAAAGTGGAGTCGTTTCAGCAGGGAAGTTGCCACCAGATTCTCAAACCGTTCCCCTTCACCCGCAAGAACATCCGCATTGTCGAAGAAGTAGACTTTAGGGGGTTTAAGCACAGCCCTGGGCAGAGATTTTGTATACGGGCGAACTGTAAAAAGAAGATACATCCTTTCAAGAACATCGAGCCAGACTTTGGCCGTCTTGGCTGAAATCTGGAGATCCGTTGCTATGTTCGAAAGGGTGACCAGCCCGCCCACTCGCTGACGCAACATATCCAGAAAAAGTCCGAGAAGTTGAATGTTTCGTATGGATTCCAAATCCCTTATATCTTCACGGAGAACGCGATCAAAGCGCTCCCTCCTCCATCGTCGAGCGTCCCGCTCATCCCCACGGATGAAAGGTTCTGGGAAACCACCAAGCGCCATTAATCTTTGAAATCCTTCTTTGGGAGAAATTCCATTTGGCAACTCATCGAGAGTAAAAGGATGGAGTCGCCAGGGATGATATCGCCCCATGAGCGAATCCCCTCCACGCCGGTATATATCGAGATGTGCTGAGCCTGTTACAAGAAAAGCATGTGATGGATGGGAAACATCGTAAACACCTTTGATCCATGTTTTCCATTTAGGAAATTTGTGCAGTTCATCGAAAACCAAAAGCCTGTCATCTCTGTCCCATCTCTTTTTGAGGATATCCTGACGATCTTCATCCAGATCCCAGTCCAGGTATCTGCCTGAGGGAAAGTCGCTTGAGAGAATCCTTTTGGCGAGAGTGGTTTTTCCCACCTGGCGGGGGCCGCTTATGAAAACCATTTTTGATCGAAGATCATCGAGGATATATGGGGTAATGTATCGCATATGGCTATAATAACCTAAACTACAAAATAGCCATGCCCTCTAATTGTAAAGGTCGACCCCTGGGGTCAGGCTTTGGATATTTGGATTTCGAACAGATCCTTCCGGATTTTGTTCACGAATCGGTTCAAATCTGTGTCCGTTTGTATTTCTTTCTCCAAAAGCTTTGCCGAAGTGCTCAATGTGGAGCAATCTCGGCCAACTCTTTTGCTAAGCTCCGAAAGGGTCAAACAACCCGATTGCTGAACCAACCATGCCATAACCGCTCGAACCTCCGAGATTCTTCGGTCTTTCCCTGAACCCGACAACTCCTCTTCTCTTAACGAAAACTCTTTGCAAAAATAGGAAACAATTTCTTCCATCGTCACGGACCTTCCCAATTCCTTCTGCTCCTGTCCAAGAACTTTCTCAAGAAAGTTTGTATCGCCCAATATCCGAGAGTCCACATCAGACCCCATCCCATATTCTCTCTGATATCCCCCGCCTCTCCCTTGTTCAACAAATTCCCGGTAAGCCCGTCGTGCACTTCCCGCCTTCTGTGAAAACATCGATAAGACCCACTCTTTTGTCAGCCAGGGAATGGTCTCCAGTCCCAAGTAGGCACGATGGCCACTCCACGGATAGTCTTCCGGAGATTCCACAATCCCTGAGCGCACTGGATTCAAATGGATGTATCGGGTCAACGCCAACAAATAAGCATCAGCGTCAACCAGGACAGCTTTGTAACGTCCTTGGAAAAGATGTCCTCTCCGGCCCCGGCGCCAGTTTACCCAACGGGTGTATCGAAAGGCCAGGTTCTGGATGATCCGGGG
>VGRU01000403.1 GCA_016875255.1 Deltaproteobacteria bacterium
GCTCCTGCTGGAGCCGCTTCACCTCTGCCCGGAGGCGGACCCGGATCTTTGCATCGAGAGCGCTCAAAGGTTCGTCCAGAAGGAGAACCTGCGGATCCGGCGCCAGAGCCCGAACCAGGGCCACCCTCTGCTGCTGGCCCCCGCTTAACTGAGCCGGGAAGAGTTTTCTCCAGTCCCGAAGCCCGACGAGGTCCAGCATCTGATCTACCCTTTTGGCAATGGCCTGTGTATTCATCTTTCTCATCCTCAGGCCGAAGGCGATATTCTCCTCAACCGTCATATTGGGAAAGAGGGCGTAGGACTGGAAGACGATTCCAAACTCCCTTTTCTGGGGGATAAGGTGGTTGATCACCTTCCCATTGAAGAGGACCTTTCCCTCTGTCACGGTCTCAAAACCGGTGATCATCCTGAGGACCGTGGTCTTTCCGCAGCCGCTTGGCCCGAGGAAACAGATAAATTCCCCTTCTTCAATCTCAAGATTGACCCGGTCCACAGCCGTCAGCGTTCCATAGCGTTTGGTGAGATTCTCCAACCTGAGGTTTCTGCTCATTGTTTTATCCTGCCTTTAGATATTCTCTCTCCGCCTCTCTTATAACTCCCCCTTCCCTCTCTATCATAACCCCACCCAGCCTCCCCTTACATTAAGGGGAGGTGTGGAGAGGTTAAAAAGAGGAAACCGCCCGCACAAAAGCCAAAATCACCTAATTTTAAGGCAAAACCTGATTACCTGTCTATAAAGGTTTTTAATCAAATTAAAAAAATATGTCAACCCTGTGGAGTATAAAACATAACGAACACCATTGATCCGATTCTGTTCTTATGATCTTCCCCCATTAGGCTATGAAGGTATTACTCCACAGGGTCAACAAAAAAAGGGCATCCTGCATCTGCAGGATGCCCCTGTATAACTCCCTTTTCATTTCAAGAAGAGGGTCTCCCATTTTTTTAGAATATCATCCCGGTTCTTTGCCTGCCAGGAAAAGTCCATGGGATAGAGTTTAATCTCAGATAATTTGGGAAGATCAGGCCGTGTCGGAATCCCGGGTAGAGTCACCCCGTATTTAAACTTGGAATATTCCTTCATCGCGCCTTCGCTGATCGCCCAGTCCAGGAATTTCTTGGCGGCTGCAAGATTCTTCGCACCCTTCAGAAGGGCATTGGCCTCCACCTCATAGCCTGCTCCTTCGATCGGGAAGACGAATTCAACCGGGAATCCCTGCTTTTTCTGCTCCGCCACCACGAAGTCGAAAGAAGCGCCCACCGCAAATTCTCCTGCCGCGGTCATTTTCGCCGGCCTTGACCCGCTCTTAATATACTGGCCCATATTTTTATCCAGTTTTTTCAAAAACTCCCAGCCATCCTCTTTTCCCTCTTTGGCTCCATACATCTGGAGGATGCTTGAAATCTGCAGAAACCCCGTTCCTGATGCGGCCGGATTTGGCATGGCGATCAATCCCTTGAACTTCGGATCGAGCAGATCATTCCATCCCTTGGGCATAGGCAATCCTTTTTCTTTCATCACCTTCGTATTGACACAGAAGGCCGCAATATACATATCGATTCCCACATAATTGAACTGGGGGTTGACGAATCTCTTCTCCAACTTCTCAACACCCTTCGGTTTATAAGGGTCCAGCATCCCTTTTGTAACGAAGTCCTCTAAATTCGTCACGGCCCATCCCCAGATGAGGTCTGCCTGAGGGTTCGCTCTCTCGGCTAACATCCTGGCGCCCAGTTCTCCTGTCGAAAGCCGGATGATATGGATATCAAGAGTGGGCAACTCTTTTCGGGCCAGCTTCAGATACTCCGCAACCTCATCCGTTTCCAGCGAAGTATAGACAACCACCTTTTCCTGGGCCAGCACAACTCCTGAGAGAAAGCCCACCATCAAAAAACCGACCATTAATGCCAACCATTTTCTCTTCATACGCTTATCCTCCTTTTATAAAAATCAGGGTGAAATACCCCACCTCTCCGGGCGGGGTTGTCATTCTGAACCTTGTGCTGAACTTGATTCAGTATTGGTTCAGAATCTCTTACGATGAGACCCTGAAACGAGTTCAGGGTAACATATAGGGAAAAAACTTTTTTAATACGTAAATTTCACCTCCCCTCTTCTACTCGGTTTGTTTTCGACGATCCACTAAATACCTCCGTTTTTTATATCGAAACCAAATTATTTTGTCAATCTTTTTCTATTTCCAAATGGTTGACAAAAACCTATTTTTCAATTAATCCTGTCTACAAA
>VGRU01000404.1 GCA_016875255.1 Deltaproteobacteria bacterium
ATGTTTGTCAAGCGGATTTTATGCTTGCCCACCTTCACTTTTGAATGGGTAGATCGGGATCGACGAAGCGTATTCGTGATGGGAAGGAGTTCCCGATCGAAGAAGGAAGTGTTTTGAGAGAGTCAGGTCCTTTGATAGCCGGTCTCTGATCAACGGTGGCGCAGGTTAGGGTCAGCAATTTTATGACTATTTCATGGGTTCAAGCGAAGGCTTTACCTAAGAGGCAAAGAGGTTTAGTGAAAGCGAAGATACATTCTGCTTAGAGGGAGGATGATCATTGTTTAAAAGAAAGCTTGATGGGTTTAGGCGGAGAGAGGCACCACTGGATAACCCCCTTGCCCCGAGATAAGCGATGGAGCATCTTAAGAAGGTCTCGGTCAGCCTGTTTGGAAAACCTCTTCAAAGAGAGTCTCAATATCCCGATAGAGAGCACCGAAAGCGTTCGGGTAGTGCCATGGCGAGGTTTGCGCCTCCGGATTTCTACGAAAGCCCTCACGACCAAGGCCTCTTCCGTGGAGCCTAAGGCCAGACAGAGCAAATAGCTCAAGGAAAAAGCCAGAAGTAATCGGGTCAGGCGGGGGGCGGGATTGACTCCGTAAAAGATTAATCCACGCACCCCCAGATGAGTCTTCCAATCTCGAAACCCTTGCTCAATAGACATCCGCTTGGCATAAAGCTCAACAATTTCTTGGGCCGTCAGTGAGGTTCCTGCAGGAACCAGCAGATACCAGGGGTCTTTGTACCCTTTGCCAAAATAAATGATTAAATCCAGAGGTTCTTTTTTCTGGGAGTGATACAGCACCGAGTAACGAAGCAATTGCCCTGGCTTGATCTTAAAACGACCCAGGGTTTGGCCCTTTCCGTTGAGGTAAACCATGACACTGCGCTTGGCTCGGCACAAAAAGGGAATCCCTTCTTCGCGCAGATGAATGAGTAAACTGACACGGGCATAACCCCGATCCAAAATCAGTAAAGGACGAAACTCGACAGGAAAACAACTCATGGCAGCCAAGATCAAACTATGCTCCAGAATGTTTTGGCTTTTATGGATAAACTTATTCATAAAACAGGAAAACGCAATCGGAAGCACCCGTCCTTCAAACACTAATCCGATGAGCAGGGTTTCAATCCCCCGGATCGTCGTCTGATCCAGGATCATCGGCAGACGCTCCCGAAGCCTGGTCCCACAGGCCAGGGCGATATGCAGGGGAATCAGAAGCTCCGGAGTCAGCCGAAGATTGCCCAAGAACCGGTAAAGCCTCTGTTCTCTCTCTTTGGGCCCTGTCCCCAACGGCAGACATCGGGCCAGGGCCGCTTTCGAAAGCCAACCGTTTCCCCCCCGAGCCCCATGATACAATGTCACCAATGCATAGGTCACCAAAGCAATATTCTTCAGAATCGTCACTCGGATCATCCCCCGGTAAGCCAATAAAAGCTCCATGAGCTTACGAAGCAGATCATCCGATTCAATGCGTTCTTGGTTACGAGAGCAACAGCGCTTCTTCACTTCCCCCCACCCTCAATCTGAAAGGTATTGGGAGCCGTACGGGAAAGCCCCTGGTGGCGGTGAACCTTTTTGACCAGAGCGCTCACCAGGGACTCCCGGTCCAAGTCCACTCCGTGCTTGGCTTTGACCTGGGCGATGATTTCAGAGATGTGGAGGGGCTGCTTGGCCCGCCGAAGTATGTCTATCGCCATGTCCATATTAGACATACCTTTCCCCTCCCCCCGTTTTGCCTTGAGGGGTCGGGGGGATTTGAGTTGCCGAACGGCACGAAGTTGTGCTGAAAACAGCCTTTCGTAGAAAGACAGAAACCATTCTGGAATTTTAGGCTCCATGTCACCCTCCTTAATTTGGTTAAAAGAAGAGTAACACAACCAAATAGGTATGTCAAGTAAAAAATATACATACCTACTTGAGCGGATATTCTGTAGAAATATTACTGACTTTTAGAAAAGTGAAGGTGGGCAAGCAATTAAAATCGTTGACTTTTGGGTGGGATTTAACAACAATAATATTAATTATATTTTGAAGAGAGGAGATGAAAATTCGTGGCTAAAGCAGAGGTGAGGATCAGACCCATGGAACCGGAGGATATCAATGGGATTCTGGATGTGGACCGGAAGATCAGCGGCGCGCAGAGGGCCATCACTTATCGGGACCTGGTTCGGGAGGCATTGGGAGGCGAGGTCGATGTGAGCTTTGTAGCCGAGATTGACAATCAATTTGTCGGGTTTGTCCCCT
>VGRU01000405.1 GCA_016875255.1 Deltaproteobacteria bacterium
GGCACCGGATATCATGTCCATCCTGAGATAGCCAGACGGCTTCACCGGGGAGATTTTTCCATTCAAGCCCATCTCGACCTTCATGGGCTCATCGTAGAGGAAGCCAAAGAGGTATTTCATCAGTTTATGAAATGGGCTGTGATGCATGGAAAGACAGGTATTTTAGTGACCCATGGCCGGGGGCTTTCCTCACCTGCCGAACCAGTATTAAAGAGGAAGGTTGAGGAGTGGCTACTCCACAGTTCCTGGAGAAAATGGGTTGTTGCCTATTCAAGCGCAAGGCAATGTGACGGGGGTGCAGGGGCGACTTATGTTTTGCTCAGGCCTCGTCCTGTTTCGAAACGATTGAAGAGGAGGCGGGTTGGCGGCGGAAAATCCTGATGGGGAAGTAAAAGAGAAAGAGAAGAACAAGAAGCAGGAACCGCTGATAAAATTCGATTCCGAAATAGATCAGGAAGAACAGGAAGGCGCTTAAGAGGATGAAAAAATGGATCCTCATCACCCCTCCGTAGATCGCCTTTAAATTGAGGCCAGGATTTCCACCCAAGATGATCCCCCGCCTTACGATGAATGTTCCCAGGATCATCGGCCAATAATTTTCCACCAGATAAGCCAGCACCACTCCCTTATCCGCATTGATAAATCCATTAGGGCCGAAAAGGCTGAGGGGTTCCATCTGCAGGAAAAAGGACATCAACATGGCGTGTACGGTATGGAAAAAGGTGAAGTGAAACCACGTAAAGACCCCGATTCCGATACTTCCAACCACCATTAAAATCACAGGCAGGGAAGCAAATGGATTCTTTTTATCTTTAAGATTTTGGCTGAAGGTTTTTGCGCGAAAGAAAGCAGACAGGGGGTCTCCCTTTTCATTCAGATCTACCTCGGAGATTACGGATATCCCTGCAAGGTGGAGGAGCGTTCGGAGAACGGATGATAGAATCACCACCCATCCGGTGAGGAGGCTCGATGCCCACAACCCCCAGCAGAGTTCGTTCGCCTTCCAATCGAAATGGAAGGCGAATATTGCCGTAAGCAAGAAGGCACCAATCTCAAAAAGATGGGTTTTTAGGCTCATATAGTTTGATATTTTAATACCAGAATGGGAAGATGAGGTCAATGAAGAAAATATAGGAGATAGAAAGCTCCCTTTTGACTGAATAGATGAAATTAGGTATGATCAGGCTAAAGGAGGAAAAATGAGGTGCCGAAACCATCCGGATCGTGAAGCCATTGCCACCTGTCAGAAGTTTGAGACAGGGTTTTGTGAGGAGTGCTGTGAGTGCCTTAACATCGATCATTGCTGCGAATGCATGGATCCAAAACTTTATTGCAAATTCAGGGATCAATGCCTGATCTGGGAGATGTCGAGAGACCGAAGAAAGAAAGAAATAGAAGTAGGGTGAATGATGTCTGAATATTTTCTTCTTACAGCCCTGATCATCTTCACAGGCGCTTTGCTTCAGGGCTTGGCCGGGTTTGGCGGGGCACTGCTGTCCATGCCTCTTGTTCTTCTCTATTCAGACCCCCAATGGGCCGCCCCCGTTGTTGTTCTCTGCTATACGGTTAACCGCATCCCGGCTATCTTTATACTAATGAAAGACCTTATGTGGGATCATTCCCTATTCTTGATCGTCGCAACAATACCAGGCGCCTTCCTGGGCGCATTACTTTTAAAGAGCATGGAGCCCGGACTCATCATGAAGATTCTTGGAACAGTGCTTATCCTGTTTTCTGTTTATAAAATCGTTACTCCCAAGGTTAAATTAACCTTTTCAAGGTTATGGGCAATTCCTACAGGTTTTTTAAGCGGCCTTCTAGGTGGGGCTTTCGGGACCGATGGGCCACCGGTGGTAGTATATGCTGCGCTAAAACCCTGGGCGAAGGAGCAGGTCGTAGGCATGCTCCAGAGTTTCTTTTTGTTTGCTAATGCCATCATTATTGGAATTTATCAGTACCACGGCCTGCTTACCAATTCGGTGCTTGAGACCTCTGTAGCGGCTGTACCTTTCGCCATTGCGGGAATCTTGATTGGCCTGAAAATCAACCGGCGCATCAGTCAGCGTCGTTTTGAAATCATTCTCTCCGTCGTCATTGGCATTCTGGGATTTACCCTCTGGGTACGGTAAGGGCATCGGATTGGAATGGTTTATTTTACTCGGCAATAAGGATACCAGATGCCTTCTCTTAAGATGAGGCGGGTGGTGGTGTTGCCCGGTTGCGAAGGCCTTCCGTGA
>VGRU01000406.1 GCA_016875255.1 Deltaproteobacteria bacterium
TATCTTCTTCCCGGCCTTTTTTTCATGGGGATATTCACTTTTATCCCGATCCTTATGTCGGCCTACCTCTCCCTGTTCAAATGGAATGTCAACAACCCAGAGCCCAGTTTTACATGGTTTTCAAATTATATCGAGGTTTTCAAGGCCCCCCTTTTCTGGCTGGTTCTGAGAAATAATCTCATCTATGCCTTCACCACCATCCCTATCAGCATGTCCCTGGCCCTCTTTTTAGCCGTTCTGATCAACCAGAAGATGGGGTGGATCAGGGGTCTTTACAGGGGAAGCCTCTTTTATCCTACGATGATTCCAATGGTTGCGGCGGCCATGCTCTGGGTCTGGATCTTTAACCCGGGGCTTGGAATTTTCAATTACTACCTCGGGTTCCTGGGATTTCCGAAAATCGAATGGCTCTATGATATGCGCTACGCCCTGATTGGCATCATCATCATGAGCATCTGGAAGAACTTCGGCTATTATATGCTCATCTTTCTCGCAGGCCTTCAGGGGATTCCAAACCATTACTACGAAGCGGCGGCCATTGAAGGGGCGACCGGATGGAAACAGTTCCGTTACATCACCTTTCCCATGCTTGCCCCGGCCACTCTTTTCGTTTTCATCGTGGCCATCATCTCCTCCTTTCAGGTCTTTGATCAGGTCTTCGTGATGACCCAAGGGGGACCGGGCGATCGGACTAATGTCCTGGTCTTCTACATCTACCAGCATGCGTTCCGGTTCTGGGACCTTGGAATGGGTTCCACCCTGACCACCCTCTTTATTCTTGGACTGCTGGCGGCCATCTGGCTGGTCTTCCGGGTGATCGGGAGAAGGGTCTATTATGAAGTTTAACCGTCACCTCAGAAATAAATCGGGTCTCCATCTCATCCTGATGGTCGTCTCTCTGATTACCGTAGCCCCTTATTTCTGGATTCTATCCACCTCCCTTAAATTTCGCACGGAGGTATTTACCCAAACGCCGAAATGGATCCCCTGGCCCATCAATATCCAAAATTATCTTGAGATGTTTGAGATGGCCCCCTTCCATCTCTATCTCCTCAATACGATCATTGTGGTCACAGGGATTCTGGCTGTTCAGCTGGTAACCATTACCCTTGCGGCCTATGTCTTTGCAAGAAAGAATTTCTGGGGGAAGGAATTTTTCTTCTTTCTCTTTCTCATCCAGATGATGATTCCCATCCATGCGACCTTTCTACCGAACTTTTTGACATTGAAGCAATTTGACCTCCTCAACACAAGGGTCGCGATGATGCTTCCCTTCTTCGCCTCAGGGTATGGGACGTTTCTTCTCCGGCAGGCTTTCCGGCAAATTCCCCGGGCTCTGGAAGATGCGGCAGTGATCGATGGATGCGGAGGGCTCCGGTTCTTATGGCATGTTTTACTCCCCCTGGCCAAACCCACACTGATCGCTTTTTCCATCATCAGCATCGTGAGCCATTGGAATGATTACCTGTGGCCGCTCATTGTCACGGATACACCCGAGGTGCGGACGCTGACCATCGGGCTGGGAATGTTCGTTCAGCAGGAGAGCGGGGCAGACTGGACCCTGTTGATGGCGGCTACAGCTTTTGTCACGGCGCCCATGCTCATTTTCTTTCTTGTTTTTCAGAAAAAATTTGTTGAAAGTTTTATGTTAAGCGGTATGAAGGGTTAAGAAAAGAAGGAATATGGAATGGAAGGAGGGCAACCGTTGTGGCAAGAGTGATTCTGGAGAATGTTTCGAAGCATTTTGGTACGGTCCTGGCGGTGAAGGATTTCAACCTTACAGTGGAGGACAAGGAGTTTGCGATCCTCGTGGGTCCTTCGGGATGCGGCAAGTCGACTGCCCTTCGGATGATAGCGGGGTTGGAAGAGTCCGGCACCGGAACGATCTCTATCGGGGATCGAGTGGTCAATGACCTCCCGCCGAAAGACCGGGACATTGCCATGGTCTTCCAGGAGTATGCCCTTTATCCCCATATGTCGGTCTACAAGAATATGGCCTTCGGGCTCAAACTGAGAAAATTTCCGAAGAGTGAGATCGATCAGAGGGTGAGGGAGGCGGCGGAAATTCTGAGCATTCAGGATTTTCTCGACCGAAAGCCGAAACAGCTTTCCGGAGGACAGCGTCAGCGGGTGGCTGTGGGAAGGGCCATCGTCCGGAAACCTGCTGTCTTTCTTTTCGATGAACCTCTTTCAAACCTGGATGCCAAGCTCCGGGTCCAGATGCGGGCCGA
>VGRU01000407.1 GCA_016875255.1 Deltaproteobacteria bacterium
AGAGTGGCGCGCGATCATCAACGAGAAGCACCTTCTTGATCCCATATTTCACAGAGAGGTGATAGGCCGCAGAAATACCAGCGATTCCTGCACCGCAGATGACAACATCTGCAGTATTTCGTTGCGGATGATCTTCCCAGACCGTTCGATCTTGCTTCACCCTGAGGCCCCCTCACGGAACATGAGTTTTTTGCTTTTTTAATCTTATCACGCAACCTCCGTTTACTCAAACGAAAGTTGGACCACCCAATAACATTTTCTGAAAAAGAAGGCCAATTTATGGTACATTATACATTGGATGGAATGAGGTAATCGAATAAAATGGTTTATAAGATTCTTGCAGATAGCGTTGTCCTGATTCACTTTCTCTGGGTCGTCTTTCTCTTTCTGGGTGGTCTGTGGGGGAGGCGAAACAAAGTTCTAAAAATATTCCATCTTTCTGGCCTCGCTTTTGCTCTCATCATTCAATTATTCGACTGGTTCTGTCCCCTTACCCACCTTGAAGTTTGGCTGAGGGAAAAACATCACCCTGGTCTCGCTTACACCGGGTCGTTTATCATCCACTACGTGGAGAGGATCGTGTATATGGAAATTTCCAGAACTCTCGTATTCGTATTCACCATCCTGCTCCTATGCTTCAATATCTGGATTTATCTCCGAAAATAGGTGAAAATAGGCAAAATGTTATTTTCTGTCATTCCTGCGCATGCAGGAATCCAGTGTTTTTAGGTGAGCAGAATTCTCTGGATTCCCGTTTTCACGGGAATGACCTTTTTGCGAGGCCAACATAATAAAGATAGCGAGGGATAAGAGATGAAAACGAAAAATCAGATGATGCTTGAACGATTTCAGAAATTGGTTGCCATCCCGGGGGGGAGCGGATTTGAAGAGAAGGTGATCGAGTTTGTTTTCGCCGAACTGAAAAAGAATCTCTCCGATGTCTCCATCGATCCCATGGGAAATGTGGTCGGGAAGACCGGAAAAGGAAGAAGATCGGTGATGGTCTGTGTCCACACGGATGAGATGTGCCTGATCGTCAAGTATATCAATCCAAGGGGCTACATCTTTTTCGACCTAAATGGAATGTTCGATGAGAGGGTTCTGCTCAGCACAAAGGTCGATATCTGCACGGAGAAAGGGATTTATACCGGTGTCGTCGGAGTTAAAAATCGCCATCTGATGACCGCCGAAGATTTGAAACGTCCGATTTCCGTCTCAGAGCTCTGGATCGATGTGGGAGCGGAGAGTGCAGAGGAGGTGAGAGCATGGGGGATCGAGATTGGGGACCCCATTGTTTACCATCCTCATTTTCAATCCGTCGGCAAGGAGACGATCATCAGCAAAGCGATTGACAACCGTGCGGGATGTACCGTTCTTATCGAATTAGCGGAAAGGATGAAAAAGGAGAAGATTGATTATCAATTACTCCTGGTGGCCGCAGTTCAGGAGGAAGTGGGCTCCAGGGGAGCCAAGGTTGCGGCACAAGCTCTCGAGCCGGATATGGCAATCGTGGTTGATACGGTTCCTGCGGCTGATCCGATCACCCCTCCTCAATTGGCCACGGATGAGTGTGGGAAGGGGCCGGTCATCCGCTCCATGGATGTCAATGCCCTCGGACAGGGAACGATCTATTCGAAGAAGATCCGTCAGCGGCTCATTTCGACCGCCGTAAAAAATAAAATCCCTCATCAGAAGGATATCTTTCGGACCTGGACCGATGCCTCCACCATTCATACTTCGGGTAAGGGGATTCCCTGCGGGGGGGTTTACATTCCCCGGCGATACAGCCATTCGCCCGGAGAATTAATCAAATGGTCTGACGTGGAGAAGACAGCCGACTTGCTTTACCTGTTCTTAAAAGGGCTTCGCTCATCCGACATCGATGATTTGACTCGCAAGGTCTGAATTTGCTTCCATCAATCAAACCAGGCGAAGAAGCAAACGGCAAAAAGATCTGGCCGATATTCTGCGTATCATTGAAAAATACCCACAGTTCAATAAAGTTGTGTGGGGTCAGGCCACGGAAACTCGGTATTGACAGAAGTGTGGTGTTTTGATATAGGATGGCCATGGCCCGAAAACCTCGGATTTATTTTCCAGGGGCTCTGTATCACGTCATCTCAAGAGGCAATCGAAGGCAGGGCATCTTCCTGGATGAAAAAGACCTTCAGCGCCTCCTGGCCTATCTTACGGATTGCAAGAAGAGATTTCCCTTCCG
>VGRU01000408.1 GCA_016875255.1 Deltaproteobacteria bacterium
ATGGCCTGCTCCATCCTTTCGGGTGATTGAAGCTTGTATAAAGAGAGAGGTCTCCTTCATAAAATTGTTTCGTCTCCATCTGATGGGCTTCGGCCCCGTAGATCGGCATATTGAAGATGGCAAGATTGAGGAAACCAATGCAATCATGATGTTTAACGACAAACGCAAGGGTCCTTCGGGCCTCTGTCAGGGCTTCTACGGGAGTTCCAAACAGAAGGTAGACATAGGCGGCAATCCCCGCCTTTTTCAGGCCCTTTAATGTTGACGAAGCCTCCTCAAGGTCGATCCCCTTTTGCAGATCATCGAGCACCCCCTGGTCTCCCGATTCCAAACCAAGCTTTAACATTACACATCCCGAACGTTTCAGAGCCAAACAGAAATCCGGATCGGTGAGATCGCGGGTGATCCTCGCAAAGCCATACCAGGGTGCACCCGGAGGATTTTGGCAGATGGCCTTTAACAATGACGGACTGATCGCATTGTCCAGAAAATGGATGAGAACCGGCTTATGTTTGTGAACAAGGTGGCGGAGATCGTTAATCACTTTGTCTGAAGGAATGGCATGGTAAGAATTTCCCTCGGCCCTTTCCGGACAGAATGAACACCTGTTCCAATAGCATCCGCTTGAAGCGCTGTAGGGAAGAATAGGCCCGGGAGCAAAGTAATCTTTGAGAGGGAAAGAATCATAATTCGGTGCATAAGGAATATCTCCGGCCTCCCTTACCCCCATGAGTAAAAGCAAAGGAACTTCCCCTGGTCCTGCCACAAGATGATCCACCAACCCATTAAAGGGATTTTGCCAATGGGGCTTTCTCATCCATGAAGTCACGAGCCCTCCGCCCAGAATCAATTTTATCCCTGGCCACTCCCGTTTAAGAAAACCGATCATTGCGAATGTGCACAGGGCCTGGCTTAAATAGTTGAGCGAAAAACCGATCAGGGAAAGCGGTTCATTTCTCAAAAGCTCGGTGAGCCGTTTCTTAAAATAGGGATAAAAAGGATTGTCTTCTGGATGTTCTGAAGCCCTTAAAAGATCCCCGCTTCTTACAGAAGAGAGTGTTCCGTGCTCATAATTTGTGAGACTAAGACGCACATTGCTGGAACGTGCCTTCATCTCAAGAAGCCGGTTTAGATCCTTGATGGCCCGGCGATAACGATCTTGATTTTTATATCCATCCCAACCCTTGAAAGAATCGAGATGTCCGGGAAGATGATGAAGTGCTCGGGAGGTCCATGTATCAAATGACGCAGGTGGATTCCTCAAAAGGCTGAGAAGCCCTTCCAAATTCGCATCCCAAACACTGTACCTAATCCCATGATGATTAAGGGCGCTACAGAGCTTGGCGATACCTGCTGGAGGCTCGCATGGTTTGGCAACAGGAGGATAGATGAGAAGCATATCAGGTGATCATTAATTTAGAAATAGGTTTCGTTAAATGGTCACAATGCCCGTATCGTTTATAAAAGGTTATGTTTATCGTCTCATCATTCTTTTCACGTAACCATTGGTCTTTGTCAACAGGAATGAGAAAAAATATGATATTTCAGCTCATCGAAATCGATTTTTTTGTTATTCCCACGAAAACCTGCTTAGTGCTTCGATTCGCAAATACGATCACGTATCCTCATGCTGCGAATTGCAATCATTGCTGACTCAGCACTAAGTCCTGAGTAAATAAATACGTTACCGAATTTATGAATCGATGGACTTAGTGTAGGCGGGCGGGAATTCAAATTGAAAAGACTGGATTCCCCCGTATCAAATACAAGGCAGGCTCAATCAAGTCAGGAATGACGAGACGCGTAAAATTATTGTCTCACTCGGGGAGGAAAACCCTCGCTTTTAGGCGAAGACTTTAGTATGCACACTGTGTGCAGGTTTTTCAGGTTTTCCCTCGTGAGAATTTCTGTGCTATTTGTTTTTTCCTTAGCCCCGACCTAATCGGGGTAGAGAATCCACCAGTTTGTAGCTGGTGGTAGTTCAATTCTGGAAGAGGTCCCTTTTAGAGAAAAATCAAAGGAGACAAACAGAAACTTATAACTTTTTGTAATAATTAGAAAAAATAATTTAAAGCCATTAAATTTTTATCTTGACAATATATGTATTGTATTATATTGTATTTTAAACTATTTGATGGAGATTTGCTTGTCTCAGACAAAAGTTGCCAGAACAATCTATATCAACAGTGATCAGGTAGAGGCCCTGAAAAAATTA
>VGRU01000409.1 GCA_016875255.1 Deltaproteobacteria bacterium
CCGTTAGAAAGTCCTGCTGCCACAGCAGATATAATGTTCCTTTTTGAGCAAAAATGAGCTTGAATTCCTCGAGTGAGCCTGCCCGATAGAAAGTTGATCACATTCTAACGGGGTGAACCCCCATCTTCTCAAATACCTTCTTGATCTGCTCTTTATCCATAAACCCAATATGCCGGTAAACCTCCCGGTTCTTCGTATCGAAAAATATCTGGGTTGGAATGCGTTGTATTCGGTTGGCCTGGGTGAGGCCATGTTCCTTGTAAACCTCAATGATCTGAATCACCACCCGGCTTTCATATTCTTTCGTCAGTTCCTGAAGGATGGGCGCCATCTTCTTGCACGGAATGCACTTGTTTGATCCAAACTCTAAGAGCTTTGGAAGGGGTATCCGGGCAACCTCTTTGGGCAAACGTTGGACTGAAGACTGAGGGAGAGCCTGTTCATTCGAACAGAGAAGGACGATCAAGAGCGATAAAAAAAATATGAAGAAAGAAAAAGCCCTTCGCTTCCTGGCGATCACGTTTCCTCCTTATGTTCTGCCAGATGGATTTAGGTCAGCTTGCACGAAGCTTGAAAGGGATGACCTGTCACTGTTCCCGGGTCGCCTGATCCACCTGCGGCTTCAAAACCTCTTTGAGGAACAAGAAGGCATCCTCCTTATCCTCGTCAAGAAAAATTCTTACCAGCCTGAGCAGTTCCTCGGAATCTAATTTTAAATTTACAGGTTTTATAATCAATTGCTTTCCTCCTGTAGCCATTTCTTAATCTCTTCCACTTTCGGAAGTTTTCCAGAGACTTCCACCACTCCATTCACAACGAGGGCGGGCGTGATGAGCACACCGTAGTTGGTAATGGCTTTGATATCCTGGACTTTAATGACTTCTGCTTCAATACCCAACTCCTTCACTGCCTCTTTAGCTCGCTCCGCAAGCTGATTACATTTGGGTCAACCCATACCGAGAATTTCGATCTTTTTCATCTTTTTTGCCTCCTAAGAAAAGTAATGTCCAAACCCCATTCCGGTGATCGTTGCCATGATGACGACCAGGGCTATGTATGTGAAACCTTTTTTTAGCCCCATCACACGAATGATGACAATCATGCTGGGCAAGCTCAAAGCCGGCCCTGCCAGAAGAAGTGTCAGCGCTGGCCCTCTGCCCATTCCCATATCAAGAAATGCTTTAATAATCGGGACTTCTGTCAGTGTGGCAAAGTACATGAGGGCACCGAATACGGAGGCGATCAGGTTCGATCGGAGAGAATTCCCTCCTAACCAATGCTGGATTAGTGATTCAGGGATAAGTGCCTTAATCATTCCTGCCACAAAGACTCCGAGGAGAAGCCAGGGGGTAATCAGTTTTACAAATCCCCAGGTAGCGAGCAGCCATTCTTTGACCTCATCCTTGTTATACCAGAGTCGCAAGGTGACAAAGAGGGCAATAAAAGATATTCCAGTTAATATCCATTGCTTCTGAGAGGCGAAAACAAGGATACCAATTAGAGAGGCGAAATAGATCAGCAATACATACCCTCTCTTTCCCCCCTCAGGGATACCAAGAGCTAATGCCTGCGCTAACTTCTCCTTCTCCCCCCTCCGGAAAAGAAAAGCCATGATGAGACCAATAACTATGGAAAAAGCAATGGCGCCAATCGCCCTTCCCGCCCCGAGATCAAGGCCTAAAAGTCTTGCAGAATAGACGATTGCAAGAACGTTAATGGCTGGGCCTGAATAGAGGAAAGCTGTGGCTGGCCCGATCCCTGCCCCCCTTTGATAAATTCCGGAAAACAGGGGCAGCACAGTACAGGAGCAGACTGCAAGGATGGTCCCTGATACAGAAGCCACACCGTAGGATAAAATCCTCTTCGCTTGCGCTCCAAAATACTTCAGCACAGAAGCCTGGGAGACGAAGACACCAATGGCACCGGCGATGAAAAATGCCGGCACCAGACAGGTCAGCACATGGGCTGAAAGATAATCCAGAAACGCATCCAATCCGCTATTGAGAACAAGGCTTAACAATCCTCCTATTCCTTTCCGATCACAGAGAGCGCATCAGTCTGCTCTGCTCGCTCACCCGATTCTTCAAAACAGTGCCGATACTGTCTAAGATTTCAAAGATCTTTGGGTCCTTCACCTTCACCATCACCTTCACTCCATCTTTTCGGGTGGTAACAAGATGGCTTTT
>VGRU01000410.1 GCA_016875255.1 Deltaproteobacteria bacterium
GCATAATCGATGCAGATCACGATCGTGACATAAGGTTTTTTGTCTCCGATGGCCCAGACTTCCCTGATATAAGGGCTGAATTTGAGCCTGGTCTCAAGATACTGAGGGGCGAACTTCGTTCCATCGCTTAAGATCATCACATCTTTGGTGCGATCGAAGACGACCAGATGGCCTTCGGCATCGATAAAACCGGTATCGCCGGAATGAAGCCAGCCGTCTTTTAAGGTCTTGGCGGTTTCCTCGGGCATCTTGTAATAACCCAGAAAAACAGAGGGGCTCTTTGAGATGATTTCGCCATCCGGAGTAATTTTTACTTCTGTTTCAGGAATGGGGACGCCAACCGTGTCAAACTTGATGTCTCCATCTCGATGAAGGACCGAAATTCCGGCGATCTCTGTCTGGCCGTAGATCTGTTTCAGGTTGACTCCGAGGGCATGAAAGAACCGGAAATGGTCCGGCCCCATGGCCGCGCCACCGGTATAAGTGTCCCTTATTCTCGACAGCCCAAGATGGTCCTTCAATTTCTTGTGGACGCCAAGGTAGGAAAGATAGTAGAGACCTTTCCAGTAAAATGGAACAGGCTTTTTGGTGAATTCGAGTTCTGCCACATGATAGCCAATCTTCATCGCTAATTCATAAGCTTTTCTTTTTGACCAGGAGGCATCGAGGTATTTTACCTGGACGTTACGGACCATCTGCTCATAGACCCGGGGAGGCGCAAACATCACATGGGGACCGATTTCGCGGATATTCTCCTGGGCGGTTTCCGGCTCCTCCGGAAAGTTAAGCGTGAACCCGGCCTGAATTCCGCAGGAGATGGACATCATCTGTTCGCCGATCCAGGCATAGGGAAGATAGGAGACAAAATCATCGGTCTCGAAGTAGGGGTCCACCCGCATCAGATTGAGGCCCATGGTTAACATATTATAATGGGTGAGAAGCGCCCCTTTCGGAAGGGCTGTGGTCCCGGAGGTATAGAAGAGAAGGCAGACGTCTTCTGCCTTTCCTTTTGAAATCAAGTCCTCGAAAAGGCCGGGTTCTTTCTGATCCAGTTCCTCTCCGAGTCTCATCACTTCCTTGATACTCACCAGGGTGGGATCATCATAACCCCTCATCCCCTTCGGATCATCCCAGAGCATCTTCTTCAATTTTGGGCATTGATCCTTTATCATGAGGTACTTGTCCGCTTCCTCCTGGCCTTCGCCCACCATTAATTTGGCATCGGAGTGGTCGATAATATACTTCACCTCATCGATGAGGGAATCCTGGAAAAGCCATACGCCCACGCCGCCCACGCACATGGCGGCCATCTCCGCCCAGAGAGCTTCCGGACGGTTGTCGCCGATCATGGCGACCTTATCGTTTCGCTCAAGGCCGAGGGAGACCATTCCGAGAGCGATCTTTTTGACATACTCATGATACTGTTTCCAGGTGATGGGAACCCAGATGCCAAACTCTTTCTCGCGCATGGCTACTTTCTGGTCCCCATATTTTTTTGCGGCCTCCAGCCAGAGCTTGGGGATCGTTAAATCTTTGGTAATTTCAATTTCTTTCCGTTTAACGTCGTGTGACATAGAGATCCTCCGCCTCTCCTAAGTAGGCTTTAATGACATGGGGATTTTTTTGCACCTCGGGCGGCGTCCCGTCGGCAATCTTTTCGCCAAAGTTGAGAGCGATGACCCGATGGGAGATGTCCATGACGACCCCCATGTCATGCTCAACCAGGACACAGGTGGTCTGCCATCGTTCCTCTTCGTTGATATCCAAGATGAACCGGGCCATATCCTCGACCTCTTCCAGGTTGAGACCTGCCAGAGGTTCGTCCAGAAGGATGATTTTAGGATTGAGGGCCAGCGCCCTCGCCAGTTCGACCCGTTTCTGGAGTCCATAAGGAAGCATTCCGACAACCTTATGCCGCATATGTTCTATTTCGAGAAGGTCAATGATCTCCCTTTCGATAAAGTCCCTGTGCTCGATCTCCTCCCGAGCTGTTTTTCCGAAATAGAGAGCGCTGCTGAGCAATCCCGATTTAAGATGGATATGACGTCCGAGCCGGATGTTGTCGAGCACGGTCGCCCCTTTAAAGAGCTCAAGCTTTTGAAACGTCCTTGAGATTCCCCGCTCTGCTCTTTGATAGGGTTTTAAACTGCTGATGTCTTTCCCATCGAATGCGATTTTC
>VGRU01000411.1 GCA_016875255.1 Deltaproteobacteria bacterium
TGATCTTTTTAAGCCTCATCGGTTTGGGCAATTGAGTATTGACCTGGCGAATCTCCCCGAGAATCAGCTCCTCAACGGGCGGTTGCAGGGAAAGGTCGGCATAAGTGGTGTAGGGGAGCATTCGGTCCTCTGCCCAACTGCCCACATTCCCGAAATCGATATTGATGAATCCCGTGATACAGTCGCGGCCTTCGCCCCAGACGACGGCTTCTTTGATGTAGGGACTGAATTTGAGCCTTGTTTCGATAAAGTCCGAGGAAATGGCTTCTCCTGCACTGGTCCGCATGATCTCTTCCTTGCGGCCGATGATGAGCAGATGTCCGTCGTCATCAATATAGCCGGCATCACCCGTATGAAGCCAGCCCTCCTTGAGAGCCTTTTTCGTGGCCTCTTCATCCTGGTAATAACCGACAAAGCAGGAGGGGGTTTTAACCAGCACCTCCTGATCTTCGGCAATCTTAACCTCTGTCCGTGGCAGGGGTTTCCCGACGGACTCCGGTTTAACCTCTTTGTCCGGCTGAACCTGAAACACTCCTCCGCCTTCGGTAAGACCATAGGCATGCTTGAGATTTAACCCTTTCGCCCTGAAGAAACGGATGACATCCGGACTGATGGGATGTCCGCCTGTGACAGCGGCCCGGATCTGACCACAACCAACCCGATCCAGAAGCGGACGATAAACGATCCTGGCGAAGATTTTGTGAAGTATTTGCAAATAGGACGGCACGGAGTCCTTTTTTGATTCCCGGTCTACCACTGCTCCGCCGATCTTTTGGCCTAAAACAAAAAGCTTTCGCTTGATCCATCCCGCATCCGCGATCTTCACCCTGATCTTTGAGGCCAGATCCTCCCAGAATCGTGAAGAGGTGATGATGATGACCGGTCCGATTTCCCGGAAATCTTCGGCCTGGGTTTCCAGTGTTTCAGGAAAGTTCATGGCCATCCCGGTAAGAGGGGAGACGCCCATTCCCCACATCTGATCCACAATCCATGCGGTCGGGGTGATCGAAATCCAGTTGTCACCAACGCCAATCGGGGCGGTCTCGATCCATTTCCTGGCGATTTCAGTAAAACTCTGATGCGAAATCATCGCCAGTTTCGGAATCCCGGTCGTTCCGGAGGTCATGATCATCAAGGCCACCTCCTCCGGTTTCCCCTTCCATAACTCCTCTTCAAAAAGATTGGGTTGTTTCTTATCCAAATCCTCGCCTAATTTCAGAAGCTCCTTAAAGCTCATCAGCCATGGATGACCGGCATAAGTCCTCATGCCCGTCGGATCAATGTAGATGACTTTCCGGATGTGGGGGAGCTCCTGCTTCATCTCCAACAGCTTGTCAACCTGTTCTTGATCCTGGACGACGGCAAAGACCGCCTGAATCCGGTTGAGCATCACGGTCAGCTCTTTGGCAACCGATGAAGTAAACATATTCACCGTGATGGCGCCGAGGGTCTGGGCACCTAATTCGCTGAACAACCATTCCGGATGGTTGTTTACAATGAGACCGATATTTTCGGCCCGCTTGAGACCGAGGGCAAAAAGGCCCAGAGCGACCTGTTTTGTGAAACGGAGATAATCCTCCCAGGTATAGGCAAGCCATATTCCGAACATCTTCTCGCGGATCGCAACCTGATCTGACCCTAATCGCTCTGCCTGTTTGGTCAAAATCTGCGGCAAGGTCAATTGGGCTAAGGATTGAACCACCCCTTCGTCGAAACGTTTTGTTTTGTTAACTTCCATTCTCTCGATCTCCTCCCCTCACCCTGTCCCTCTCCCCTGAGAGGCTGTGTCGTAATTACTATTTTGTCACCCTTGTTTCAGGGTCTCGTAAGTTCTTGGAATTATTAGATGCTGAAACAAGTTCAGCATGACATTTTTTATATTTCCCTCATTACGACACAGCACAGCCCCTCAGGGGAGAGGGGAAAAGGGGGGATTAGAACTTGGTTGTTTCGCCAAGATAGGCTTTAATCACTTCGGGGTGATTCTGAATCTGCTCCGGTGTGCCTTCTGCGATCTTCTCCCCGAAGTTTAAAACCATGATGCGCTGGGAGACACTCATCACGATGGACATGTCATGCTCCACCAGGATCATGGTCTGGCCCCAGGCTGAGTTTAACTCCAGAAGAAACCGGACCATATCTTCCTTTTCCTCCAGCGTCAT
>VGRU01000412.1 GCA_016875255.1 Deltaproteobacteria bacterium
AGGAGGGCGGGGATTAAATTACCTACCCTGATCTTTTGCAAACCAAGAATATTGATTCCAATCCCCATCACAATCACTCCACCGACAGAGGTGAGTTCCCGGATCATTTCCGGAGTGAAAAACGATTGAAGTTTCGAGGCAAGAAGCGTGATCCCACCCTGATAAAATAGGACAGGGAGAGCAGAACCCAGAACGCCAAATCCCATGCTCGCCGCAAAGGGAATGGAGATAATGCCGTCCATCACGGCCTTGGTCACCAGGATCGAACGATCGCCTTTCAGGCCATCGGTAATACTGCCAACGATCGCCATCGATCCCACGCAGAAGAGCAGACTCGCATAGATAAACCCTTTGGCAGGGCTACCCTCTGTGACATGGAACCGTTTTTCCAACCAGCCTCCAAACCTTTCAAGGCGGCCTTCAATATTTGCCCATTCTCCCAGAACGGCTCCTGCCACCAGGCTGATCAGAATCATAATGAACTCCCGCCCCTGGATGGCCATGCTCACCCCGACGACCAGCGTAAAGAGTCCCAAAACCTGAAGGGTCGTCTGGGCGATCCTCTCCGGAAACCCCTTTCGAAATAATAGCCCCAATCCCCCTCCGACAAGGATGGCAATGGCGTTGATGATCGTTCCCATAGAAAACTTTTTAAACCTTCCTTTAGGCGTAGATGCTTATACATTGAGGTCTGAGGCTTTATCTCCAACATTCAAAAAAAGTCAAAAAAAATCTCCCCTGGCGGGAGGGGATGAAGGGGAGGGGGATTGCGATTATCAAAGGTGTTTATCCCGTTAGAAATAATGCCCCGCTGCTCCCTCCGGGCCAGAGGCCCTCCCTCCGGGGCAGAAGCCCCTCTGGGGCGGAGCCTGGGCCGGCGGCTGCAGTGGGGGTTGAGGGCACATTGCAGATTGATTCCGACAGGGTTTAATGCCTCGCTCGGTTTCGAGTCGAAACGATTGGAATTTCTCACGGCGTTTGCTCCGGATGGATCGTGAAACATTGATGCCGAGTTCAGGCATGATCATTTTATTTTTGCAAGAAAATCCTTGGCGGTCACAACATTCGCAATGCTTTTAATATGGTCATTAAAGAAATGAGCATCACCGGTTAAAAAATAATCGGGTTTTACAAAAAGAACCGCCGCGAGAATTGGAATATCTTTTTTGTGTTTTATCAAAAATTCAGCCTCTTTTATTTTATTGCTGTATTTTGTTCGTGGGATAATGGCAATATCGGTCAGTGCTTTTTCGGTTTCCGCAAGGGCAATTTCAAAAGTCCTTTCTTTTAGATATTTGAGTTTCTTCCTCACTACCCTTTGTAATTCAATAACTGCATCTTCACATGTTATAAGGTCCAGCTCGACCATATCCAAAATACTGGATTCATTCCCCTCAAAAAAGATGCCTGAGAGTAGGATGTTTGTATCAACAAAGACCTTGTATTTCATTTGCGTATTTTCCCAAGCTCTTCCAATAAGTCGGCTTCTGATATACCCTCTTTCTTCATCAGCCATCTTAGGAATGATCTGCTTTTACGGGAATAGGTTTTTTTAAGCGCTGAAACAACAGCCTCAGACGTATCAGAAAATATTCCAAGCTTTATCTCCTCATTAATGTTTTCGTAAAGGTCATTCGGAATCTGAGCTACAATTTTTGGCATTTTACACCTCCTCGCTATATAAATAATCCAATGATAACAAAAAGATTACGAATTTGCACATCAACTCCACCGTTTTCCGTCCCATTGTCTCCCCTCCTTAAATATGGGAAATGCATCCAAGTTTTTATCAAATTTTCGGGGGGGTTCATCTTCGGTCAGGCTTAGGATATCCTGGGCTTTTTGTTGCTTCTTTGATCGTCCTATCGATACCTCTTTGCCCTACCCCTTTGGATCTTAATTTTCCTCCGATTCTGCCCCAGAGGTCTTCAATATAAATGCCAATATTCCGCTCATTAATGTAGTCTTCTATCAGCTCTCTCACCATCTGGCTTGAAGTCTTGCCTTCCATCCTCGCAAGTTTACTGAACCTGTCTTTAACTTCGGGGGCTATTCATATTATTATTTGTGTTGCCATCTTCTTATCTCCGGGACCTATAACCGCTTGTATATATTGTATATCTGTATTTTGAATTGTCAATTTT
>VGRU01000413.1 GCA_016875255.1 Deltaproteobacteria bacterium
ATCTTCACATCGAGGAGATGAAGAAAAAACAGATCCATTTTGAAGATCATCTGGACAGAACCCTTCCTTCCATCGGGGGCGACCCAGAGACGCTTTATCGGGCTTTCTCCAATCTGGTCATCAATGCAATCCAGGCCATGCCGAACGGTGGGGTTCTCCGGATCTCATCGGCCATGGAGGGTTCAAAACGCCCCGAATTGAATATCATCTTCAGGGATGTTGGAATTGGAATGGATGCAGAGACGGCGAAAAACATTTTTAATCCTTTCTTCACCACCAAAGACAGAGGCGTTGGCCTCGGGATGGCTCTCACCCATAAGATCATTGAAGACCACCGGGGGACGATTGAGGTGATGAGTGAAAAAGGATTGGGAACTACCTTCATATTGAAGTTACCTGTAATCGGATTTTAAAACTGTTAACAATCGTTAACAGTTCGGGTGGCCTTCCCTTAGCACCTTCATTTTCTTGCCTGCTTATAACCTACTAAAATTTAAGGCGATTTATTTTTTGCGAGGTTGAAAGCCCTTTGGCATTCTATTTGCTGAATCCCTTTATAGGGAGAATTTGATCTTCCTTATTCTCAATCCGAACTGGGCTGAAGGGAAGGGAAAAAGTAAAATGTTTTCAATGGAGGAGGGGAAAAATGGAACGCCTTTCAAAACGAATTTTAGTGGTGGACGATGATCAGGGGATTTTGGACTCCTTCGAGGTCCTGCTGGGCGACCGCTACGATCTTGTCATGACAGATAACGGTTATGAGGCCCTAAGGATTATTGAAACTAAACCGCCTCGTCTGGTGTTTTTAGATATCAAAATGCCCGGCCTGGATGGAATGGATGTGTTAAAAAGGCTTCGGAAAGATCAGAAGAAAGTGGAGGTTGTCATCATCACAGCCACCCACCGGGAGGAGACAGAGAAGGAGGCGAAATCCCTGGGGGCCATTGATTTTCTGATGAAACCTCTCAATATCGTTGAGGTGGAGAGGATTGCCTCACAGGTTCTCTCATGATGTGAGACTGTGTCGTAAGTCGCCGTTCTCCCTTCGACGCGCTCAGGGGCGAACGGCTAAGTCCATCGATTCATAAATTCGGTAACGTATTTATTTACTCAGGACTTAGTGCTGAGTCAGCAATGATTGCAATTCGCAGCATGAGGATACGTGATCGTATTTGCGAATCGAAGCACTAAGTAAGTAATTTTAAATAAGCCGTAGTCCGTTCGTGGTGAGCCCTTCCTTCGACTTTGCTCAGGACATTCGGAAAAAAACCGTTCGTCCTGAGGCTCTCGAAGGATGAACGGCTTGCTCAGCCTCCGGCTCAGAGAGCCTCTGGCTCGGAGAGGACAGGCTTGTCGAACCATGAACGGACTTATGACACAGTTTCTGGCTGAGGAAGGGGAAGGTTGGGATGAAGCTACAACAAGACGCAAGAAAAGGGGATCGTTTTGCAAAGAAGAAAGAAGAAGTGGAAGAGGAGAAAGGACTTCTTCCAACTTCTGGAATCGATTACCAAACTTTGTTGGAACAGATTCCAGCAGTCACTTATATCACTGCTCTTGATGAAACAGGGAGCCGACTCTACATCAGTCCCCAGATAGAGACCATGCTGGGTTTTCAATCCTCTGAATGGTTAACCGATCCCCAGCTCTGGTTCAGGCGGATCTATCCGGATGATAGAAAGCGTGTTTTAATGGAATTTTACAAGAGCCATAATAATGGCCAACCGTTTCGATCTGAATATCGTTTGATCGCCCATGATGGTCATATCGTCTGGGTTCGCGATGAAGGGACAGTGGTGAGGGATGAATCCGGACATCCCTGTTTCATCAGGGGTTTCATGTTTGATATCTCAGAACTTATACGGACCAAAGAAGCGATTCAGAAGAGTGAGGCGAAATTTCAAACCATTTTTGAAGGGATGGCCGTCGGCATCGCCCTGGTCAATACAGATGGGCAGGTCATGGAGAGCAATCAGGCCCTTCAAAAAATGTTAGGCTACAGGGTGGAGGAACTTTACGGTAAAGTTTTGAATGAACTCGCTCACCCGGAGGATGCCTCCCAGGATCTGGATCTTCATAAAAAACTTCTTGGGGGCGAGAAAGATC
>VGRU01000414.1 GCA_016875255.1 Deltaproteobacteria bacterium
AAAGACTGGATTCCGGCTTTCGCCGGAATGACGACCTTTTTGGAAATTGTTAGTTTATAAACAGACTCTAATTAGTAAAAATAGTCTACTGAACGATGTCGTGACCATTATTTCTGTGAACGATGTCTTGAACGTTGTCAGCTAGGATTTAGTGTTTTGAGCTTGGAGTTTAAACAACTTCACATTTGTTAAGATATCTAACGAAAGGAGTAAGAAAGATGCGGCTCAAAGGCAAAAGGGTGGTTATTCTGGTGGAGAACCTTTATCAGGAGCTTGAATTCTGGGTTCCCTATTATCGGTTAAAAGAAGAGGGAGCAGAGGTCACGGTGGTGGGCTCCGGAAGCGCTCGCTCCTATACCAGCAAGCATGGATATCCTGTCGAAGTGGAGAAAGAAGCCAAAGAGATCGACCCCTCCAAGTACGATGGCGTCGTCATTCCGGGCGGCTATGCCCCGGATATGATGAGGCGATACCCGGAGATGGTCAGGATTGTCAGGGAGGCACATCAGAAGGGAAAGATGGTTGCCGCCATCTGCCATGCAGGCTGGATGCTCGCCTCTGCTGGAATTTTGAAAGGGAAAAAGGCGACCGGTGTCTTTGCGATCAAGGATGATATGGTCAATGCCGGAGCAAACTATGTTGATGCCGAAGTGGTGAGGGATGGAAACCTCATTACCTCAAGAAAGCCTGATGATCTTCCCGCTTTTTGCAGGGAGATGATCGAGGTATTGGCTAAATAAGTTTTACCTAAATTGAGCGATTCTTTTTTTGAAAACCTCTTTAGCAACAGGCTTCAGATCAGGTTTAAAATCACCCAGAGGGTGATATGTAGCGCAAGGCTTTAGCCTTGCTTGCCTACCGCAGGTAGGCATGAGAAGCAACCCTAAAGGGTTGCGCTACAATGAAATTTAAAATAAATCGCTCAATTTAGGTTTTACGTGAAGTTTTTGGGTTAGGGCTACGAAGCCAATTTGTATTGATATTCAAATGGTTATCGGTGACGATGCTCGTATCGAAGCAAGAAACTCGATAAAAGAAGCTCGAGCATCCAGATTCAATTCACGAGTCTCGATACGAGCTTCGACAACGACAGACGTCAATTTCAATTTAACGAAACGGGCATCTTTACTGTTACCTTCTGACCCTTGACATTTAATTTCTAACTAATATTTCAATGAAGAGGGGGAAAACATGATTACAAAAGAGACCTATGCCTGTCAACACTGCGGTGCTGAAGCGGACATCACCCTTGAAGGATTTGACAAGGTGGAGGATGTCATCAGAAGAACGAAGAAAGGGATATGTAAGGCGTGCGGAAAGGAGACGGAGATAGAAGCCCGCTCCAGAGAAGCCTTTGCATGCAACAGTTGCGGGGCCGAAGCCGACATGACCCTTGAGGGATTTGAAAGCGTCGAGGATGTCATTAAAAGAGAAAAGGGGCTTCACTGCCATACCTGCGGAAAAGATGTTCTCTGGTCCGACCGAGAGGACATTAAAGCCGTCAAAGTCGCCATGGAAGCAGAGAAGGAGGCATACCAGGCCTATTCGAAGGCGGCCAAGATGACGAAGAGTCCGAGGGGAAAGGATATGTTTCAACAGCTCTCTGAATTCGAGATGAACCACTATCAGAGGCTGAAAGGTCTTCTCAAATCGCTCGAGGAAAAAGGAGAATGGGTTCTTTACGAAGGGACAAGCCTTAAAAAGAAGAAGATTCCCCTGAAGACCGAAAAACCAAAAGGACAGGAACAGCTCACCGATCTGGACGCTCTTAAAATCGCCATCCGGGAGGAGAAGAAAGCCCAGGTCTATTATCGTTCCCTGGCCGAGTTGACCAAAGACCCCCGCGGGAAAGATATGTATAAACGGCTGGCCGGCGAAGAGGAGCTCCACGAGAAGTTGTTGAATGATCAATATTACAGCCTCCACAATACAGGGTATTGGAGCTGGGGCGATTAATTTGATTTCGGAATTCGGATTGCGGAATATAGATTCAAAAAGTCTTTGGGTTAAGGTTACGAAGCCGGTTTCGTCTAAAGTAAATGGGTTACGGTTAAAAGACTTTAAACACGAATAACATAACCCCCTAACGAAACGGGCA
>VGRU01000415.1 GCA_016875255.1 Deltaproteobacteria bacterium
CACATTCACTCCTGCCTTTCTCCCTGCGGGAGCGAAGAGATGAAACCGCAGGCTGTTGTGGACCGGGCTATGACCGTTGGACTGGACATGATCGCTATCTGTGATCACAATTCTGCAGAGAACCTCACCGCTTTTATCGAGGCCGGAAGAAAGAAAGGGCTCGCTGTTCTTCCGGGAATGGAGGTCGCCTCCAGAGAGGAAATCCATCTTCTTGCCCTTTTTAACCGTCCCGAAGACTGCCTGGCCCTCCAGGGCTGGGTTTATCAACACCTTCCCGGCAAGAATGAAGAGGACATCTTCGGTCCCCAGATTTTAATCAATGAGAAGTCCGAAACGATCGGACATAGCGATAAGATGTTGATCGGAGCGACTCTTCTTCCATTTGAACAGATCGTTTCCTTTGTGGGGACCCTTCAGGGAGTCGCAATCGCCTCCCATATTGACCGGCAGGCATTCAGTCTTCTGGGTCAATTAGGGTTTATCCCTGAAGGAGTTCAACTCGACGGGCTGGAGATTTCTTCCCGGACTTCGCCGGAAGAGGCCCGGAGCCGATTTCGTTCTTACCAAGATTTTGCCTTTGTCCGTTTTTCGGATGCTCATTCTCTTGAGGAGATCGGAAAGGCATCAACTCAGTTTCTTCTCGAGGAGAGGACATCCGCTGAAATTAAAATGGCCCTCCATTCACAGGAAGGCCGCAGGATCGTGGAGAGTTAGTGGTTGATCAATAAAGGGAATCAGGTTACCAGGAAATCAGGAGGTAGAATACCAGGGTATCAGGACCTCAGAAAAAAGAAGATCAGGAATATGATGACCTGCTGAACCGATGTCCTGATACTCACGACCTGATCACCTGATATTCTGATAGCCGATATACTCTGTTTCGGATTGGTCCTAATAGGGCAAAGCAGGGAATGATGTGGAAGATCTCTCTCTCCATATCCTCGATGTTGTAGAGAATGCCATCGCCGCAAAGGCCAGAAGGATCGAGATTTCAGTCCTGGAAGAGATTGAAGAAGATCGGTTGACGATAGAAATCAAAGACGATGGGATCGGAATGGATGAAGAAGTAAGGCAAAAGGCTGCGGACCCTTTTTTCACCACCCGCACCTCGCGGAGGGTGGGATTAGGCCTTTCCTTTCTTGCACAGGCCGCCGAGGAGGCAGGGGGAAAACTGGAAATTGAATCCCGTCCGGGAGATGGAACAAAGGTGAGGGCTACTTTCCAACATGGACATATTGACCGTAAACCGCTGGGGAGTATGTCTGAAACAATGGTCATGCTCTTTCTTGGAAATCCGGATGTCGATTTTCACTATAACCATATGAAAGGGGAAAAGTCCTATACCCTGAAAAGCCAATGGATGAGGGAGAGGTTCCCTGATCAATCTTATATGGCTCCGGATGCCATTCAGTGGTTAAGAAAACATCTCCAGGAAGGATTGTCGGAGATAGGAGCCTACTCCGTTTGAAGCGGTCGAAATTTTTTAATGGTCTGGATCCAGCGATAATCGCCAAAAAGGCGTGATCATGCCAGTTTTATTGTCATCCTGAACTCGTTTCAGGATCTCATGAGATGCTGAAATAAATTCAGCATGACATTTTCATCGCTGGATTCAGATAACGAGGTAAAAAGGATGAGGTGGACAGAAGAGATCTCCCGCGAAGAATGGGAGAGAATAGACCTGGTCATTGACAAATATAAAAGCCGGCATGGAGCCCTGATTCCGGTGCTTAAAGAGGTTCAGGACGTCTGCGGATATCTTCCTAAAAAAGTCCAGCACCGGATCGCCGACGGGCTTCATCTCCCCTCTTCGCAGATTTTTGGGGTCGTCTCTTTCTATGCCTTCTTTACAACCGTTCCCAGGGGGCGAAATATCATCCGGGTCTGTATGGGGACCGCCTGTTATGTGAGGGGATCGAAAGAGATCCTCGACGCCCTCCGGAGGGAGTTGAGAGTGGATGTCGGAGGAATCACGAAGGATCGAAAGTTTTCACTCGAAGCCGTTCGCTGTGTGGGAGCCTGTGGCCTGGCCCCTGTGGTCGTGGTGGGTCAGGACACCCATGGCATGGTCACCCCGGG
>VGRU01000416.1 GCA_016875255.1 Deltaproteobacteria bacterium
AGGTTCATTTCAAAACAGTGGTTATCGATGACCGGGAGATGTTTGCCAATAGGGAGCTATTTCCGGAGGCGGATGAGGTCATCGTTACGGAGTTTGAAAAAGCTTTTGAACAGCTCACCATAGACCAGTCCAGTTATATCGTCATTGTCACCCGTGGGCACCTCTATGATGGGCTTATTCTGGGCAATGCGGTTAATACGGGTGCCCATTATATAGGGATGATTGGTTCAAGGAAAAAGATTCAGACGCTTTACAAAAATTTGGCGAAAGAAGGGATTCCGGAGGGCCTATTAAAAAGAGTACATGCCCCTATCGGGCTCGATATTGGCTCCGAAACCCCTGAAGAGATTGCTGTAAGTATAGTGGCTCAATTAATTAAGGAAAGAAGAGGGAAACTGGCATAAATATTGCTTTATAATAAGAAATTAATAAAAACCTTGACAAAAGTGGAACATTTTTGTCAAAATACATCAATATTTGATCACTGCAAAAAGGAGGGGCAGAGATGCTGAAAAATAAGAGGGGTTTTACATTAATTGAGCTGATCATCATCATTGTGATCATTGGTATCCTGGCAGCGGTTGCAATCCCAAGATATCTCGATTTAACCGAGGATGCGGCAAAAGCAACTGCAAGAGGAGTATTGGCAGGTTTGAGAAGCGCAAATGCTATTATTTTTGCTGACCGTCTGGTAAAGGGGTTCACGACAACTTATCAGATGACAGATATTGTAAACAATGCATCGCCTCAGGGAGTTAGCTTCACCTATACTGCTGCAACTTTCACTGTAACCGCAGGGGGTTTTTCCTATTCATTTACACTTGCTCCGACAATTCTCCAGGCACCGACAACTTTCGGGACAATTGCCGGACCTGGAACCTGGTGAGAAAGCTAAGCTTCAATAAGCACGGGGGGATGGGAGATATGATAAGAAATCACAAGGGTTTTACATTGATTGAGTTGATTGTGATCATCGTGATTATTGGTATTCTGGCGGCTGTGGCCATTCCGAGGTATCTTGAATTAACAAGGGATGCCGCGGATGGGGTAGCCAAAGGAGTACTTGGGTCTTTGAGGAGCGCCAATGCACTTCTATTCGGTCAGCGAATCCTCGGTAGCAGCACAACAGCCTACACGATGGGTGTTATCGCCGGAACTGCAACAACGCAAGGAATGGCAGAAATGAGGGGGTTTACTTATACTACGTATACAACTACCTTCGTGATGAATGTAAGAGGGTATACTTATACGTTTACCCTAACTCCAACTCCGCAAGCGCCCACTACCTATGGCTCAATCACTGCGGGTACAGGGACATTTGCAACATGGTAACAATATGGTTTAAGAAAATTAACCTCCTGTGATAGACAGAATAAAAATAAAGATCAAGTGGGTCAAATCGCCCGAAATACTGGTTGGTTTGGCCCTTTTTTTCACCGCTTTCCTCTTTTTTTACGATCTTTTTCAGGAGCGATATCTCCTCACCGAACGAGATCTCGCCCCTTATTTCATCCCTCCGAGATTCTTCTGGGTGGAAAGCCTGAAGCAGGGTGATTTCCCCCTATGGAATCCCTACCAGTTCTCAGGACACCCCTTTTTTGCTAATCCTCAGAACGCAGTTCTATACCCCTTGAACGGTCTCTTCTTTCTTCTTCCTTTTGATATCGCTTTTAATGCCGTCATCATCCTCCACTTCTTCCTTGGAGGCTTCTTTACCTATCTTTTCCTAAAGGATTTGAAGGTAAGCTCCACCGGGGCGATTATCTCCGGTTTTATTTTCATGCTCGGAGGATATCTGCTCTCCGTTCACAGCCTTCTCACCATTCTTCTCTCCGTGATTTGGACTCCCCTGATCATGATGTTTTTCAGAAGGGCGATCGAAAACCCGGGGGTCAGGAATGAAATAATGACTGCTGTCTTCACAACCCTTTCATTCCTGGGAGGTGGGATTGAGGTCGTCTATGGGAATTTCTTTGTGCTTTTGATCATGATGATTTTTTCAATGTTACCCAATAAATCCTATGTCGGGGATAAACCCCGACACTAC
>VGRU01000417.1 GCA_016875255.1 Deltaproteobacteria bacterium
ATCTTTTTCTCGAAAAAGTGACCAGCCTTGTTGCCGATTAAAACGCCGAGAAATGACAAAATAAAAGTTACGGTTCCAATCACAAATATCGGTGTGATAATGGAAATATTCAATAGGGCAAAGCTGATTCCCACTGCCAGGGCGTCGATGCTTGTGGCAATGGAAAGCATCAGGAGCATCCAGAGGCTTAAAGGGAACGTTTCTTTTTTCTCTCCTCCCATCTTCGTCGATTCATAAATCATCTTACAACCGATCAAACTGAGGAGGCCGAAGGCGATCCAGTGATCCACGCCTGAGATGAGATCTCTCAGGTTAAGCCCCGCTGACCAGCCGATCAAAGGCATCAATGCCTGAAAAGAACCAAAGAATATTCCGATTCGAAAGGCATGATTTGCCCTCTGATGCTTAATGGTCATCCCGTTACTGACGGAGACGGCAAAGGCGTCCATTGACAATCCGAATGCGATCAGAAGAAGTGTAGGGTGATCCATGGTTATCAGAATATCAGGTAACGGGTATCAGGATACCAGGAAATCAGGGATAAAAGGGTATATTCCAAACTGCAAATTGGAGTAACCCCACCCTACCTCCCCTTAACTTAAGGGGAGGAAAGGAGGGGTTATGAGATTCGAAATCAGCTGCCCCCTCCGATTTCTTTCAGTTTTGCGGCAATCTGGTCTTTGTTCATCGCCCCAGGATGTCGAAATACTTCTTTCCCTTTGTTATCGAAAAAGACCAGCGTGGGAAGGGCCGCGATTTTATATTCCCTTGCCAGATGTTGATATTTATAGACGTCGATCACAAGAATCTCGGCCTTGCCCGTGAATTCTTTACTGAGTTCTTTAAGGATCGGTCTTAACTGCCGGCAGGGGAGACAGGAATTTGCTCCGAAATCAACAAGAAGAGGCTTTCCGCCGGCAAAAGCCTTCTTCAGTTCTTCCTCCGTATTCGATTCAGGAGGTTTGGAGGCAATCTTCTCAAGACGGATCTGGTCGATTTCAACTTTGGCGGAGGTGCGGAGCTCGGTGACATACTGCTTCATCTCTTCCTGTTGCTTCATTTCGCGGATGAACTGTTCAATGATGGGAGATACTTTGTCCAGAGGTTGTCCACCCAATCGGTCTTTCAATAAGGGATAGAATGTTTTTATCTCTTCTTTGGTTACGGTTGGAGGGGTGGAAAACTTCTTTTTTATCAATTCGCCGATGAGAGCCTCTTCAGGTGACAGTCCATCCTTATCCGTATCCTTATAGGTTTTGACGGGAGGGGTCAGCCCCTGCTTTTTTGCCTCCTGGAGAAAAACCCTGTTCATGATGATCCCCTCGAGGAGTTGTTGCGGATTTTCCCTGACCATCTCTTTCAAGGGCGATTCCACTTTTTCTAATTCCCTGTTGAACTGTTCCAGGGTGATTTTTTCACCGTTGACCTGGGCGAGGACTTGACCGCCCGAGTTCCGGAGATAAAAAAAGTAAAAGAGAAGAGCGCCCGCCAATATGGCCACAATTGCTCCAAGGATAATGATTTTCTGTTTCATGTTTACTCCTTTGATGTTAGGGGTGAGCATGCAAGTCATTATTTATCCCTTATATGAAGGTAAAAATCAATATCCCGCCAGGACCCAAGGAGAAAGTTGAAAGACGAAAGATGAAATTTTTAAATTCTTCTTTTAAATTCTTCCTTGACTGATTATGTTTTTTAAATTATATGATTAATGAATCATATAATCATGGAGGTTCTTATGGAGGAAAGGGTTCTTGAAATGAAGGCTGAAGTCTTAAAAGCCCTTGCCCAGCCTACTCGCTTAAAAATTCTCGAACTCCTGCGGAATGGAGAAAGATGCATCTGCGAGATCGTTCCGGCGATCAATGGTGAACAGTCCAATATCTCCCGCCATATTTCACTGATGCAAAAAAGCCATCTTGTTACCACCCGAAAAGATGGAGTGAAGGTGATGGTGAAGGTGAAGGACCCAAAGATCTTTGAAATCTTAGACAGTATCGGCACTGTTTTGAAGAATCGGGTGAGCGAGCAGAGCA
>VGRU01000418.1 GCA_016875255.1 Deltaproteobacteria bacterium
CCGCCAGACACCCTATGGATTTTATCTGGAAAAATTATCAAGACACCCGGACAGTCCCCTTGACTACATTTTTCAGTTAGATTCTGCACTGAGATGAAAAAATCACATGGGAGGCATCACACTTTCGTAGATTTCCCATTCATCCCGGTCTCGCTGACTGAATTTTTCAGTCAACCAGAGCATCCTATTAGCAAGGGGATTCTTTACGCCCCAACTTCAAATCTTGAGATTTAGCTTCCCCTATTTAGTTTCAGCCCTAAGCTGCTGACTGAATTTTTCAGTCAAAATCGAAGGCTGTGTAACTCAACCCAAGAGTATAAGCAGACAATACAAACCAGAAAAACAAGATAGACCAAGGTAGGCTACCATCGATGAAGATGCAACCCTGTGCGTTGGTTCACGACTGATAAATCCATGGCCTGATAACTTCCTAACTGAATTTTTCAGTCAACTAAAATTGCGAATGAAAAGGAAAGAAACAAATGTTGTAAGTGATAAAATTCCTGATTATTCATTAATCACTGAATCTCCTGGTCTCAAGGCAGCACAGGAACAAGTGGCGAGGCTTTATCAACGTTATCATTTTGTGAAGGAGTTTGCTGAAGGGAAAGAGGTTCTTGAAATTGGGTGTGGGGCTGGGCCGAAATAAAAGCAATTTAATTCCCCTGACACTTTGATTTATTGCTTTTAACGTGGTATAAAGGTTCAGAAAAAGAGGATTTAGCGTAAAGGATACCAGGGATTTTTTCCTCATAGAGGAGGTAAGTCATGAATAAAGTAGCTACCTTCAAAGCAAAATACCTAAAAGATGGCCATCTTTCCATCCCTAAAGAAGTAGTGGCTTCTTTATTATTAAGAAGGGGAGAGGAGGTCCGAGTAGTCATAGAGAAGGAAAAATTTGACAAAAAAGGGTTCCTTAACCTTTTTGGCATTTGGAGAGACAAAAGTGAGGAAGAGATTCATCTTTATCAGGAAATCCTGAAAGAAAGAGAAACGTTTGGTAGAGGAGAAATCGAGCTTTGATCTATTGCCTTGATACCGACATTCTTATTGAATACTTTCGAGGGAGTGAAGCGATAAAGAGAAAGATAGAAAGCCTCACCGGTGATGACAGTCTTGGCGTCATCTGGCTTACGTTTTACGAGTTCTTTAAGGGGATATTTGTCAGCGGAAAATTGGGTGAAGAGAAATTTCTCCAATCATTGAACGAAACCTGTTTAATCCTTAACCCATCCTACGAAGCCGCGAGGATGGGTGGCGAGATTTATGCTACATTAAGGAGAGAAGGTAAGCTTATCAACGATGCGGATATCCTGATCGCCAGCATTGTCAAAGCTCATGATGCAGTGCTTGTAACGAATAATGAAGAGCACTTTTCAAGAATTGAAGGACTAAAGATTGATAATTGGCTGAGGCCTTAAGTTTCGTTCAGGGCATATAAGCTTATTGGGACCCCGTCATGAAAATCCCCATTACCTTTCTATACTCCTGAACAAAAAAGCTGTTGAGTGTCTATCCTGGTATTACAAGTGCTGCTTCGCTGGTCTACCGCAATGAAGAAGAAATTCTCACCGGACCGGATTGGGAAACGGTGCACCGTACGAAGGTGTTACCCACCAAATTGGCAATCGATTTAGATTACCTATCTAAACGGACATTATTATCTGACCTGCTTCTGATTGCACGGACTATCCTTTCTGTGTTCCGATAGCAAACTGTTCCGTATATGTTGACTGAATTTTTAAGTCAACCTTCACCAGGCGATTGGGTCGTCTGTAATGAGCCCTCACATAGCGCCTTACTCTTTGAACCCTCAGTCCTAAGGTCTGAACCCATTGACTGGCCGGATCTGGTAAAGAGATCTGCGGTCAAACTTCATCTTATCCCTGGGAGCCTGGAGGCGAGGGCATATCTAAAAAGGATTTTTATGGGGAAGCTTGTGCCATTGCCCTCGGAAATCACAGAAGACATGATAGATTATGAACCTCCCATTGAAATTCC
>VGRU01000419.1 GCA_016875255.1 Deltaproteobacteria bacterium
TTCAGCGCCTCCACACATCTTCCGCAGGCAGTCAGATGCCCCGGATTTTTCCCTACACTGACATCATAATTCCAGCATCGTTCGCATTTCTCTCCATCTGCACGGAGGACCTCAACGCTCACCCCCTGATCCCCCCGATGGAGGGTGACAGAAGAGACGATGAAGATCGACTTCAGTTCATTCTCATAGGGCTGGAGGAATTGATATTCCTTCTCGGGAAGACTGAGATGGACCTGGGCGTCAAGAGAAAGCCCAATCTTCTTCGTTTTCCGCGCCTCTTCGAGGGCTTTTGTCACTACTGCTCGGATCTCCCAGATGTGCTCCCATCGTTCGTTCAGCCCTTCATCCAAATATTCATTTTTAATTTCCGGAAAGGTGGTGAGATGGACGCTTTCCGCCTTTCCGTCTCTTCCCGGAAGATACTGCCATACCTCTTCAGAGGTAAAGGAGAGAATGGGAGCCATCAGTCTGGTCAGTCCATTTAAGATCTCATAGAGAGCGGTCTGCGCGGACCGGCGGCCATGGGAATGGCTCGAAAACGTATAGAGACGATCCTTCAATATATCAAGATAGGTCGAACTCATCTCAACCGCACAGAAGTTCTGGACGCTGTGGTAGACGGTGTGAAACTCAAATCGTTCATAGGCTTCCTTTACTCTTGCAATCAGCTTCTGGAGCCGGTGGAGAGCCCACCGGTCTATCTCATAGAGATCCGGATAGGAGATCCGGTCTTTTGCGGGATCAAAATCGTAGAGGTTCCCGAGGAGAAACCGGTAGGTATTACGGATACGAAAGTAGGAATCGGCTAATCGTTTCAGAATCTCGTCTGAAATCTTGATGTCATCCTTGTAATCCTCTGCTGAAACCCAGAGCCTCAGAACATCGGCCCCCAGCTTATTGATCACCTCTTCGGGAGCGATCACGTTCCCCGCAGATTTGGACATCTTCTTTCCCTCTCCGTCCACGACAAACCCATGGGTGAGGACCGAACCATAGGGAGCGTGGCCCCTTGTCCCCACGGAGGTGAGAAGGGAGCTATGAAACCATCCCCGGTGCTGATCGCTTCCTTCGAGGTAGAGACTTGCCGGAAACTGAAGCTCAGGCCGGTTTTCCAGAACAGCGGCATAAGAAACCCCTGAATCGAACCAGACATCTAAGATATCCGTCTCCTTTGTAAACTCGCTCCCTCCGCATCCGGGGCATTGGGTCCCTGCCGGCAGAAGAGCAGTCGGCCCCTCTTCAAACCAGACATCCGCTCCTCTTTTCTCAAAAAGCTTTGCCACGTGCTCAATCGTCTCCTGAGTGGCAAGCGTCTGTTTGCAGGAAGAACAGTAAAAGACGGTGATGGGAATGCCCCAGGCCCTCTGCCTGGAGACGCACCAGTCCGGACGATTCTCAATCATCCCGTAGATCCGGTCTCTTCCCCAGGGAGGAATCCAGGTCACCTCATTGATCGATTTAAGGGCATTTCCCCTTAATCCTGTCTTCTCCATCGAGATGAACCACTGCTCCGTGGCCCGGAAGATGATGGGGTCGTTTGTCCGCCAGCAATGGGGGTAGGAATGAACCATCACCTCCTCTTTCAGGAGCGCTCCTGCCTCCGCTAATTTCTTATTCACACCGGAGTTGGCATCGAACACAAATTGTCCTGCAAAGAAAGGAACATCCTTTGTGAACCGTCCGTCGTCATCCACGGGGCTGTAGATTTCAAGCCCGTATTGGACGCCGGTCTCATAGTCCTCCTGTCCATGGCCGGGCGCTGTGTGAACACATCCCGTGCCGACATCGAGCGTGACATAGGGCGCAAGGATGATGACGGAATCCCGTTCATAAAGGGGGTGTCTCGTTTTGAACCCTTCCAACCTTTTGCCTGAAAACTTTTCCAATACCTTGTAATTCCCGATTCCAAACTTCTCCATGACCGTTTCGAGAAGGCCTTCGGCCAGGATATAAATCTCTTTCCCGATATCGACGGCCACATAAGTAAAGTCAGGATG
>VGRU01000420.1 GCA_016875255.1 Deltaproteobacteria bacterium
TTTCCTCCTCTTCTATAATCCCTGTTAGAGTTTCAATGGGCCTTCGCCACCCTTTAGGGGACGGTTTGAAACCGTTTCCTACTTCTCTCCAGGGAAGATCGGTTCATCGGCTGTGATGATCTCTAGACCCTAAACAAGTGTAATTATTTTGGGAGAAAGTGAAAAAGTACTCGAAATGCCCTTCAGATAAGGCTATTATAGTTTTGTTACAAAACAAAAGCCAATCAGAAAGGAGCATTTCGAGTGAAGAAATTAAACCACAAAATACTATCAAAGCGCAAGAGGAAAATTGAGAAGAGGTTAGAGCGGAGGAACTGGGAGGACCAAGAGAGGCCGATGTTTAAGGGCTCCAACATTCACTATGAACTGGATGGACGAGACAAAGGGATTGCCTGTGGGGGGATTGGGGTCATCCATACCCTGGCAAAGCGAATCGGGTTGGTGAAAGAGATCGACAAGCGGTTGCATTTACTCAAGCGGCATGTTCCCTACCATGAATCGGACCATGTTTTGAATCTGGCCTATAACGTTTTGGCAGGAGGAGAGGGGTTCGAAGATATTGAGTTACTGCGTCAGGACGAGGCGTGGATGGATGCCCTGGGGGCGGAGATTATCCCGGATCCGACGACGGAAGGGGATTTTGTCCGGCGTTTTTCAGGGGAAGATGTGATGACGTTGATGGAGGTGATCAACGAGAGAAGGAAGAAGGTATGGGCTCGGCAGCCGAAGGAATTTTTTAAGAAAGCGATACTCAATGTGGATGGAACGATTGCGGAGACGACGGGGGAATGCAAGGAGGGGATGGATATATCGCATAAGGGGATATGGGGTTATGGGCCGTTGATCATTTCGTTGGCCCAGACGCGAGAGCCATTGTATCTGGTCAATCGTTCGGGCAATGCGCCGTCACATCTGGATTCCCCGGTTTGGATTGATCGGAGTCTGGACTTAGTGGAAGGGCGATTTGAGGAGGTGTGGATACGGGGGGATACGGATTTCAGTTTAACGGGGGATTTGGATCGGTGGGATAAGCGGTGTAAATTTGTATTGGGTTTTGATGCGCATCGGAACCTGGTAGGCCTTGCCCAAGGGATATCGGAAGAGCAGTGGGAGGAGTTGGAGCGGAAGCCGAAGTATGAGGTCAAGACGGAGGGGCGGAGGCGGCCGGAGAATGTGAAGGAAAGAATTGTGAGGGAGCGGGGGTATAAGAATATTCGGACGGTTTCGGAGCAGGTGGCTGAATTTGCCTACCGTCCAGGGAAATGCACCAAGACCTACCGGATGGTGGTGTTACGGAAAAATCTGACGGTCGAGAAGGGAGAGGTGGCCTTATTCGATGAGATCCGCTACTTCTTTTATATCACCAACGATATGACGATGAGTCCTGCTGAAGTGGTTTATTTTGCCAATGATCGGTGTGACCATGAGAATGACATTGAGCAATTGAAAAATGGGGTCAAGGCTCTTCGGATGCCGTCGGACGATCTGGTATCGAATTGGGCGTATATGGTGATCGCTGCCCTGGCCTGGAGTCTGAAGGCGTGGGTGGGATTATGGATGCCCAACAAGATGCTGGGAAAGCGGATAGTCCGCATGGAGTTTAAAAGGTTTCTCAACACCTTCATGAAGATTCCTTGCTTGATTGTGAAGGCGGGACGGCGGATTACTTATCGGGTGGTGGGTTATAACCGTTGTCTGAAAGATTATCTCAGCGCCTTCTCAATGATTAAGATGTGTCGGGTCACTTAATGAAATAAAACTGGATCGGGCTGTTTTTGTAACCATCACCTCTTACCAATACGCAACAAAGGAGAATTGACTTAAACCGTGTCTCACATTCTGTAGGGAATCAAACAATGGGAGGGAGGGGTATGCCTTCAGTTAGGGGAAGGTTAACCAATTGATCGCAATTTCGGCCGGTTTTCCGGCTCCCCACGTCGACTGTGATTTGCCTTCCCATTCGCGCTTGTTTTGGGCCTAGCCATTTTG
>VGRU01000421.1 GCA_016875255.1 Deltaproteobacteria bacterium
AGGGACCGGGCAACATCGATGGCTGTATTTCCACCGCCGATGATGGCAATCTTGTCGCCCAGCTTCATTCTTTTGCCCAGGTTCATCCTCTTCAGCAGATCAAGACCACCCAGGATACCCTTCTCTTTTTCTCCTGGAATCTGAAGACCTCTGCTCCGGTGTGCTCCTGTGCTTATAAAGACGGCTTGATAATCCTTAAGGTCCCCCAATCTCAAATCCTTACCCAGGGAGGTGCCTGTCCGAATATGAACCCCCAGGGCTTCAATATTCGATAGTTCTCTGTCCAGGACATTCCTGGGCAATCGGTAGGCGGGAATCCCCATCCTCAGCAAGCCCCCTGCCCGAGGAAAAGATTCGAAGACCGTTACGTCATAATGAAGCCTTGCAAGATGATAGGCACAGCTCATTCCGGCCGGTCCGGAGCCGATGATGGCAACTTTCTCCTTTCGCTTTTCTCTCACCTTTTCGGTTTTGATGTTCAGGCTGGAGGCAACATCCGCCACAAACCTCTCCAGGCTATGGATGGCGATGGGCTCATCAAACGATCCGCGATTGCATTTTGACTCGCATGGATGGAAACAGACTCTGCCACAGACTCCTGGAAAAGGATTCTCTCCCTTGATGATATTCCAGGCCCCTTCAAAATCTTCCTGAGTCATTTTCTGGATGAAACCAACGATATCATTTCCTGCCGGACAGGCCGCACTGCAGGGAGGGGTTTTGTCTTCATAAAAAGGACGCTGCGTTCTCCAAGCTCCGGTTTTGTTCCACTCCATATCTCCGGAGGAGACAGCAATCATCGGCATCTCAGAAACCTTATTAAAGGTAATTTGTTTGGTCATCTCACCAATCCTGGTATTGGCGAAGTGTATGGTCTGGAGTAAGGCTATGAAGCCCGTTTGGTATTAGGTCAAGGGGGTACGTCTAAAAGATTTTAGACACTTATGACCTAACCTTTTAACGAAACGGGCATCCTAACCCTTGCCTTTAAACCTTCGCTTCTGCATAGGCTTCTCTTGCCGCCTTGGCATTCTCATTCTTCTTTCCGGGAACCTCTTCACGGATCGACAGGGCAATGGAATCAATTCCCACCAGCCCGCTCACCTTCGAGAAGGATCCCAGGATGGCTGTATTGACGATCGGGTTTGTTCGGGAACCCAGACCATTTCGGATGGCAATGGAGGTCGCATCGATTGTGGCGATTCTAAAATTCTTCAGATCATTAAATGTTTCGGGAGAGTGACTTGAATTGATCAGAATCCATCCGTTTGGTTTCAGGCCGGAAGTAACATCCACAGCTCCTATCAGGGTGGGATCTAAAACGATGATGTGATCGGGTTGATAAATGTTCACCCTCAACTGAATGGGCTCGCGATCAACCCTCAGAAAGGCCATCACAGGAGCCCCGCGCCTTTCAACTCCGAAGGCAGGAAAAGACTGGACATAGAGCCCTTCGTGGAAAAAGGCAACCGCAAGAACTTTAGACGCCACCACCGCTCCCTGCCCCCCCCTCCCATGAAATCGTATTTCGATCATCACTCGCTCCTGATCAATCCCTTCCCCCCATAGGGGCAATTCATGAATTGTCCCTATATAACGGGAGAGAGGACTTCTATCTCCCAGGATAGATAACGGACAACGCCTTGGCGTTTCTTCTCTCCAATGCCCGATAGGCATGGGGGATGGAAGATTCAAAATAGAGGGAATCTCCCGGCTGAAGAATATAATGCTGATCCTCCGTTCTGAACTCCAGAGTTCCTTCCAAAAGGTAAATGAACTCTTCTCCATCGTGGCTGAAATAGGACAATTGATCCACCCTTTTTCGTTTAAACTCCACCAAGAAGGGTTCCATATACTTTTTCGGTTTTTTAAAAGCGAGGGCCTCGTAATAGTAACCACTCTCCTCCCTCCCAAAATACCGGGAGTCGATCACTTTGCTTTCATCCTTTCTTACGAC
>VGRU01000422.1 GCA_016875255.1 Deltaproteobacteria bacterium
ACAACTTATCTTCTCCTATTCCCATAGCTCTGCAGACCTCCCGGCAAATCGCTTCCAAAGGAACCTCATAAATCCAACCCGCAGGCTCTTTCCCCTTCACCTCCACTCGATCAATGAATTCTTCTTCTCCAAGGTATCGCTGCTCCTTCACCCGGTAGTATTTCTCATCGTGTCCCTTCGAGATCCCCTCCCAGACAAATTGGCGATACTTCCCCCTGGCAAAGGATCGATTTCGGCTCAATTGATCCAACACGAAGCCTTCATCGATCAGGCCCTGCCCCCCTCCTCCAAGGTAACTAAGGTGCCCGCTCCATTGATAGTCTTCAGGCCTTTTCACAATATGGGCTCTCACCGGATTCAAATGGATGTAGCGAACCAACTCTAACAGATACGTATCCTTATCACATAGAATGGCTTTGTGGCGCCCTTGAAAGAGGTGCCCTACCTCCCCATGGCGTTTATTGAAATAACTCGCATAGGCAAATAGAAGGCCCTGCATGATCCTGCTCAGAGGGGTCTGTTCAACCTCGATCAGAAGATGAAGGTGGTTTTTTAGCAATGCGTAAGCATAAAGTCGGAAGGGAAATCTCTTCTTGCAATCCGTAAGATAGGCCAGGAAGCGCTGAAGGTCTTTTTCATCCAAAAAGATGCCCTGCCTTCGATTGCCTCTTGAGATGACGTGATATAGAGCCCCTGGAAAATGAATCCGAGGTTTTCGGGCCATGGCCATTCTATATCAAAACACCACACTTCTGTCAATACCGAGTTTCCGTGGCCTGACCCCACACACTATCCTCTGATGGCAGCGGATCAAGGGATATCTATAAAGTCACTCGGCCTGAGTTCGTCAGGAACAATGAAGATCGCATGTCTGTCCTCCACGAGGTCACCAAAAAACAAGTTGGCCCATTCCAACCCGGATTTGATCTGCGTCTCTCCCCTCAAGTCTTTTCTTCTTTCCGCCAGCACACCGATGAGATCCTCTTTTGCAAAATCGCCATTCTTGAGAAAGACTTTGTAGGTGATCATCCCGTTCCCTCCTTGGTCATATGACCCTCTTGACCTTCTTGTCGACCTTCTCTTCCCTTTGAATCGTTTCTCCCGGACGAGATTCTTTGCCCTCTCACGCCTTCTTCGTTTTCTTCTTTGCCTTAACCACCTGCAGCTCATAACCCAGGTGGTCCAGGATTTTTACAACCGTGTCGATCCGGGGATGGGTCCCTTTCTTCAAAGAACGGTAGAGGCTGGCGCGGTCAACCTCCAATTCCATCGCCACCCTCCGGACCGAAGACTCCTCCTGAATCAGTCGCCAAAGCGTTTCCACCACATCTTCCATGATGATAAAGTCTCCACATGTGTTTCAAAAATAACATGAGATGTATTTATCACATCCCCACCCTCCTGTCAAGAAAAATATTTCGGGGAACGTCATGCCTCAGTTAAAGACATAGAAAAGGGTCGGGAGGTTCTTCTGTAAAAACCTTGAAGCGAAACCTCTATACGTTTAACTACGTAGGTTCGTTTCCTAAAATCACTATGCAAACAGCAGGATCGCCGGTTCGCATGACCTCCATGATCGCTTTACAAGGTTTTGGAAGGAGAACTTCCCGACCCTATCAGGTCAAATACCACCCTGTCACTGAGGGGCTACCGGAGAATACCATTCTCATTTAGAGCAGCAATCAGGTGGCCCTTAACGATTCGATGATATTCATCCTGGAGGCCCTCACTGCGGGCAATACCCCGCCCACAAAACCCATGATCAAAGAGAAGGCGATGGATTTCCAGGCAATGTCAAAGGTGAGGGTGAAGTCAAAGGCCAGTTCGGAGAAGGTCTGAAAGTTCATCGTGGAGACGGTGAGGAAGCGTAGAAAGGAGGCAAAGAAGAGGCCGATCAGACCTCCGATCAAACCGAGAAGCAAGGCCTCAAATAGAAAGGCACTCAGGATACTTT
>VGRU01000423.1 GCA_016875255.1 Deltaproteobacteria bacterium
GTCCATAAGCAAGGCGCCCTGGGCTCCCACCTCCATAGCATGCTTCGTCCCCCGGAGGGCTTCCTTCGTGGAGTTCGAGCCTGTTCCAGCCATGACAAAGGCTTTGCCCTTTGCCAGCCTTGCCGCCCTCGTGATGACACGATCGTGCTCTCTCCAGTCCAGAGTCGGAGATTCTCCTGTCGTGCCAGTAGGGATGAGATTGGCTCCGTTTTCTATTTGAAACCGGATGTTCTTCTCCAATCCCTCATCATCAATCTCCCCTTTTCGATTAAAGGGAGTCGCAATCGCCGTCCAAACCCCTTCAAATCTCTCAAGTCTCATCTCCCCACCCTCCTTCCTAACTTAATCGCAAAGCGCAGAGAGCATAGCGCATAGCGTCTGTAAACATAACAAGTTCAACCTTAACCTTTGTTCCCTCTATTATGAGGCAAAAGAAAAAAATTTCAAGAAGAAAAGTTTCACAAGTCGATATTTTTCCGAACCATAAGGAACGAAAAACCCACTGCTGAGGATCTGGATAAGTTAATTCACATGATCAGGAAGGGGTAACCATTTTCTATCGTAGCTGAAAATCTTCCTTCACTTTTTTAAGTACTTTATTTAAGGCATTTGTCACTTCTTTAGAAGGAAGGGTTTCTCCGTCTCCCACCTGAATCTCTACATGAAACCGGATAGAAGTGTTTGCTTTCGCCTTGATTTTTAATAGATCAGGCATGATCTCACCCAGGTCCTGGACCCGGGATGGTTCAAGTTCTGCGCTCGCGATGAGGACTTTTTTCAAATATTGACTTGTTTCTTCAACCACCCCAGGAACTCCCATTGTGACATTAAACTTCACAAGGTGGGCGGCTGGAAAATCGCAAGGCCATGCATTGCTGGTTTCTCCGACAATCTGTATAAATCGAGCTTGAAGTGCAGCGGTAATTACATTTCTAACAGTCTTCCATGGTAAGTTCTTTCCAGCCTTCAACGACAGGGCAGAGGCAATGGATAAGCCTGTGCAGATATTACCTTTCCATGCGTCCGGCAAATTTTCAGGGAGGATCTCCGGAGCAGCGATACTGGTAGGTGGTAAACACAACTTCGCATTTGCATTTAACAATCCCGTTGGAATACCTTCCCCTAAAATGCTTGCGGGACCGGAAAGTAACCACAGACTACCATCTTCAACACTGGCAGCAATGGACTGCTCCAGAACGGCCTGATTAGCTTTTGGAATTTGCATTGGCTCCTGGTACCCGCCTCGATCCACCTGAACAACAGTCGAACCGTTGAAATAGTCCAAAACATTTCTCACAGTGATCTCGTCCCCAGGCCAAAGCCCCCACAATCTTTTGGGAGTAAGAAGCCAGGGAGAAATCTCACCTAATTCTGCGGCTTCCGGTAAGACCAGCTCCAACGCCGGATCGCCAAGTGCGTTCTCATCCGGTCTCAACATCCACCATGTGCGGTACGTGCCATCCGGCCGGGTGAGCCGCAGGACAAATATACCTTTTTCACACCCCTCGGCCAGGGTATCAAGAATGGCGCTCGCCTTTAGCATCTTCGGTAGATGCGGAAGTTGGGCAAAAGCGCCTGCCAGATCTCTGACGCGCCGTGAAGTCTCCCCTGGACGCCAGAGGTTATAAGGCCCGTCCGGCAGAAGAGCCTCTGCAGCAATGGCCGTGTCTTGGATCCGAGAACGCTTGTCGGCCTTGATGATATTGAAATGCGGTTCGTCTATGATGGTGATCTTGAACGCCTGGATATCGTTCTTCTCGGAAACTGTCACCACGATGGAATAGGTTTGTCTGATGGCCTCGGGGATTCGTCCTTTGGCTTTTTCAATATTGATTTGAAGCGTCTGCGCGCGGGCAGGATCAACGTTGCCATTCTTTTGTTGTTTTTTGACCTCCTCGCGTACGGCTTCCCAGGCAAGATAGTCCCTCACCCGG
>VGRU01000424.1 GCA_016875255.1 Deltaproteobacteria bacterium
CTGGGGGGTTGAAGGATCGACCTTCTGAGCGCTTGCGCACGAAGTGAGAAAGACCAAGAAGAGAAGAACGAATAACGGTCTATTGATAAGCAGTTTCATAAATATTTAATAACACTGTTTGCCGGCGTAGTCAACGAAACCACCAGACCTCACTTGTCTTTGCCGGCCCCGGTCCCGGCCGAGGACGAAGCAGGCGGCCTCGAATCATGACAATAACCTTTTAGGCAAGGTGAAGTGGTTAGGGCTATGAAGCCAGTTTGGGCAAAGTGAAGGGGTAACGTGAAATCTTTAAAACCGATGACCTAACCCTCTGACAAAACTGGCATCCCTGCCTACCGGCAGGCGGGTTAGCCTTAGCCTTCAAACCAACAACTTTTATTTTCTGATCCATCATGCGGATTCCCCGGAAGCGCCCTTCTTTTCAAACCGGTAGAGCGTTCTGGGATTGACCTTTAAAATATCAGCGGCCGTCTTTTTATTCCCATCGGTCTGCTTTAATATCTGGGCGATATATTCGGCCTTGATCTCATCGAGGGATTTGCGGTCCTTTGCCCCCCTTCGGATCAGGAATGAAAACCCTTCCACCAGATCACCCGGAAGATCCTGAGGGGTTAAAAATTCTCCCTCCGCCATGATGACTCCCCTTTCAATGGCGTTCTCTAATTCCCTCACATTTCCCGGCCAGTGATATTCGAGAAGGAGATGCATCGCCTCTTTAGAGATTCCTTTGATCTCTTTTTTAGCCTCCTTCGAATAGAGATCGAGGAAGTGATAGGCCAGGAGGGGAATATCTTCCTTTCTCTCCCTCAGGTCCGGAAGGGAGATGGGAAAGACATGGAGCCGGTAGAAGAGGTCTTCCCGGAACTTTCCATTCTTCATGTTGACTTCGAGATCTTCGTTCGTAGCCGCAATCATCCGGACATCGATCTTCGTCCTCTCGGTGCTTCCTATTTTCATCACCTCTTTTTCCTGAAGGACCCTGAGAAGTTTCACCTGAACGGATGGGAGGACCGTGGAGATTTCATCAAGGAAGAGGGTTCCGCCATTGGCTTCCTCAAAGAGCCCTTTCTTGGTCTGGACTGCGCCAGTGAAGGCGCCTTTCGTGTGGCCGAAGAGTTCGCTTTCCACCAGAGTCTCAGGGATGGCGCTGCAGTTGAAAGGGATGAAGGGCTGATCCGTCCTCGGGCTGTTGTAATGGATGGCTTTGGCAACGAGTTCTTTTCCGGTTCCGCTCCCTCCGTAGATGATGACCGTGCTGTTGCTCGGAGCCACCTTTTGGATGAGGGAGAAGATTCCCTGCATCTTCCTGCTTTTCCCGATGATATTCGAAAACTCGAACTTTTTCCTTACCTCCATCCTCAGGAGCCGGTTCTCCTGCAGAAGACGGTTTTCCTGATCGACTTTAGAGATGCGGAGGAGAAGGTCTCTGAAGTCAACAGGCTTGGTGATGTAATCGTTGGCACCGGTTTTCATCGCCTCCACAGCCGTATCGATCGATCCATAGGCCGTCATCATAATGACCGGCATCTCCGGCCTTGTTCCCTTGATGATCTTGAGAAGCTCCATGCCGTCCATCTCGGGCATCATCAGGTCGGTTAAGATGAGGTCAAAAATATCTTTTTCAATCTTTTCGATCGCCTCCTGGCCGTTTTGAGCCACCTCGACCGAATACTCGCCCATCTGGGTCAACCCCCTCTGAAGGATCTCCCGGAGAGGGGCCTCATCATCCACCACCAGTATCTTCTTCAGTTCCATATGGGTTCTCCTGTTCTATATGAATACGTTTATCAAAAAACCTCCCCGAAATCAAACATAATTTACCTCTCTTTTTTGAATAGGGGGTTGACTCCTGCTCCATTTCTTATAAAATAGAGAAACATATGCAGGAAG
>VGRU01000425.1 GCA_016875255.1 Deltaproteobacteria bacterium
AAAGGATTTCGTCAATCTTTTCCAGAGCCTCTTTCCTCTCGATCTTGGCAATGACCGGGATAAAGGTTGAATATTTTTTTAAGAATCTCTTAACCCCTTCGATATCTCCCGCATCTTTGACATAGGAAAGGCTGACCATATCGGCTCCGTTTCGAATGCCGAAGAGAAGGTCCTCCCGGTCTTTCTTCGTAAAGGGAGAGATGCGGATCGTTCCGGTTGGAAAGTTGATCCCCTTATTGGACGTGAGCGTGCCCCCCACTATCACCCGGCACTCAATATCCTGGTCATTGCTCTTCAGGACCTGGAGCTCGATCGCTCCATCGGCAAGCAGAAGCGTGTCTCCTGAGTTGACCTCCATGGGGAGGGAGGGATAAGAAACAGAAACCCCTTTCTCATCTCCCAAAATCTTCCGATTGGTCAGGATGAATTTTTCTCCCCGCTTTAAGCCTATTCCTCCCTCTTTCACTTTGCCGACCCTGATTTTGGGGCCGGAAAGATCCTGCAGGATGGTCACGGGCCTTTTTAGCCGGTCCGACAATGTGCGGATCTCTTTGATCTTTCTCAGATGATTCTCATGGGTCCCGTGAGAAAAATTGAGCCTTGCCACATCCATGCCGGCCTTTATCATTGATTTAAGAACCTGTGAGGATTCGCTCGCCGGACCGATGGTGCAGACGATTTTTGTCTTCCGTCGTTGGACTTCAACCATTTCCCCTCTCCTTCCCCTTCTCCAAAATAAATGCGGTTTCCCCTCCCAGAAGCAGAATTGCTGAGGAGTAATAAATCCATAGAAAGAATATTGCCAAAGTGCTTAAAGAACCATAGACCATCGAAAATCTTCCCAGATGGAGGACATACCATCCAAACAGTTGTTTTGCCACCTCCCAGAAGAGACTCGTGAAGAGGGCGGCCTGGAGAGCGGTTTTGAAATGGATTTTCCTGTTGGGAATGATCTTATAAATCAAAAAGCACATCCAGAAAGTGAAGAAGAAGGGGATGAGGTATTTCAGGATAAACTGGATGATTGGACCCAGATTGAGAAAAGAACTCAGACGATAACCCTGGATGAAGGTGATGGCAGAGGTAAACAACAAGGTCGCGAGGAGAAAAAACCCTGCCAAAAAGATCATGAGAAGATCAATGGCTTTCCCCCGGAGAATCCCTCGCCCTTTCTCAGCCTGAAAGACAATGTTCAAGGCTGTCCTCAGGGAGCTGAAGACCCAGGTGGAGGTCCAGATCAATCCTCCAATACCCAGAACACCAACGATCTTTCGATCCTGAATGACTCTCAGGATGTTCTTCATAATCCTCGGGTCTAAAGTAGGAACGACCAGTTCTACATAACGGCGGATATGGTTTAAGACCTCCCGGTCACTGTAGAGATAGGTCCCAACCAAACCCAGCAGCAGAAGGCTCAGGGGAATCAAACAGATGATGAGGTTGAAGGTGATGCCTGCAGAGAGAAAAAACCCATGGTCACTGTCAAATTTTTTCAGGACAGCCCAGAGAAATTTAAATCTTCTGGAGATTTTACTTTTTCCGCTCATCGGTGACTTTTCACCATTCCAGTTTTGGGCAGGTAGGGCAAGGCTTTAGCCTTGCTTTAAGCAACCCTAAAGGGTTGCCCTACAAAATATTTGATGAGTTTGTATTAATACGGATTCGAGAAGAAACCATCGAAGATATCAACCAGGGCTTGATTGACGATGGCTTCAACCCTTTCCGGAGTCAACCTCGCCCAAGTCGCCTCCTTCTCTACCTCGACATTTCGCGTAAAGACTTTTCCCTCTTTTTTCACACCTAAATGGATGACGAAGTGAACCGAGGTCTTCGCATTCGTCCGAAAGGCGCCGGCCTTACCTTCCGTCCAGAACTTCTTGA
>VGRU01000426.1 GCA_016875255.1 Deltaproteobacteria bacterium
GCTGGATCTGGTTGGTCCCTTCGAAGATCTGGGTCAATTTGGCATCGCGAAACATCCTCTCTGCATCTGATATTTTTAAGGAACCATATCCATCCAGGATATGAAGGGCATCGATGACTTCAGCAGTGATCTTCATGGCGGCATCCGCCGCAAAACACTTTGCCATGGAGGCGAGTTTCGTATTGCTCTTCCCCTCATCGTTCAGGATGGCGGCGCGATAGACCAGCCCGCGGGAGGCCTCGATGAGAGTGGCTGAATCCGCAATAATTGCCTGAAGGATAGGGAGTTCCTTCACGGGCCGCTGAAGGTTCTGTTTTTCCCTTACGGATTGAAGAAGCGTCTCAAGGGCGCCTTCGGCGATTCCCAATGCCTGGGCGGCAATGGCAGGACGAGACATGTCGAAATCTTTCATGGCGATGAAGAATCCTTCTCCCTCAATGCCCAAGAGATTTTCGGCGGGGACTTGCACATTGTCCAGAAAGACTTCCGTAGTATTTGACCCTCTCTGTCCGAGTTTGTGTTCAGTCCGGCCGACCGAGAGCCCCTGAAACCCTCTTTCGACAAGGAAGAAAGAGCTCTTTTCCTTGTCTTGCGAAGTCTTGGCCAGCACGGAGTAGATCCCCGCCACTCCGCCGCTGGTGGCAAAACATTTGGAGCCGTTGAGAAGGTAATAGTCGTCCACCCTCTTTGCTGTGGTCCGGATGCCCGAAACATCCGAGCCGGCAGAAGGCTCCGTCACCAGGTAGGCGACCAGTTTTCGTCCCTTGCTTATCTGAGGCAAGTATGTGCGCCTCAATTCAGCGGAGCCGCCGTGAATGATCGGAAAGCTTCCGACCGCTTGAATGATCAACAGGAGCGCGGAAGAGGCGCAATATTTTGCGATTTCCTCCACCGCAATGCATAAAGCCGCTGTCTTGTTTTTGCCTATCCCTCCATATTCTTCTGGAAAAGTTAGAGTGAGCAGTCCGAGGTCCCATAAAAGGGATTCCACTTCCCGGTTAAAAAATTCTTCTTCATCAACCAGAGCGGCCTGGGGAGCGATCTTTTCCCTGGCCGCCTGAAGGATTCTGTCTCGGAAAACTTTTAATTCTTCTGTTGGGATGAGACTTGTTGGGTCAAACATCCTTCCTCTTTCTAACTCCTGGGTTTTATTTTTCGCTTCTTTTCGAAACCCCTTAATCCCCCGCAGAGAATATCGCCGATAATTTCCGAGAGATGTTGGGGGGTAATGGATCCCCTGGGATCATACCAGTAGTAGATCCCGTTACATGTCCCGAACAGGATAAAAGCAATCGTTTTTAACTGGTCTTTTGGAATATTTCCCTCAAAGTAGTCGAATAGGATGTCACTGACGATTTGATGGTATTGCCTCTCCTTGTCCGCGATGACCTTAAAGTATTCCGGAGGGAGGAGGTGGGCCTCATGGATGACGGTCTTGGCTTCGGAGACATACCGAGCATAAAATTGGATATGGCGGGAGATGAAATACTTTATTTTTGAAAAACAGTCCTCAAATCTTTTAAGCTCCTCCTCCAGCCCCTTCAGCAGAAGGTCCATGAAGTTGGCCGAGATGAAAAAGAGGATCTCATTTTTGCTTGAAAAGTAGTGGTAGATCCCTCCCTTGCTCAAATGGGCCGCACTCGAAACATCGTCCATGCTCGTCTCGAGATAACCCTTCTCATTAAAGAGTTTGGCCGCCGATTTGGCAATTTTCTCCATTTTGCCAAGTTCTTTTTGACTTAATCCTGTCCAGTCTTTTTCCATCATGATCCCCGAAGGTTAGGGTAAAAAAACCGACTATTTGGTTTAAATCCGACCAGTCGGTCGAATTCTAACCAAAACCCAAAGCTTTTGTCAAGAGAAAA
>VGRU01000427.1 GCA_016875255.1 Deltaproteobacteria bacterium
GGTAACTACTCGATCTTCCTTACCATAACGCGATGACAAAATAGTAGATCATTATCCCGGAAACTCCCAATCTCACAACTGTTGCAAACAGGGTCCCCATCATCACTCCCCAGCCTGCCCGGAGAGATTCTCCTTTCGTTTTCCCGGCCAACCACTCGGCGACAACCGCCCCAAGAAAAGCCCCTAAAAGCATAGCGAGGGGTGAAAAAAATATCCCGATCACCATCCCTAACACAGAACCCCAGACTCCCCATTTCGACGCCCCATATTTTTTGGCCCCTAACAACGGAAGGACATAATCCATCACAATCACCAGGACCGTAACAATGGCAAGGATGATGACCAATGTCAGGGTTAGAGGAGGGGAGAAATGTTTTGTCAGAGCCAGCAGAAAGATCCCGGCAAAACTGAGTGGCGGACCCGGAAGAATCGGAAGAACACTCCCTGCCAGCCCAAGAAGCATCAAAATAGAACCAATTACGATTGTTATGGTTTCAAGCATCGACCTCTTCCATGAAGAAGTTGACTCAATTATTCAGTCAGAGGGTTTAGCGATTAAATCAACTCCATGCGCCTTAGAAATAGAAAGAGAGGTTCGCCTCCGATCACATGCTCTGCTTAATTCGACTTCTTATAGCTGATGGAGATGCCTGCGCTGCTCGAACGGTCGATGGTGGTCTGATAGTTGGGAAGTTTCTTTACATAATCGAGAAAATCTTTGATGCCCCCAAAGGCGTTGGCCACATTATGGGCTGTAAAGCAGCCGCCAACGGCCAGTTTGGGGTCCACATCCTTGAAGTATTGCGTATACCAATCCTTGTCGGCATCTGAAAAGACAAAATCAAAAGGGCCTTTCAGCTCCTTCACCAGCGAATGAGCATCGGCCAGCCGGGCCTCGATCCATTCTTCCACTCCCGCCTTCTTGAAGTTTTCCAAAGCTATCCGATAACGGCTCTCATCAATCTCAATCGTGATCAGTTTTCCGCCTGTTTTGCTCAGTGCCCAGGCCATCCAGATCGCCGAATGTCCGGTCGAAGTCCCGATCTCCAACGCCCGTTTGTAGTTATTCTTGATGATCAGATTGTATAAGACTCTGCCATCTTCGTAGGGGACATTCCAGTCATACCATTTCATCCGGTTATCGTTAAGAAATTTCTCGACCCGCCTGTCCAGCGCTGTCTGAGCTGAAGATTTCTGGACGAAGACAGTAAGCTGGACGCCAACGATTAAGATCAATAAACTCAAAAAGGTGATGAAAAATTTTGTCAAAGCCTCGCTCATCGGTTGATCTCTTATTTCATTATAACACAGAACCTTAGAATCTTTTGTCAGGAATATTGATCTTGAACCGGGGCGGGGAAATCTGTTCACTTTTGCAGATAGGGCATCGTCCCGGAGTGTTCAGACGAGTCCGTTTCTTAAAAGAGAAACCACACTCCATACAAGATGCCGGTTCCGCAATCAGATGTCGAGGATGAACCGATTTTGCGAGATGCGTGAGATGATCGAGAACTTCCTTCTCTTTCATCCCGAACAACTTCGAAATTTCCCTCAAATCGAGGTCTTCCCTTTCAAGGACCTCTATGATCTTTTTCCTCGGGGTCAACATCTGTTGAGTTTCTAAAAAAGCTTGTCATTCCGGTGAAAACTCGGTTTCGAGTCGCAACGACCGGAATCCAGTCCTTGAGCTGGTTCCCGACTGGAGTTCACCCCGTACCTGATACGGGGTCGGGACAATGTCTGGATGCCGGATCAAGTCCGGCATGACAAAAAAGGAGCATTTATGAACAAATACTATTTATGGGTTTATCTTTGAAAGCGGGACGCCTCCATGCGCAATGTT
>VGRU01000428.1 GCA_016875255.1 Deltaproteobacteria bacterium
TGCCCTCCATTTCCTCGTAAAATGACATGGTGTATAATGCGGTGGGATAATGTACCCTTGGCTTACGTGCCATGATTACATCTTAACGAAGATTCCCAAATATCGCAAGCCTGACCCCAAAGGTTTCTTTTCTTGCAATACAGGCATGTCTTCTCCATATCTTCTCCAAAACCACTCGATATGGAAAAGTTTAGAAGATTATCGCGAACGATACACAGGAGAATTACCAGGTGAGAAAAAAATCATTTCTAGAATCGATCAGCGGTGGGTCTGTATTCCGGTGAGGCTTCAGTTCATCAAAAACCGATCAATGGGTCCGTATCCCGGTGGGGGGTGGGTCCATCCTTAACCGGTGATAACATGATTGCCATTTCCGGGATATCCCCCGATACTGCCCATTATCTTTAATAGTTCCATAACCTTCGTCTGCTTAAGTCCATCCCAAACAAAAAAGGCAGGTGAGAGATTATCCCACCTGCCTTTTTAATTTTACCCAAATTGAGCGATTCTTTAGTGTCATTGCGAGGCGAAGCCGAAGCAATCTCGTTTTACTATGGGATTGCCAGGCACCCTTTGGGTGCTCGCAATGACAGAAAAAAAGGGGCTTTCCACAGAAAATCGCTCAATTTAGGTTTTAGATAGTTTTATGGATCTTACTTCTTCATCCTTCTTCTGGCCAACCTGTCCCGTGTCAAGGACTGATCCGAGCCGGCCATAGTTTAGATTTGACCCCGGCCCCCAGCTCTACCCCATCTTCTTGACAATCTCTCGGGAATTCAATATATTAACGTTAGATGTTTCTAAAGGTCGAGGGGGTCGATCGTTGGCAAAACAATGGGTTGTTCAGGACCGATACGGAAACACCATTTATCTCACTGACGAAAGATGGAGGCACATTATTGATCCCTATCACCATCCAGAAATGGAGGGTTATCTCGATCATCTTAGAGAAACGATTCGAACTGGGAAAAGGCAACAAGAGCATTTAGATCCTCATAAGTATCGCTATTTCAAAGAGTTCGGTGATTTAGTCGGCGACAATAATTACATTGTAGCCATTGTTAAATTCAAGTTAGAGGTCGATGAAAAAGGAAATGCTCTTGAGAATAATTTTGTCGTGACAGCATACCAAAAATATATGAAAGTCAAGAGGTGAGGTTAATGAAGACTGCTCCAGATTATCATTACGACGAAGAAAGTGATATTCTTTATATATCCTTCGTACCGGGCGAAAAGGGAACCGGGGTCGAGTTAAACAGCAATATTCTGCTTCGTCTTGACAGCAATAAGGAGAACGCCCTGGGGTTAACCTTTTTCGATTTCTCGATCCTAACTCAGAAAACCGATTTCGGGCCGCGAGGGTTTCCCTTGACGGGATTAGCGGAAATTCCGGAAGACATGAGGGAGATCGTTATCAGAATTATCACGACACCGCCTGTCAGTCATTATCTCAAGGTAATGACCTACTCTCCCACTTTATCAGAATCAATTCCAATAACCTATGTGGAAAAACCTTTGCCGTCCCCATTCATCGAGCATGCCCTGTAAACGTCCCCTCAACAATGCCTGTTGGCTCTGGTGACCATCGGAAGATTCCTTGGAAGCGCTATTTTGACCCCGAAAAAGCCCTTCTAAGCCCGAAAACACACAACCTTTCCTTAATCTTCATCCATAAAGTCAAGCATTTAGATTGGTCCGACCCCAGGAGGCGGAAATCTGCCGATCTTGCAGCCAAAACGGGTGCCCGAGGAATGGATGCCCTCGTCATTCAGGTGGCAAAGGAATTTCATACTGAACTCATCAGTTTTGACTAAGAGATGATGCTAAAGGCCACAAACGTTTT
>VGRU01000429.1 GCA_016875255.1 Deltaproteobacteria bacterium
ATCCTGACCTCTCCATGAAGATCCAGTTCTTCTGGAGAGGATTGAAGAGAGATGGACTGGAGGCGAGGCGTGGCCTTCCTATCGGTATAATGGCGGAGTTTCTGACCCATGCCCATTCTGGGGAGAAGGTCAAAAATCTTAATGAAGACGAGGCCTGCGACAAACCCGCCGATATGAGCCCAGAAGGCAATTCCCCCTACATTTTTAGGCGTCAGACTTGCCGAAAATAGTTGGATAAGAAGCCAGTAGCCAAGAAAGATGAAGGCGGGGATTTCAACGAACTGGATAAAGAAGAAGATCGGTATCAATGTCAGAATCTTAGAGCGGGGATAGAGGAGGAGGTAAGCTCCCATGATGCCGGATATGGCGCCACTTGCTCCGATGGTAGGAAGGTTGGAATCCCAGTTGGTGTAAAGATGGATAACCCCCGCTGCAATTCCGCAGAGGAGATAGAAGATGAAGTAACGAATATGACCGAGCCTGTCCTCGATGTTATCTCCGAAGATATAGAGAAACCACATATTGCCGAGGATATGCATGAAACCGCCATGCAGAAACATCGAGGCGATGAAGGGAAAGACCTGTTCAAAGGTTGTAAATTGGGCCGAAAGGCCAGGATCGGAATACCGGATTGGGACAATTCCATAGAGGAGGAAAGCCTCTTTAAGCTGGGGACCCAGGGAAAGTTGCCAGAAGAAGGCAAGGATATTGGCGGCAATGATCAGGACATTGACCACTGGAAAGGTTCTTGATCGAATGGCATCTCGAATGGGAATCATAAGGATTTGCCTGCAGAGCAATTATAAGAAAAAATCGGTCTCTTTTCAATTTTTGCTTGATGAGAGCTATGAAAAACTATATTTCGCTCTCTGATGACGCACCTGCCTGCCGCAGGCAGGGGTGTCATCAGAGATTTCTGGACTTTTTCAGAAATCTCTTGATTTTTGAAGGGTTGTGAGTTAATTTGAACTCGATAGCAAGGTGGTTGTTTTTAGTAATAATCGATTGGATTTTATTGAAAATTGCTAATTGTAAATTGATCATTGCTAATTGATTTTTTTAAGGGTCCCATCGTCTAGTGGTTAGGACACCGGCCTCTCACGTCGGTAACACGGGTTCGACCCCCGTTGGGACCACCAAAGAATTTCAAGGGGTTAGGTAATAGGCCTACCCCTTTTTTTGCCGGATGAACACAGATGAGATTTTGGGATTGACATGAAGGGGAAAAGTGTTTAGGGTAGTAATAGCTCAGTGAAGGGAGAGTTGTCATGTCAGATGAACTTAATATTGTTTTGGAGGATGTAAAGGAGAAGTTTGATACAGTCATCGAGGGTATCCAGATGCTTAGTGAGAAGGTGGACCGGCATATGGAGGAGAACCGGAAAGAACACGAAAGATTTGAGATGGGGCTTTTGGAACTGAAAAGGGGTATGAACGAGCACCGGAACAACACTGAACTCCACGGAGCAAGAGTCAAAAAAGAGGCATCTTAAGGAGTTACCCTTCTCAAGTCATTACAATGACTATCCAGTAAAAATCCATGGAATACCTGCCTGTTACCGTAGATAAAAGTCATCTGATCACCATTGGGGAAAGGCTTTATTCAGAGAGCATTGAGCTCATCCGGGAGCTGGTCAACAATGCCTATGATGCCGACGCCACAGAGGTCGAAATCAGGATGACCGATCAGATGATTGAGGTGAAAGACAATGGCACAGGAATGGACCGGGGAGGTTTGAAGCAATATTTCAATATCGGTTCTACGGAAAAGGTGAACAAAGCGAGATCGCCTCTTTTTCATCGG
>VGRU01000430.1 GCA_016875255.1 Deltaproteobacteria bacterium
GTTGTAGGGCTGGCCATGATCTCCATGGCATTCTGGTACGCCTTCCGGACCACCTTCTCCATTTTCTTTGTTGCCTTGATCGATCATTTTCAATGGAGTCGCGCTGATGCTGCGGGGGCCCAGTCTGTCGGGATGCTGGTCTATATGGTCATGGCCCCTGTGGTCGGTTATCTCGTCGATCGCGTTGAACCCCGAAAAGTGATCCTTCCGGGAATCCTTTTAATGGGCTTGGGGCTCCTTCTCTGCACACAGGTCAAATCCCTTATTCATTTTTATCTCTTTTTCGGTGTGACTGCCGGAATAGGTGTGACCTGTCTCAGCATCTCCCCTTTTACTGCCATCCTTTCCCACTGGTTTGAGAAAAAACGGGGAATGGCCAATGGTCTGGCCAGCGTCGGCATCGGATTCGGCCCGCTCATCTTTGTGCCTCTTTTCCAGCACTTGATTATTCTTAAAGGGTGGCCCTTTGCGTTTTTTATTTTTTCCCTTCTTGTTTTCACGATTCCCCTTCCCTTGATCGGCCTCTTTCTGAGACACAAGCCTGAGGACATGGGGCTCTCCGTTGATGGAGATAACCCCACGCTTTCTGCAGAACCAGAAGGGTCCCAAATAATAAATCAAAACAAGAAGGTTAGAGATCTGATGAAGACGCCAAGGTTCTGGTCATTCCTGCTCTATCCCGCTTTGTCGATTTTTGGCGTTTATATCATCATCGTTCATCATGTGAAGTATCTCGTTGATCTCGGGGTGGACCGTTTCTGGGCTGCTTCTCTATTTGCGGCCGTAGGCGCTCTGTCAGCAGGCTTTCGTTTCTTCTGGGGATGGTTCTCCGACCGGTTGGGACGGGAGATGACCTATACTTTAGGGGGCATTGGCTTTGCTTTCGGCATCCTATGTCTCATTCTTTTCCAAACCTTCCCTTACGCTTTGTTTCTCTATCTCTTTGCCCTTCTTTTTGGAGCGGGCTGGGGCTCCACTGCGCCGATGTTTATGTCGATTGCCGGAGACCTTTACAAGGGAAGGCATTTCGGGTTGATCTATGGAATGCTCGAAAGCATGATTGGAATCGGCGCCGCTGCGGGATCCTGGTTGGCGGGTTATATCTTTGACCAAACACAGAGTTATCTCTGGGCATTTCTAATGGCCATCCTATCCTGTGTCATCTCTGTTCTTCTGGTCTGGCATGTCAGCCCACGAAAATTCCGGCGGCCCGACCCCGCCATCCGATTCTAATCTTTCCTTGGAGGGTTTAATGAACCCTTTTGAAAATATCTCGCCCTTACCTTATTGAAGGTCTTTTAGGGAATCTTTAATCCGATCGAAGTCCGCCTCCGCAATATGGACAACGAACATTGCCTCCTGATTATTCTCGATGGTGGATCCATAGATATAATCAATGTTCACTTGGGCTTCGCCAAATCGTTTTGCAACTTTTCCAAGCATTCCAGGTTGATTCACCAGTTTGAAGACTAATATCGGATCGGCGTAAAGAAGATGCTTCGATGCGGTGAGGGCCTTTTCCGCCTCCGAAGGTTTATCAACCAGAATCCGAATCAAAGAATAGTCCGAGGAGTCTTTTAATATTCCCCGATAGCTTTCGGCCAAAGCAATCCTTCTTCCTGTTTTTTCCCTCATATTGAAGAGTTCTTTGACCGAATCCTTGGCGTTTTGAATGCTCATCGCGAGAATATTGATGCCGGCTTCCTTCAATACATCGCACATCTTTGAAAGCTCTCCAGGGGCATTTGTCAAAATGACTGAAAGCTGAGTT
>VGRU01000431.1 GCA_016875255.1 Deltaproteobacteria bacterium
AAGGCTCACCACGAACGAATGACTGAATCACGACACTACCGCAGACGAAGGAGGTCATAAAACAGCATGGAGGCTTATTTTGAGCAGATTTTTAAGGAACTTCCCTTCGGGCTTGGTATCGCCATATTCGTCTTTCTGGGAATCCTTCTCATCATCTGGCTTCTCCTTCCCCTCTGGGTATTATTCATCCAATGGAATACTGGCAAGATCAGAGATGAGATCCGAAGGCTCGCTGACCAGATCGAGGAGAGGGAGGGAAGTGGAAAGGGGAAACATGTCTCCGGGCCAAAGGATTAAAGCAGTCCTCTTTATCTTTCTTCTCCTGCCGATCTCCATGGCTTATTCTGAAAACCTTCAGAAGATTCCCCTTTTCATCAAGGGAAGAGAGATCCAGGTGGAGGTGGCCAGGACTCCGGGAGAGAGAGCCGTCGGATTAATGGGGAGAAAGCATCTGGGGAAGGAAGAAGGGATGCTCTTTATCTTCGAAGAAGAGGGGCAGCACAGTTTTTGGATGAAAGACACCTACATCCCCCTTAGCATTGCCTTCATCGACAGAGAGAGCCGGATTGTAAAGATCACGGACATGAAACCCTTGACCCTGACCTCTCACCCGCCGCCCAAACCGATCCTCTACGCCCTGGAGATGAATCAGGGATGGTTTTCGAAGAACGGAATCAAAGTAGGAGATATTGTGAGGTTTTCTAAATAAAACAATTGCGGAATGCAGAATGCGGAGTGCGGAATTAAACTCCGAACTCCGAAATCCGCAATCCGCAATCCGAATTTAAATATCGTAGTCTCCCGTCCAGCAATAGAGACAGAGGTTTTCACGGGGGAGACCGATCGCTGCCACCATATCTTCAATTTTCTGATATTTCAAAGTGGTTGCTCCAAGTTCCTCGCGTATCCAATCCACCATTCGTTTATATTTTTTTGATCGCTGATCAATATATTCCCTGACGTCTTCGATCTCTTTCCCCTCGAGGGCCCGAATCGCCTTTCGAGCGGCCAGCTCCTTGGTGGAGCGGGTGGAAAGGGCGAACCGGCATGGGAACATCAGAGGAGGACAGGCGGGCCGGATATGAACTTCCCTGGCTCCGCACTCCCGAAGTTTTTTGATCGTGTAGTTCTTTAATTGGGTCCCCCTGACGATGGAGTCTTCGCAGAGAACGATCCGGTTTCCTTGAATCACCGACCCAATGGGAATGAGTTTCATCGTTGCCACCAGGTCTCTGATTTCCTGGGAAGGAGGGGTGTAACTCCGGCCGTAGCCTGGTGTATATTTCACCAATGGTCTCCGATAAGGAACGCCTGACTCCATGGAATAACCGATGGCATGGCCGACACCTGAATCCGGAACGCCTGCCACCAGGTCCGCCTTCACGCCGTCTTTTCGAGCCAGAGCCCTTCCACAGCGCTCCCTGACGAGCTCCACGCTGATGTCTTCATAGCTTGAGGCAGGGTAACCCGTATAGATCCATAAAAAGGCACAGATATGATTCCTTTTTTGGCCAGGTGATTTTTCAACGAGCCCCTTTCTTCCGATGAGGATGATCTCTCCGGGGTCGAGATACTTTTTGACCTTGAAACCGAGATTGAGAAAGGAACAGGTTTCGGTGGCAACCGCATACTCCCCGTCTTTTTCTCCGAGCACGAGAGGGGTTCGACCCAAACGGTCACGGGCGGCATAGATACCCTCTTTTTTAAGAAGGAGGATGGAGGCAGAGCCTTTGATCCGGTCATAGACTCCCTCGATCCCTTCGA
>VGRU01000432.1 GCA_016875255.1 Deltaproteobacteria bacterium
CGATTCGTTTTCCTCTGAATTGGAAGCGGGAGAGGGCATAGGCTGACGGGAGACCAATGACCACGGCAAAAAGGGTGGCAATCGTGGCGGCGATAAGGCTCAGCCGGATGGAGAAGAGGGTGGAGGGGTGAACCAGCGATTCCCAGAAACCCTTCAGGGTTGTCGAAAAAAGGAGAGATGCTAAAAGGGCGAAGTAGAAGATGAAGATGCCAAAAGCGGCGCCGATCATGGTGTAACGGAAGCCCATTGGTCCTCCTTAGTTGAAATATTAATCACCCAATAATAACCAGTATGCGGAAAAAATTCGGATATCAGGTGACCGGGATAACAGGGCGCCACGAAAAAACGAATGCAAATTGTAAAGTTAGCAATGCAAAATTAGCAGTGTTTTAAATTGCTAATTGATCATTGCTAATTGACCACTTTGCAATGATTCTTTCGGATATCCTGATGTCTACTTCCTGATAACCTGATCATCTGATAACCGTTTCATTGTTTTTCACCTTGTTCCCCATTCTTTTGGCAGGATATACTCCCCTCCCACCGGAGTTTCCGGTTTTGTAAACTGGCGCGCCTCCTGGAGGTCCATCAGATAATTATAATTTTTAAAGATCGACTTCCCCTGCGCTGAGAGAATAAAATCAATGAATTTCTGAGCCAGGGCTTTATCCTGAGTAAACTTAGAGATGGCGATGGGAATGTAGCCGATTCTTGGGATTTCTTCGGGTTTCAATAAAATCGTTTCAATCCGCCCAGGGTCCCAATACTGGAAGACCCTCCAGCCGATCACGGCATCGACCGCCCTCAGGGAGATGACATTGGCTGTCTTCTCGCAGCTTTCCGTGTAATTGATCAGATTTTTCCTGAGGGCCTCCTTCTCCTTCGGATTCAGATTTCTTTCGATGATTTCAACAGCATAAGTTCCTACGCAGACCATTTCCGGGTTGGCGATGGCTAACCGGATTCCCATTTTTGTTAAATCCTTCAACGATTTAATCCCCTTTGGATTCCCTTTCCGGACATTGATGGCAGGGACGAGATAGACGACCACCTTCTCGGACTCAGGATAGACGAGGCCTTCCCTTTTGGCTACTTCCATAAAATCGGACGACCCCGGAAAATAGATGTCTCCTCTCTTTGACAATTTCATCTGTGAAAGGACAAACCCCGAACCTCCAAAAATTACATCTGCCGGTATTTTAAATTTCTCCCGGAAAGCCTTTACCACCTCTTCTGTCGGAGGCTTGCTTGCCGCACCCGCAAAGAGGAGGAGTTTGCCAGGGGATGAAGCATGGCCCTGTTGAGACAGGAAGAGTGCGAAGAAAAAGGCCAGCAGGAAGAGACCGTATACTTTCATAGATGCAGTTGAATGGAAAGGATTCATGGTATATTATAAGAAAAGGTGGATGGCCATGCAACGAATAAAACTGAACCGGGTCATTGGAATCTTATTTGGCCTCATCTTTGTCTCCCTTCTGGTTGTTCGTCTTGGAGTGTTCCAGAAAGATGAATGGGAGATGTCTCCTCTGGTATCCGTTTCTCAACCTCCATCGGATCGTGAGACATGGATGAATATCTTCCAGAAAGACCAGAAGATCGGTTATGCCCACCGTCAATTTTCTAAAACGTCAG
>VGRU01000433.1 GCA_016875255.1 Deltaproteobacteria bacterium
GCGGCCTCACACTTCCGGCGATCTTTCTTGTCTATTTCATCTTTGGGTTGGCCTATAATATCTATGTGACTTATTTTGTCGCCTTTCTTGTAGGAGAGGTCCGATTGGCAGAGGGGACCGCCGGATTCATCTGGTCGATCTTCGGCTGGATGTGCGTGGTGAGCGGATGGATGTGGGGATTCGTTTCAGACCGCATAGGCAGAAGGGAAGCTCTGGTCTGGAACCATGGCGTCATTTCACTGTCCGTATTGATCTCCCTGCTGTTCCATCAGCCTTTCCTGCTCGGCCTCTCGGCTTTTCTGTTCGGTGCCACTTTTCCGGGGACGGTCACAGTAATTGCGGCATGCGTGAGCGATGAGGAGACGGAGAAGAGGGCGACCCTCTATGGATGGGTCACCTTGATCCACGGCATCGGACAGTTTTTAGGGACCATTCTCGGAGGATATCTGAGGGATTTGACAGGTTCTTTTCAGTTGACCCTTTTCGTCTCGTTGATCGGTTTTGTGACTTGTGTCATCCTCGCTGCTCTAAACAGGAAGGGGTGAGAGAGTTCTCTCACCCCTTCTTAAACCCTTGAACCTTAAACCTTCAATTTTGCGTTCAGAGCGTTTCGTAAAAGGATTTTTTGAGAAGCTTAAAAGACTTCACAAATCTGTCAAAGACTTCAAAAGCGGATAGATCATAGGTCCCATCAATAGGCCTCCACTGGGTGATATAGAAACCGACGATCCGTTCGCCCCTTTTGCCAAAGACGACTTTGGCTCTGACCTTCTCTTTTTTGATGGGGTCTTTTCCTTCAACCGTCACTTCGAATCCCTCTGCCCCCAGCACCTGAACCTTCTTTTTTTCAAGGACCTGAAACTGCAGGATGGCGTTAAAAAGGAACCGCTTAAAGAATTCCCTTTCCCTATCCTCAAATTTCGTTGAGCAGCCAAAAGGCTCTTCATCATAGGCGAATGCGGTCATGGAGGGAAAAGTCCCGGGGTCGGATCTTGTGAAACCGAAATTGATGTCGTTTTCTCCTGTCTCGACCCGAAGTAATTTCCAGTCCGGAGGAGGTGGCAAGAACTCGAATTCGTCCTCCCAGATCACCGTTCCCTGGGCGGTCAACCGATAGGGAACAGCCTTTTTCTCCGTCTCAAAAGTTGCGCATCCGGAAAGCCAGGCCACCACTAAAAATAGACAAAACATCAGAAGGCTTTTTCTCTTCATGGCTTTCCTCCTTCCTGGTTCAGTTTTTTAAGGAAGAGGAGAATATCCTTGAACTCCGGGGAACCATCCCTCACATAACGAATAATACCTTTCTTATCGATGATAATCGTCCGTCTGCTGAAGATAGCCCTACCCTCAACTTGAGCATCCACACTGACACCCAGAAAAGAGGTGACATTGGAGAGGAGTGGAAAGGTTAAATCGAGGCTATTGGCAAAGTATTTTAAAGTTATCACATCATCCCGACTGACGCCCAGGACCCGGGCGTTGAAGCGCTCATAGAGGTAAAGGTTCCTCTGATGGCCCTCCATCTCGCCCGTTCAGATGGGTGTGAAGGCCGCAGGGAAGAACGTAATGACCAGGTGGTACTTGCCATAATACTCATCGGCGTAAGTGATCACACGATCCTG
>VGRU01000434.1 GCA_016875255.1 Deltaproteobacteria bacterium
AGCAAAGACTACGCTGGAAAGAATAATATCAACATCGTCGGCATCGAGGAATTTCCGATGGCCACGATCGACATCTCCACAGAGGTGCTCCGGTTAAAAGGAAAGGGTGCGGAATATATCTCTGTTCAGATGCTTCCCGAGGCAGTGATCAGGGCCCTGACGGCGGCGGACCGTGTCGATTTTAAAGGCCCCATTTTCGGGACCTGGACGATCACGGATGCGGATTTCTTTAAACTTGGCAAGGGTCTGATCCGGGACCGTCTCTTCATGAGCTTCTGTGGAACACTTCCCCCGGATAAGATATGGGGAATGCAGTTAATGGATGACCTCATCAAGAAGTATAAATCTGTGGATAAGTATGATACCTCTTATTGGGAAGGCGTTGTCATCGGGATGATCATGGAGAGAAGCGCCCATCGAGCCTCTGGATTGTTTGGAAAAATCAATGCGGAGACGATCAACAAAGCGATGGAGACTTTCAAGAACGAAGATTTTGGCGGCCTTGTCCCCAATATTACCTATGACAAAGGTAAACACGAAGGGTCCTCTGTGACAAGGATTGTTCAGGTTCATGAAGATACCACTTATACGCCCATGACCAATTACTTTTCCCCCGGTAAGGGAGAGTTAAAGGTATTGAGAACACCGAAAAAATAGTTGTGGCTCCCATCAAAACGAAGATTTCAAAATTCCCTTTAGCTCCTCTCTCCCCTTAGTCTGGAACGGATTGACGCAGGGGGAGAGAGGAGAGGCGAAAGAGCTATCCCTTTAGAATCTAAAAAGGTGAACGATGAAGGCATTTCGAGGACAGCCGAGAATCTTTGCCTCAGATCAGCCCGCTGAAAAGCGGGCTGATCTGGAGGTCCAGAACGTAACTCTCAACTTTGGAGGGGTGATGGCGATCCATGACGTCAGCCTCACGGTCCATACGGGAGAGTTTGTCAGCGTCATCGGGCCCAATGGCGCTGGAAAGACGAGCTTGATGAACAGCATCACGGGTTATTACAAACCTCAGAAAGGGAAGATCCTCTTTAACGATCAGGAGATCATGGGCCGCCACCCCCACGAGATCACAAAAAAGGGTATCGGGAGGACGTATCAGAATATTGAACTCTTCCCGGGCATGACCGTGCTCTCGAATATGCTTCTTGCCCGACATCTCTACTGCAATTATGGTTTTGGCCTGGCCTCTGTCTTTTCCTCATCGGTCCAGCAGGAAGAGGTTCGTCATCGGCGAGTTCTGGAGGAGTTGATCGATTTTTTAGAGATGCAGCCCATCCGGAAAAAACCGGTTGGTTCTCTGCCTTATGGGTTGCGAAAGAGAGTAGAACTGGGTCGGGCTTTGGCTTTAGAACCCAAATTGTTGGTTTTAGATGAGCCCTTTGCCGGAATGACGCTGGAGGAAAAGGAAGATATGGTCCGGTTTCTTCTGGAGTTAAACTCAGCCTGGGGCCAGACCATGATCCTGGTGGAGCATGACATGTCCATCGTGATGAGTGTCTCCCAGCGCATCATGG
>VGRU01000435.1 GCA_016875255.1 Deltaproteobacteria bacterium
GATTTGCCGGGAGGTCTGCAGAGCTATGGGAATAGAAGAAGATAAGTTGTACAGTGCGACGAAGGGACGGGAAGGAGCGCGCGGAAGGGCCGTCGTTGGGTACTTGGCGAGGAGGGCGGGGGGTCATACGGTGAAAGAGACAGGCGAATATTTCAGGCGGAGCGCGGTAACGATCGGTGAAGGGATAATGAAGGTGGAAGAACTTGTCCGGAGAGACAAATCGTTTGAAGAAAGGCTGAAACGTATGGAAGAAAAGGTGATCAAGGGGAGGAAAAGGAAATACCGTGTTTCCGTGGCCTGACCCCATGAACCATCACCGATGAAATAGAAGAAAGGATTTGAGATGAATCGACGGGACTTGCTTCGTTATTCTGCCTTTTTTGGTTTTTCATTAACTTTTGGTAATTTTTTTTCCTGTGCCAAAACTCCTCCAGTGACTAAAGATGATAAACTTTCAACACGAGTGATACAGATCATCGATGCCCATGCCCATCCTGATCGGTTCGTCCCCCCGGGCCGGGACGCGTCATGGCTGGATAAGAGTTCGACGCTTAAGGGGATCAAAACCCTGGGCATGGCGGCCAGTTCTTTTGCCGCAGTGGGAGATCAGGTCTTTCTCGGCCGGGGCCGGTTTCAGGATACTGAGTTCAATAATACAAAGACCCAGTTAGACCGGTGGCTTGAAGGGATCATTAAATCGGGTCAGGCCAGATTGGCGTTAAAGGCTTCGGATATCCCGGAGCGTTCTGGGCCGAACCATCCTCCAGGAGTCATTTTGTCTATTGAAGGAGGCGACCCTCTCGAGGGAAAGGTTGATCGTGTGAATGAATTTTATGAGATGGGAGTCAGGATGATCACACTAATTCACTATCGAAACAATGAATTGGGAGATGTAATGAGGGTGTGGAGGGACCTCGATCCAGGGCCCCGAAACCAGGGGCTGACTTCGGCAGGCCGAAAAATTGTGGAGCGGATGCAGGAGATCGGCATCATGGTCGATGCCGCCCATGCCCATATGAGTACTTTGAAGCAGATCGTTGAGGTGAGCGGGAAACCCCTTGTGGATTCTCATACAAACCCGTGCTCTTTTGAAGACCCGTCGAAATGCGGCCGGCTCCGGACATGGAAGGAGATGGAATGGGTGGCCAAAACAGGAGGGGTTGTCTGCACGTGGCCGTTTGCTTACAGAAGAGAGTCGATCAGGCGGATGAGTTTTCTGGACTGGGCCGGAGAGATTCTTGAGATGAAAAAACGGTTGGGGATGGAGCATGTGGGTTTGGGAACGGATGGCGGAGGACACCTCTCCAGACTTATCGAAGGATACAGGGATGTGAGGGATTTGGTTCAGTTGGCCAAGGCAATGCAGGAGGTTGGGTTCACTCAGGACGAAATCAGCGCCTATATGGGAGGAAATTTCTATCGGGTCCTCCGAAGCTGTATCGGTTAGCGATAGACGATAAGGTAAGTCCCAGAAAATAATGGAAAGGGATGCTATGGAAAAAGAAC